>JAICSK010000025.1 GCA_025936915.1 Nocardioides sp.
CCTGATCTCGATGGCCCGGCCGTTGCTCGCCGACCCGGACCTCGTCGTGAAGGCGGCCTCCGGGCGGGCGGACGAGATCAACACCTGCATCGCCTGCAACCAGGCCTGCCTCGACCACGTGTTCGGCAACCGCAAGGCGTCATGCCTGGTGAACCCCCGAGCCGGGCGCGAGCGCGAGCTGGTGCTGGCGCCGATCACGTCCGCTCCGCCGGTCGTGGAGGTCGCCCAGCGACCGGCTCGAGACCCCGGAGCACCATCGGTGGCCGTGGTCGGCGCCGGCCCCGCGGGCCTGGCGACGGCGGCAGCAGCCGCCGAGCGCGGGTTCGCGGTGACCCTTTTCGAGCAGGCGAGCGAGGTCGGCGGGCAGTTCCGGCTCGCGATGCGGGTCCCGGGCAAGGAGGAGTTCGCCGAGACGCTGCGCTACTTCTCCCGCAGGCTCGAGGTGCTCGGCGCCGAGGTGCGGCTCGGAGTCGCGCCCACGGCGGCCGACCTGTCGGCGTACGACGAGGTGATCGTGGCGACCGGTGTCACGCCGCGCATCCCCGACATCGACGGGGTCGACCACCCCGACGTCGCGACGTACGCCGACGTGCTGGCGGGTCGTGTCACACCCGGCGATCGCGTGGCCGTGATCGGCGCCGGCGGCATCGGCGTCGACGTGAGCCACTTCCTGACCCACGACCCGGAGGAGTCACCCGAGGACTGGAAGGCGCGCTGGGGCGTCGGCGACCCCGCCCTGTATCCCGGAGGGCTGACCGAGCCGAAGCTGCCCGCACCGTTGCGTGAGGTGACCCTGGTCCAGCGCAAGACCACGCCCGTCGGGATCGCGCTCGGGAGGACCAGCGGCTGGGCGCACCGTGCGGTGCTGAAACAGGCAGGGGTGCGTCAGGTGCGCGGCGCGGCGTACGTCCGCATCGACGACGCCGGCCTGCATCTCCTCGTCGAGGGTGCGCCGGTCGTGGTCGAGGCCGACACCGTCGTGCTGTGCGCCGGCCAGGAGTCGGTGCGAGAGCTGTACGACGAGCTGGTCGCGGCCGGCGGATCGCCCCACCTCATCGGGGGCGCCGACGTGGCCGCCGAGCTCGACGCGAAACGCGCGATCGAGCAGGGGACGCGGGTCGCGGCGGCGCTGCCGGCCGTCCCGGGAGCGGCGGTCTCTCCCTAGACTCCCGGACATGCGGATCACCGTCATCGGATGTGGGTATCTCGGGGCCACCCATGCCGCCGCCATGGCCGACCTCGGCCACGAGGTGCTGGGCATGGAGATCGACCCGGAGAAGCGTGCGGCGCTGTCGCGGGGCGAGGTGTCGATGTTCGAGCCCCAGCTGGCCGAGGTGCTCTCGCGGCACGTGGAGTCCGGCCGACTGCGCTTCACCGGCTCCTACGCCGAGGTGGCGGCGTTCGGCGAGCTGCATTTCGTCTGCGTGGGCACGCCGCAGCAGCCCGAGAGCCTCGCGGCCGACGTGAGCCAGGTCGAGACGGCGTTCGCCGGGCTCGCCCCGCACCTGGACCACCCGACGCTGGTGGTCGGCAAGTCGACGGTGCCCGTCGGCACCGCGGAGTGGATGGCTCAGGTGCTGACCGCGAACTCGCCCGTGGGGTCGGAGGCCCTGCTCGCGTGGAACCCGGAGTTCCTGCGCGAGGGCTTCGCCGTCCAGGACACGCTGCACCCCGACCGGATCGTGATGGGCCTCCAGGACGGCCGAGCGGAGAAGCTCCTGCGCGACTTCTACGCTCCGATGATCGACGAGGGCACGCCGGTGGTGGTCACGGACTACGCCACCGCCGAGCTGGTCAAGGTTGCCGCGAACGCCTTCCTGGCCACCAAGATCTCGTTCATCAACGCGATGGCCGAGGTGTGTGAGGCCACCGGTGCGGACGTGGTCGACCTCGCGGACTCGATCGGGTACGACGACCGCATCGGCCGACGCTTCCTCAACGCCGGCATCGGCTTCGGCGGCGGCTGCCTGCCGAAGGACATCCGGGCGTTCGTCCACCGTGCCGGCGAGCTCGGCATCGAGGACGCGATGACGTTCCTGCGCCACATCGACGACGTGAACCAGCGTCAGCGCGAACGCGTGGTCGACATCGCCAGGGCGATGGTGGGCGGCAAGCTCGCCGGCGCCCGGATCGGCGTCTGGGGTGCGGCGTTCAAGCCCGACAGCGACGACGTCCGCGACTCACCCGCACTCTGGATCAGCGGCCAGCTGCACCTGCGTGGTGCCCGGGTGCGTGTCTACGACCCGCAGGCCAACGTCACCGCCGGCCAGGGTTACCCGACGCTGTCCTACGCCGACTCGGCGATCGAGGCGTGCCAAGGGGCCGACCTGGTGCTGCACCTGACCGAGTGGCCGGAGTTCCGGCAGATCACCCCCGCCGACCTCGACGGTGTCGTCGCCCGGCAGCGGATCTTCGACGGACGCAACGTGCTCGACCTCGACGCCTGGCGCTCGGCGGGCTGGAAGGTGCGCGCCCTCGGCCGTCGCTAACGCGCCGAGTCGGCAGGTGACGACTCGGCGTGATCGTGACCCACGTTCCCCGGGTCGGCTTCAGTTGTCCGGCGGCTGGGCCTTGATCGTCTCGGCGTACCAGTCGAACGAGCGCTTCGGGACGCGGGCGAGGGTGTCGTAGTCGACGTACACCAGACCGAAGCGCTGGGAGTAGCCCTCGGCCCACTCGAAGTTGTCCATCAGCGACCACGTGTAGTAGCCGCGGACGTCGACCCCGGCGCGAACGGCGACGGCGACGGCGCGGAGGTGCGCGTCGAGGTAGTCGATGCGCGCCTGGTCGTCGACGACACCGTCCGCGTCGGGCGCCGCGCCGTACGAGCAGCCCGACTCGGTGATGATGATCGGCGGCAGCGCCGCTCGATAGCGTGCGCGCAGGGTGATCAGCCACTCACGCAAGGCATCGGGTACGACGGGCCAGCCGAAGTCGGTGGTCGGGTACCCGACGATCTCCAGCGGCTCGAACGGCATCGGGGCGTCCTCGTCGGCTGCGGCGATCCGCATCGGGTTGTAGTAGTTCACGCCGTAGAAGTCGAGCGGCTGCCTGATCGTGGCCATGTCGCCGGCCATGATCACCGGCTCGACCAACGGCGCCAGGTCGATCGGATAGCGCCCGAACAGCATCGGCTCGGAGAACATCCCGTTCCACAAGGCGTCGAACAGCTTGGACGCGCCGACGTCGGCCTCGTCGTCGCTGGCCGGCCACATCGGGGCGTGGTTGTTGGCGCAGCCGATGCTCGACGCCCCGGCGGCCCGCAGCGCGATCGCCGCGCGGCCGTGCGCGAGCAGCAGGTGGTGGGCGACCGGCAGGGCGTCGAACATCAAGGCCTTGCCCGGTGCGTGCAGGCCGTTGCCGTAACCCATCATCGTGACGACGTTGGGCTCGTTGACCGGGATCCAGTGCTCCACTCGGTCGGAGAGGTGCTCGCCGACCAGCGCGGCGTACTCCGCGAAGCGCTCGACGGTGTCGCGGTTGAGCCAGCCTCCGGCGTCCTCGAGCTCCTGTGGCAGGTCCCAGTGGTAGAGCGTCACCATCGGCTGGATCTCGCGCTCGAGGAGGCCGTCGACGAGGCGTTCGTAGAACCCCAGACCCGCCGCGTTGGGGTGGCCGGAGCCGGTCGGCAGCACGCGCGGCCACGAGATCGAGAAGCGATAACCACCCAGGCCGAGCCGCTGCATCAGGTCGAGGTCCTCGTCGAGACGGTGATAGTGGTCGCACGCCACGTCGCCGTTCGAGCCGTCGGCGATCTTGCCCGGCAGGTGGGTGAACGTGTCCCAGATGCTCGGTCCCTTGCCGTCCTCGGTGGCACCACCCTCGATCTGGTACGACGCGGTGCTGGCACCGAAGCGGAAGCCCGGTGGGAGCAGGGGGTGAGGCACGGGGATCATTGTGTCCGTGACCGTACTGGTTCGAAGGGGAATGGATCGGTTCGTCACACGTGAGCCCGGACGTCAGACACGTCACTCGTTCTCCTTCGGCTCCTCCTACGACCCGGAGCGGGTCTCGTTCGGCCCGCTGGTCGCGTTCAACGACGACCTCCTCGGCGCCGGCGCGGGCTACGACCCCCACGAGCACGCCGACATCGTCCTGGTCACCTGGGTGGTGTCGGGGGCGTTGCGGCACGAGGACGAGAGCGGTTGTGTGGTGCAGTCGGCTGGCGAGCTGGCGATCACCCACGCCGGGACCGGCATCAGGCACAGCGAACGGGCCGAGTCAGCTGCCACCCGCTTCGTGCAGTCGTGGCTGAGGCCGGGCACCGTCGGCGGCCAGCCCGCCCGTCGTACGACCAGACCCGAGCTGGGCGCGGGCGACCTGGTCGTCGTCGCGGACGGGAGAGACCTGGGCGTCGCCGGCGCGCAGCTCCGGATCGCCGACGTTCCGGCGGGTTCGTCGGTGACGGTTCCGGTGGCCGGACGTCGCTACGTCTTCGTCGTCACGGGCGCGCTCGTCCGGTCGAGCCTCGCGGAGCCGCTCGCGGCCGGCGACGCGTTCGAGGTCACCGGCGACCACGACCTGAGGCTGACCGCGGGCGTCCCGACCCAGCTGCTGGCCTGGTCCTTCGCCGGCGAAAATGGAGCCGTGTAACCGACCGAAGATGCTGCGACACGCGCGTCCGGTACGGCGTGTCGCGACGTCAGCGGTCGGTTACACGTCCGGCGGAGGCACCAGCACGCCCGGGTTGAGGATCGCGTCGGGGTCGACCGCGGACTTGACCGCGCGGAGGATCGAGAGTCCGACATCGCCGACCTCGTCCTCGAGCCAGGGGCGATGGTCGGTGCCGACGGCGTGGTGGTGGGTGATCGTCGCGCCGGTGTCCACCACCGCGTCCATCGCCGCCGCCTTCGCGTCGAGCCAGCGGCCGAGCGGGTCGCCGCCCTCGGGCGCGGCGACGGTGAAGTAGAGCGAGGCGCCCGTCTCGTAGACGTGCGAGACGTGGCACAGGACGAGCGAGGGTTCGTCGAGGGCCTCGGTGAGTGCCGACGAGACCGCGTCGTACGTGCGCCGCAGCCCCGACCAGTACGCCGCCGTCTCCAGCGTCTCGACGAGCACGCCGGCGTCCAGCATCGAGTCGCGCAGGTACGGCGCGTCGAAGCGCCGGGCGGCCCAGCGCCGGCCGACCTCCTCGCCCACGGGGCGGCCACCGAGGTCGGTCAGCACCGCCGCGACAGCGGACCGGCGAGCTGACACCGCGTCCGGTGTCCCTTCGACGCCGACGATCATCAGGCACCCTCCATCGGACGCACCGCCGATGGCGTCGGGGTCAGCGAGGTTGAGCGCCGTCTCGTTCTCGTCGGAGAGGCGCAGGACCGCGGGCAGCAGCTGGGCCTGAGCCAGCGTCCGCATCGCGGCGGCACCCTCGTCGAACGACGCCCACCGCCAGCCCTCGTAGACCTTCTCCTGCGGCACCGGGCGCACCCGGACCGTGACGGCCGTGATCACGCCGTACGCCCCCTCGGAGCCGAGGAAGACCTGGCGCAGGTCGGGACCGGCAGCGCTCGCGGGCGCGCGCCCGAGCTCGACCGCGCCGGCCGGCGTGGCCACGACCAGGCCGGTCACCAACGCGTCGAACCGGCCGTAGCCCGCGGACGACTGGCCACTGGACCGGGTGGCGGCGAACCCGCCGATCGAGGCGTACTCGAAGGACTGGGGGAAGTGCCCGAGAGTCAGCCCGTGCTCGGCGAGCAGGGCTTCGGCCTCGGGACCCCGCAACCCTGGCTCGAGGGTCGCTGTCATCGAGACGGGGTCGACGGCGAGCAGCCGGTTCATCCGGGCGAGGTCGAGGCTGACCACACCGGCGTACCCCTCGCGCCGCGCCACCAGGCCGCCGACCACCGACGTGCCGCCGCCGAACGGGACGACGGCCACCCGGTGTCGCCCGGCCACCTCGAGCACGGCCTGCACCTCGTCGTGCTCGCCCGGCCGGACGACCGCGTCGGGGGCGTCGGACAGGTCGCCCCCGCGCGCTCGGAGCAGGTCCGGCGTGGACTTGCCGCGTGTGCGCAGTCGGCGGGAGTCGTCGTCGGTGAGCACGTGCTCGGCGCCGACGGCCGCGGCGAGGTCGTCCAGGATCTCCGTGGTGAGGCCGGACGACGGCAGGGCCACCGGAGCGTCGTCGGGCACGGTGCCGTCCGTCACGGGGAACACCAGCTCGACCAGGGCGCGGGCGGTCTCGGGGAGGGCCGCGGCCCGGGCCGGGTCGCCCCACCGGGTCGGGTGCATCTCGCTGCTCACGTGTTACAGTGTGACATATGACGTCACTTCGTCACAACGCGGAGCCCCAGGCGGGGTACCTCGATGCCGCTCGCGCCTGCATCCTCGACGTCGGCTGGCGACGTACGACGCTCACCGAGGTCGCGCGCAGGGCGGGGGTCAGCCGGATGACGATCTACCGGGCGTGGCCGGACATGCAGTCGGTGCTCGGCGACCTGATGACGCGCGAGTGGGGCGAGGTCGTCAGCCGTGCGGTCGCCGAGGCCGACGCGCGACTCGGCGAGGCGGCATCGGCGGCCGACCGGATCGTGGCGGAGGTGGTGGCCACGACCCGGGCGCTTCGCGAGAACGAGCTGTTCGTCCGGATCGTCGAGCTCGACCCCGAGCTCCTGCTCCCCTACCTGCTGACCCGGCGCGGCCGCAGTCAGCAGGCGATCGCCGAGCTCACCGCCGGTCGGCTGGGCGAGGGCCAGACCGACGGCAGCGTGCGCGACGGTGAACCGATCGTGATCGCACGGGCGCTGCTGCTGGCGGCGCACGGGTTCGTCCTCAGCGCTCACACGATGGTCGACGACCAGGTCGGCGAGGACGACCTCGACCGCGAGCTCGAGCACCTGGTCCGGAGTGCGGTGTCGCGATGACCCACATCCGGGCCGGGCTCGCCGAGGCCCCCACCGAGGTCGACGTCCTGGTGGTCGGGCTCGGCATCACGGGTGCCGGGTGCGCCCTCGATGCCGTGTCCCGAGGCCTCTCGGTGCTCGCCGTCGACGCCCACGACCTCGCCTTCGGTACGTCGCGCTGGTCGAGCAAGCTCGTCCACGGCGGGCTGCGCTACCTCGCCAACGGTCAGGTCGGGGTGGCCCACGAGAGCGCCGTCGAGCGGGGGATCCTGATGGAGGTCACGGCCCCCCACCTGACCCACGCCCTGCCGATGCTGCTGCCGCTCGACGCCGGCATGGGGCGTCGCCAGGCCGCGTTCCTGCGGATGGGGTTCGGCGCCGGGGACGCGCTCCGCGTCGCGGCCCGCACACCGGCCGAGACGCTGCCCCGACCCCGCCGCGTCTCCGCGACCGAGAGCCACCACCTCGCGCCGGTGCTCGGCACCACCGTGCGCGGCGGCATCCTGTCCTGGGACGGCCAGCTCGAGGACGACGCCCGCCTGGTCACGACGGTCGCTCGCACGGCCGCGCAGCTCGGTGCCGAGATCCGCACCCGAGCTCGCGCGATCGAGCTCCACCGTCGACGTGCGGTGCTCCGTGACGAGACCACCGGCGAGACCCACGAGATCGCAGCGCGGGCAGTGATCAACGCCGCCGGCGTGTGGGCCGGTGACCTGGTCGACCGGATCGAGCTGCGGCCGAGCCGTGGCACCCACCTGGTCCTCCGCGGCGATGCGCTCCCCGGCCTCCGCGTCGCCCTCACCCTGCCCGTGCCCGGGGAGCGGAGCCGGTTCGTGAACGTGGTGCCCCAGCAGGACGGCCTGGTCTACGTCGGGCTGACCGACGTGCCGGTCGACGGACCGGCACCCGACGTACCCGAGCCGAGTGAGGCCGAGCTCGACTTCCTGGTCGACACGACGTCGACCGCGCTCGCCCACCCGTTCAGCCGGGAGGACGTCGCCGGGTCGTACGCCGGTCTCCGCCCGCTGCTTCGGGCCGAGGGACGCTCCGCCGACCTGTCTCGTCGGCACGCCGTACTCACCTCGGAGGACGGCGTGGTGACCGTCGTCGGCGGCAAGCTCACGACATACCGCCGGATGGCGCAGGACGCCCTCGACGCAGCGGTCACGGGAGCGGGTCTCGTCGCGCGCCCCTGCACGACTGCGCGGCTTCCGCTCACCGGCGCCGCGTCACGAGCCGACCTCGCCCGCCTGGCCGGCGAGTCGGTGTCGCCGCGGCTGGTCAGACGCTTCGGAACCGATGCGGAGCTCGTGCTGGCCGCGGCCCGGCAGGTGTCGGGCCTCCCCGACGAGGAGCTGCTGCGGCCGGTCGCGGACGGTGTTCCGGCAACCTTCGCCGAGCTGCTGTTCGGTGTCACCCACGAGGGCGCGCACGACGTCGACGACCTGCTGGACCGGCGCACGCGCGTAGGACTGGTGGCAGAGGATCGGGCCGCGGCCGAGCCCGCCGCGCGGCGCGCGCTCGTTCTCGCGCAGGCAACGGTTCGTTAAATCGGACTCATCTCCCTCCCCAACGACCCCGGGAGGCCCTACCTTCTAAACATGCTCGAGCCCAGGGGGGCGGACTCAAGCATGTTCGATCCTGCGACGGACGTTTCCGCCCGTGATGTGAACGAGGCCCGCGACGCCATGTTGCAGGGTCGAGTCGGCGACGCCCTCGACGCGGTCGAGCGCGGCCGCCATCGCGACGGGCTCGAGGACGCCCACCGCGTGGCGCTCGCCCTCACCGGCCTCCACGCCAAGCTCGCGCTGGGTGACCTGCGGGGCGCCTCGACGTTCTCCCGTGACCTCACCAGCCTGATGCGCGTCCACGGGGTCGTCGGTGCCATCGCGTCGTTCGGGCTCGGCGATTTCGCGGCCGCGCGCGGGCAGGCCGACCAGGCCGAGTCCTACTACGAGCGCGCCGGTGAGGAGCTGAGGGCCGCCGACAGCGACACGTGGCTGCCGTGGCGCAGCGGCCTCGCCCGGGTGATCGCCGGACGCGGCGAGATCAGCGCGGCCACCGCCCTGGTCGAGGAGGAGCTCGCCGACGCCCGCGCCCTCGACACGGCGTACGCCGTCGCCTACGCACTGCGCACGCAGGCCGCCATCGCGGCCACGAGCGACCGTGTGGCACTGCTCGACGAGGCGCTCGAGGTGCTGCACGGCACGGCCGCGGCCCGGCTCGACGCCCAGATCCGCACCGACCTCGCGGCGTGGATCCTGTTGCTGCAGCCCGGAGACTCCGCCCGGGCCATCGACCTGCTCCGCGATGCGGAGAAGTACGCCCGGCAGGAGGAGCTCGGGCCTCTGCTGTCGCGCATCCGCTGGCTGCTCGAGCGGCTCGGGGAGGCACCGGACGGCGAGCTGCCCGGCCGGCTGGCCGAGCTCAGCGCCGCCGAGCGCCGGGTCGCGCAGCTGGTCGTGGTCGGCAAGCGCAACCGCGAGATCGCGGCCGAGCTCGGGGTCAGTGTGAAGTCCGTCGAGTGGCACGTCTCCCACATCCTGCGCAAGCTCTCGATCAGCTCGCGCACCGAGCTCGCCGGCGCGCTCGCGCAGCCGCGCCAGGCTCGCTAGCCCGGGATCGCTAGCCCGGGATCGCGACGTAGGTGGTGTCGAGGTACTCGTCGATGCCCTCGAAGCCGCCCTCGCGGCCGAAGCCGCTGGCCTTGACCCCACCGAACGGGGCGGCGGGATTGGACAGCAGACCCGTGTTCACCCCGACCATGCCGAACTGCAGCGACTCGGCGACCTTGACCGTGCGGGCCAGGTCGCGGGTGTAGACGTACGACGCGAGGCCGTACTCCGTGGCGTTGGCCAGCGCGATCGCCTCGTCGTCGGAGGAGAACGTCGTGATCGGGGCGACGGGTCCGAAGATCTCCTCGTTCACGATCCGCGACTCCGCCGGTACGCCGAGCAGGACGGTCGGCGCGTAGAAGTGACCGGGGCCGTCGGGTGCGGCGCCACCGGTGACCAGCTGAGCCCCGTCGCCGACCGCCTCGGTGACGAGGGCACCGACCGCCTCGACGGCGTCGGCGTTGATCAGTGGCCCGACGTCGGTGCCGGAACTCTGACCACGGCCGGTCTTCAGCGCGCCCATCCGCTGACCGAGCAGGTCGGCGAACTCACCGGCCACCGCCTCGTGGACCAGGAAGCGGTTGGCCGCCGTGCACGCCTCGCCCATGTTGCGCATCTTCGCGATCATCGCGCCGTCGACCGCGGCCGCGACGTCGGCGTCCTCGAACACGATGAACGGCGCGTTCCCGCCGAGCTCCATCGAGATCCGCTGCAGCTCGTCGGCCGACTGCCGCACGATCACCTTGCCGACCGGCGTCGACCCGGTGAAGCTCACCTTCCGCAGCCGCGGGTCCGCCATCAAGGTGGCGCTGAGCGCCTTGGAGTTGTGGGTGGTGACGACGTTCAGGACCCCGCCCGGGAGCCCCGCCTCGGTGAGCACGTTGGCGAGCGCCAGCATGGTCAGCGGGGTCAGCTCGGCCGGCTTCACGATCATCGTGCAGCCCGCGGCGATGGCCGGCCCGATCTTCCGGGTGCCCATCGCGAGCGGGAAGTTCCACGGCGTGATGAACAGGCACGGCCCGACCGGCTTGCGGATCGTCAGCAGGCGTGAGCCACCGGCCGGCGCGTTCATCCAGCGTCCGTGGATCCGCACGGCCTCCTCGGAGAACCACCGGAAGAACTCCGCACCGTAGCCGACCTCCCCCTTGGCCTCGGCCAGGGTCTTGCCCATCTCCAGACTGATCAGCTCGGCGAAGTCGTCGGCCTGGTCCATGATCGCCTCGAACGCGCGGCGCAGGACCTCACCGCGTTCGCGGGGCGCCGTGGCGGCCCAGTCGGCCTGCGCGGCCACGGCCGCGTCGAGAGCGGCCATCGCGTCATCGGTGTCGCCGTCCGCCACGTCGGTGATCACCGACTCGTCGGCCGGATCGCGCACCTCGAACCGCGAACCCGTGGCCGATTCGCGCCACTGCCCGCCGATGAAGAGCCCGCGCGAACCGGTCTTCGCCAAGAGGTCTAGTCCAGTCATGTATTCAGCCTGTCACTGGGGTGAGTTTGTCGAAAGTGTGCACGCGTCCGGCATCACTCTGACACCCTGTGAACGTCGGCCTGGGGGCATGCACCCTGGACGATATCGAGCCCCTCGCTGACCCCATGCTGCGAGGGGCTCGCCCCGTCGTGGGCTCGTGCGAAGTGCCGCTTGCGGCACCTCGCCCGAGACCACCAGCAGCCACCTGGGGCCCGAGCTTCCGAGGCCTCGTCGATGCTCACATGGGTGCGCCGTCCCCACGTCGTACCCCTTGAGTTCCGGGCGCGACAGGAGTTGGTTGGACCTCATCGTTTCGACGCGGCGGTCAGCGTCACCGCTGGTCGCCGATGGGACCTGGAGGCTGACATGGCGGACAAGGCGGGCGGGCGTAGACCAGCGGGCCAAGATCTCGGGGCGAGCAGCCCCGACCGGATCCGGAACGTCGTCCTGATCGGACCGGGAGGATCCGGGAAGACCACCCTGGTCGAGACGCTGCTCGCCTCCGCCGGAGCGATCCCGCGGGCCGGCACCATCACCGAAGGCACCACCGTGTGCGACTTCGAGGAGTCCGAGAAGTCGCACGAGCGCTCCATCTCCCTGGCCATCGCGCCCGTCGTCCACCGCGAGACCAAGATCAACTTCGTCGACACCCCCGGCTACGCCGACTTCGTCGGCGAGGTGCGCGCCGGGCTGCGGGCAGCGGACTGCGCCCTGTTCGTGATCGCGGCCAGCGAGGCCGTCGACGACGCGACCGCTTCGCTGTGGCGCGAGTGCGCCGAGGTCGGGATGCCGCGCGCGGTGGTGATCACCAAGCTCGACCAGGCACGCGCCGACTACGACGGCGTGCTCGCGGCCGCGCAGGAGGCGTTCGGCGACAAGGTGCTCCCGCTCTACGCGCCGGTGCGCGACGGCGACGGCGAGGTCACCGGGCTCGTCGACCTGATGACCGACGACGGCGAGCACGAGGACCTCCGGGGTGCACTGATCGAGGGGATCATCGAGGAGTCCGAGGACGAGACCCTGATGGACCGCTACCTCGGCGGTGAGGAGGTCTCCCACGAGAGCCTGACCGAGGACCTCGAGACGGCTGTGGCTCGAGGCAGCTTCCACCCCGTCGTACCCGTCTGCTCGATGAGCGGTGTCGGCTGCTCGGAGCTGCTCGACCTCGCCGTCGACGGCTTCCCGTCCCCGCTCGAGCACCCCTCACCCGAGGTGTTCACGCCGCAGGGCAAGGAGGCCGACGCGATCGAGGGGGACCCCAAGGGCGTGCTCGTCGCCGAGGTCGTCAAGACCGCCAGCGACCCGTACGTCGGGCGGGTCAGCCTGGTCCGGGTGTTCTCGGGCAGCCTCACCGCCGACGACCCGGTCCACGTGTCCGGCCACTTCACGTCGTTCTTCTCCGAGTCGAGCCACGAGGACCATGACGAGGACGAGAAGATCGGCTCGCTGTCCTACCCGTTCGGCGGCTCTCATGTGCCGGCGACGACCGTCGTCGCCGGCGACCTGTGCGCGATCGGCAAGCTGAGCAAGGCGGAGACCGGCGACACCCTGTCGTCCATCGACGAGCCGCGGGTGCTCAAGCCCTGGTCGATGCCCGAGCCACTGCTGCCGGTCGCGATCGTCGCGAGGAGCAAGGCCGACGAGGACAAGCTGTCGGTCGCGCTCGGCCGGCTCGCCGCCGAGGACCCGACGTTGCGCGTCGAGAACAACCCCGAGACCCACCAGCTGGTCCTCTGGACCATGGGCGAGGCCCATGCCGACGTCCTGATCGCGCGGCTGGCCGACCGCTACTCCGTGCACGTCGACACCGAACCGTTCCTGGTCTCGTTGCGGGAGACGTTCGGCGGCCCGGGCAAGGGGCTCGGCCGCCACGTCAAGCAGTCGGGCGGCCACGGGCAGTACGCCGTGTGCCACATCGAGGTCGAGCCGCTTCCGGAGGGCGGCGGGTTCGAGTTCGTCGACAAGGTCGTCGGCGGCGCCGTGCCCCGCAACTTCATCCCGTCGGTCGAGAAGGGCGTGCGCGCGCAGATGGAGAAGGGCGTCCGGGCGGGCTACCCGATGGTGGACATCAGGGTGACGCTCACCGACGGCAAGGCGCACAGCGTCGACTCCTCCGACATGGCCTTCCAGATGGCCGGCGGTCTGGCGTTGCGCGAAGCGGCCGCCACGACCAGTGTGACCATGCTCGAGCCCTACGACCTGGTCGCGGTCGTCGTACCCGACGACCACGTCGGCGGAACGATGAGCGACCTGTCCTCGCGCCGGGCCAGGCTGCTCGGCACCGACAAGGTCGGGGACGACCGCACGGTGATCAACGCCGAGGTGCCGCAGACCGAGCTGGTCCGCTACTCCGTCGACCTGCGCTCCGCCACCCACGGTGCGGGCTCGTTCACCCGGTCGTTCGGCCACTACGAGCCGATGCCGGAGGACGTCGCCAGGAACATCGCGCCACGCGAGCGGTAGTCCTCCCGTCCGGAGAAGGCTCACCTCAGCCGGTGAGGGCGTCGCGGAGGAACTGCTCCAGCAAGGGACCGGCCGTCCCGGCACCGGTCTGGCCCACGTCGACGAACGCACACACCGCGAGGTCGCCCTGGCCCGCGATCATCCAGGCGTGGGTCAGCCGCTTGCCGCCGCGGTCGAACTCCGCCGTCCCGGTCTTCGCGATCACCGGCGGTCCGGGGACGTCGTTCAGGCCGATCCCGGTACCGCGCACGACGACTCCGCGGAGCAGCTGCGTCAAGGTCGCGTCCTGGGAGGATGTGAGCGGCTGAGGAGTGGTCCTCGTCGGGTGCACCGACGTGACCAGCTGGGGTACGACGGTGTGCCCGGCGACGACCGATGCCATCACCGTCGCCATCGTCATCGGGGAGGCCAGGACGTCGCCCTGGCCGATCATGTCGGCGGCCTTGGTCGTCTCGGTGCTCGGCGGCACGACGTTCCCGAAGTAGGCCGGGAACCCGAGGTCGTGGTCCACGCCCATCCCCAGCGTCGCGGCGGCGTCGACGAGGTCGTGCGAACCGAGCCTGGTCCGCTCGTTGATGTACGCCGTATTGCAGGAGTTGGCGATCGCGGTCGCCAAGGTGATGTGCCCGAGCGCGGACGGCGGATAGAAGCTGTCGTTGGTGAACACCTTCCCGTCGACGTTCACGCTCGTCGGGCAGTCGACCGGCGACGACGGCGTCACGCCCTTCTTGATCAGCGCCAACGTGTCCACGGTCTTGAACGTCGACCCGGGCGCGAACCGGCCGTACGTCGCGTCGTCGTAACCGTTGTTGCCCGGCCCGTTCGCCGCCACCAGGATCGCGCCGGTCGACGGCCGGATCGCGACGATCGCGCTGGCCGGCCCGACCGTGCCGAGGATGTGCTCGGCCAGCATCTGCAGCCGCGGCTCGAGAGTCAGGCGGAGTGGCGTGCCGTCGACGGCGGGGGACGTGAACAGCCGCTTGTGGGCACCACCCTTGGACGCCAGCGACACGACCACGCCAGGCGTGCCTCGCAGCTGCTCGTCGTACCTCGCCTCGAGCCCGGACAGGCCGGCCTCGTCGCCGACGGAGTAGGCACCCGGGTTGTCCTTGATGATCTCGGCGGTCACCGGCCCGACGGAGCCCAGGATCGGCGCCGCGAACTCCTTGGTGATGCCCAGCGGGATCTCGTCGGCGATCGCGTCCACGCCCTTGATCCCGGTGTAGTGGGCCGTCACCGTGGCCGGCACCTCGTCCTTGCGGAACACGATCGCCTGCACGAACGCCTTCGGCCCCGCCGCCCTCACCTGCCTGACGTACGGCGCGACGTCGATGCCGACGAGCCGGGCGAGACGCCGCGCCGACTCGGCCGCCTGCGAGGCCGGCACCTTGAGCCGGTCGACCCCGAACTCGACCACCGGCCGGTCGGTGACCAGCCCGATGCCGTGGGGTCCGAGGATGTCGCCGCGCCGGGCACGGATCGTGGTCGCGTCGAGGGTGTCGCCGGTCTTCACCGAGGGCTCGACCACGTCGTCCGCCCAGGCGACCTGCCAGGTCGACCCGGATGCCTTCAGCGGCGCCCGGGTGGTGTAGGTCCATCCGGCTCCGAGGGGCCACGACCACCGCAGCGTCGCGGTCGCCGCGCCGTCGCTCTCCGTGGTCACCGACGTCACGGTGACCCTCGCCATCACCCCCAGGCCCGCCACCGTCGCGGCGTACTCCCGCTGGACGTCGCCCGCGGACCTGTTGACGAACGACACCCGCGACAGGTCGCCCGACGAGAGCCCGGAGGCGAGGGCGTCGGCCGCCGGGCGGGGTGACGGGCCGTGGTCGCCTCCGCCACACCCCGAGAGGGCGAGCGACAGGGTCGTCGCGAGGACCGCCGCCATGACGGGGGCCCGGCTCGCCACGACGTACGACGGCCGGCGGGTCCCCATGCCCGCCATCTTGTCAGGCGGTCGGATCAGCCCCGGGCGGCCGACTCCTCGACCCGCACGCAGCACCGATCGGGGCCGGGGTCGAGCCGGGCCGACGCGTGGCGGCACTCCAACCCGTCGAGCACGCCGCCGACGTAGTCCCGGTTGACTCCGCACACCAGTGCCGTGTGCTCGCGCGCCAGGGCGTCGAACGGGCAGTTGCGCAACACCAGGGAGTCGCCGTCCAGGGTCGGTTCGTAGCCGCGGCTCTCCAGGACGCCGGCCGAACGGTCCAGCTCACCGCCCGTACCGTCGTACGCCGTGCCGTCGCGGCGGCCCGCCGCGCGGGCCTCCTCGGCCAGCGTCTCGGACAGCGGCGCACCGTCCAGCGAACGTTCGACGGCGGCGGCGAACACCCGGCCGACCAGGTCGTACCCGCGCTCCGGCAGCGAGACCGCCACCTCGGTGCCCGAGCGACGGTAGATCTTGGCGGGGCGGCCCGCGCCTGGACCGGAACGCCCGCTCAGCCGGCGGTGGTCGACGTCGAGGAGGCCCTCCTCGACGAGCTTGTCGAGGTGGAAGCGAGCGGTGTGGGGCGGGACGCCGACCTCACGGGCCGCCTCCTCGCGCCCGATCCCCTCGTCACGACCGGCCACGACGGCGTACAACCGGCGACGCAGCGGGTCGGCCAGTGCACCGATGGCGGAGAACGCGTCTCCCATCGCACCACCTCCACTTGACGACGGCCAGTCTAACAGACATATTACTCACACTTAGAGATCCCGGTCCAGAAGGAGATTCGCCATGATCGAGGCCGTCGCGGAGCAGTTCGACTCCGAGGTCGACCAGCACGACGTCGACCGTCACGACGCCGATCATCACCAGGGCTGGCGGCCCCGGATCACCCACGAGCCCGCGCCGGTCGACCTGGCCCGCGCGGAGAAGGCGGCCACCGACATGCTCGCCGCGCTCGGCCTGCCGATCGACTCCTCCGACATGTTCGAGACGCCGCGCCGGCTGGTCCACGCCTACGCCGAGATGCTGACACCGCCGGAGTTCGACTCGACGACCTTCGAGAACGCCGCCGGGTACGACGAGCTGGTCCTGGTCTCCGACATCCCGGTGCACTCGCTGTGCGAGCACCACCTGCTGCCCTTCACCGGGATCGCCCATGTCGGCTACCTCCCCGGCGAGCGTATTCTCGGGCTGTCGAAGTTCGCCCGGACCGTGGAGTTCTTCGCGCGACGGGCACAGACCCAGGAGCGGCTGACCATGGAGATCGCCGAGCACCTCATGGATCGCCTCGAGCCCCGAGGCGTCGGCGTCGTGATCGAGGCCGAGCACACCTGCATGAGCCTGCGGGGGGCGCGGGCCGAGGGCGCCCGGACGGTGACGGCCGCGCTGCACGGCCGGCTCCGCGACGACCCGAAGACGAGGGCCGAGTTCCTCTCGCTGACCCGCGACCGGAAGGCCGTCCGATGAGCACCCCGATCGTCCTCGTCGGCGGCGGCCTCGCCACCGGCACCGCCGTCCGCGAGCTCCGCTCGCAGGGGTATGACGGCGACCTGGTCGTGATCGCGGGCGAGAGCCACCCGCCGTACGAACGTCCGCCGCTGTCCAAGGGCTACCTCCTCGGCAAGGAGCCCGCCGAGAAGGCACTGGTCAACGTCGAGAGCTGGTACGCCGAGCACGACGTCGACCTGCGCACGGGTGTGACCGTCGAGTCGGTCGACCCCGACGCCCGCACGCTGCGCGCCGGCGGAGAGGACCTGGAGTGGACCGGCCTGCTGCTCGCGACCGGTGCCATGCCGCGACATCTGGCGTTGGCCGACGACTCGGGCGCTCCGGTGCACTACCTGCGCACCCTCGACGACTCCACCGAGCTCACGGCCCGGCTCGAGCCGGGCGCCCGCATCGGCATCATCGGCGGCGGCTGGATCGGCCTCGAAGTCGCCAGCGCCGCGCAGCAGGCGGGCTCGGAGGTCGTCGTCCTCGAGGCGCTCGAACAGCCCCTGCTGAACGTCCTCGGTCCCGAGGTCGGCGCCCTGTTCGCCCAGCTCCACCGCGAGAAGGGGGTCGACGTCCGCACCGGCGTACGCATCGACTCGATCGACTCGAGCTCGGACGGCCCGACGATCGGGCTGGCCGGCGGAGACACGCTCACCGTCGACCGCCTGGTCGTCGGGGTCGGCGTCGCGCCGGTGGCCGATCTCGCCGCCGATGCCGGGATCGCGGTCGACAACGGCATCCTGGTCGATGCGCGACTCCGCACCTCCGCACCAGGGGTGTACGCCGCCGGCGACGTCGCCAACGTCGACCACCCGGTGCTGGGCCACCGTCTCCGGGTCGAGCACTGGGACACCGCGATCAAGCACGGCACCGTGGCAGCGACCAACCTGCTCGGCGGCGACGCCGTCGCCGATCATCTGCCCTACTTCTTCACCGACCAGTACGCCCTCGGTCTCGAGTACGTCGGCCACCCCGGGCCCGACGGCTTCGACCACGTCGTCATCACCGGCGACACCGAGGGTCCGGTCGAGGGACGCGTGTTCCGGGTCTGGTGGATGCGCGGCGACCGGGTCGTCGCCGGAATGCACGTCAACGACTGGGACGCCATCGACCGGGTGCGCGAGCTGGTCGGTACCCAGGCCGACGAGGCGGCGCTTCGGGGCTGACCGTCGCCGCCGCGGGGCCGCCGTATGGGCCGCCGCCGTAGGGGCCGCCGCCGTAGGGGTCGCGGTTTGGCACCAAACCGCAACAGACTGCACAGAAAACGTGTCGTTCTTGACCAATCGGGGCCTGGTAAGAGGGAGTTCCGGCGGCAATCCGCCGGCTGTGGAAACGTGGCCAGGCGCGTTCAGGCGCCGACGGACGGGAGCTTCTCCAGGGCTCCGGCGACCGCCTGCTGCAGCTCGACGTCGTCCCAGCTGTGGTCGACCAGATCGCCGCGCAGGTAGGCGTCGTACGCCGCGAGGTCGAGGTGGCCGTGCCCGCACAGCGCGGTCAGGATCACCTTCTCCTCGCCCGACTCCTTGCACGCCAGCGCCTCCTCGACCGTGGCCGCGAGCGCGTGCGTCGGCTCGGGCGCGGGGACGATGCCCTCGGTCCGGGCGAAGAGGACGCCGGCCGCGAAGCATTCCGACTGCTTCTTCGCCACCGCCTCGAGCTCGCCGTTCTCGTACAGGTGGGAGATCAGCGGGCTCATGCCGTGGTAGCGCAGGCCCCCGGCGTGGATCGGGTCCGGGACGAAGTCGTGGCCGAGCGTGTGCATCTTCATCAGCGGCGTCATCCCGAGGGTGTCGCCGAAGTCGTAGGCATAGGTGCCCTGGGTCAGGGACGGGCACGACGCCGGCTCGACGGCACGGATGGTCGGCGACATGGTGCCGGCCCACTTCTCCCTCAGGAAGGGGAACGCGAGCCCGCCGAAGTTCGACCCACCACCGGTGCAGCCGACCAGCAGGTCGGCCTTCTCCCCGACCGACGCGAGCTGGAGCAGCGCCTCCTCGCCGATCACCGTCTGGTGCATCAGCACGTGGTTGAGCACGCTGCCCAGCGCGTAGTTGGTGGTCGGGTCCTGCGCAGCGACCTCGACCGCCTCGCTGATCGCGATGCCGAGGCTGCCGGTGCTGTCGGGATCCTGGGCCAGGATCGTCCGGCCGGCGTTCGTCAGGTCGCTCGGGCTTGGATGGACCGTGCCGCCGAAGGTCTCGATCATCGTGCGCCGGTAGGGCTTCTGGTCGTACGACGCCCGCACCTGCCAGACCTCGCAGCCCAGGTCGTACTGTGAGCAGGCGAAGGCGAGCGCCGTACCCCACTGACCTGCACCCGTCTCGGTGGTCAGCTTCTTGATCCCGGCCTTGGCGTTGTAGAACGCCTGCGGCACCGCCGTGTTGGGCTTGTGCGAGCCGGCCGGGCTCACCCCCTCGTACTTGTAGTAGATCCGAGCAGGCGTGCCGAGCGCCTTCTCGAGCCGGTGGGCGCGGAACAACGGCGAGGGCCGCCACAGCCGGTAGACGTCGAGCACCTCGCCCGGGATCTCGACGTACTGCTCGCCCGAGACCTCCTGCAGGATCAGGTCCATCGGGAAGAGCGGCGCCAGGTCGTCGGGTCCGACGGGGTCGCCGGTGCCGGGATGCAGCACGGGCGGCGGCGGCGTCGGCAGGTCGTGGAGGATGTTGTACCAGCGTGTGGGCTGGTCGCTCTCGGACAGCAGGATCTTGGTGGGCGATGACGGAGCCATGGCTCAGTGTGACCCGGCTCACGCGCGGCCGGGAATACCTGCGGTGGTTGAACGTTGAACTGACCAAGTGGTTGAAACTTCAATCCCGCAGGAGGAACTGCACACCATGACCAACACCCCCTTCGACCCCGCCACCACCGTCATCGAGGACATCACCGGCGACTACACCATCGACCCGGCCCACTCGCGGCTCGGCTTCAGCGCGCGACACGCGATGGTCACCACCGTCCGCGGCGCGTTCAAGGACTTCGAGGGCACGGCCCACGTCGACACCGCGAACCCGGCGAACAGCAAGGTCGAGCTGACCATCAAGGCCGAGAGCGTCGACACCGGCGTCGAGGACCGCGACGCCCACCTGCGCAGCGGCGACTTCTTCGACGTCGAGACCTACCCGACGATCACCTTCACCTCGACGAACGTCGAGCGCGACGGCGACGACTGGACGATCACCGGCGACCTGACCGTCAAGGGCAACACCCTCCCGATCAGCGTCGAGTTCGAGTCGACCGGATCCGCGCGCGACCCGTTCGGCAATCTCCGGATCGGCTTCGAGGGCCACGCCACCCTCTCCCGCAAGGACTGGGGCCTGACCTGGAACGCCGCCCTCGAGACCGGTGGCCTGCTGGTGTCGGACAAGATCAAGCTCGAGTTCGACATCTCCGCCATCCAGAAGTGACTCGTCGCCGGGTCGTCACGTGACGACCCGGCGCGATCTGGTGACCTCGTTGCGCCGACCCGGTGCCGTACGGATGCACGTACGCGCCGGGTCGACGTCATCTCGGCGCACACTTCTGCCGGGTCGAGGTCATTTCGGCGCACACTTCTGCCGGGTCAGCGCTCATGGTGTGCACGCGAGTCGGGTTCGATGGTCTGATACGGGCCCATGAGGGAGATGACGCTGCCGAAGGGCCTGACCTCGCGGGCGCTGACGATGGAGGACGCCCGGGCCGTGTACGACGTGGCCGCGGCCCAGGAGAAGCTCGACGTCGGCCGGGTCGAGATCGAGCCCGAGGACATCGTCGGCGACTGGAGCCGGCCCAGCTGGGACGTCGCCACCCACACCATCGGCGTCTTCGACGGCGAGCGGATGGTGGCGTACGGCGAGATCACCGGCCGCGACCGGGGCGACGCCGCGGTCCACCCCGACTACCGCCGGCGCGGCATCGGTACGGCGATCGCCGGTTGGATGCAGCAGACCGCGAAGGACCTCGGAGGTCAGGGCTACGGCAGCCCGGTGCCAGAGGGCTCGGCCGGCGACGAGCTGCTGAGCAAGCTCGGCTACCGCGTCCGGCACACCAGCTGGGTGCTGGTCCTGCCCGAGGGGAAGGAGATCGAGCACCGCGACCTGCCCGCGGGGTACGAGATCCGGGAGGCCCGGCCGGAGGAGTATCACGCCGTCCACGACGTGAAGGAGGACGCCTTCCTCGAGTGGTCGGTGCGTGAGCGCGAGACGTTCGAGGACTTCGCGGCCGGGACGATGGGCCGGCCCGGGTTCGCGTCGTGGCAGCTCCGCGTCGTCACCGACCCGGACGGAGCCGTCGTCGGCGTCGCCCACCTGATCATGGCCTCGGGCGAGACCGCCCCCGAGGCCTACATCGACAAGCTGGCCGTACGACGCGACCACCGCCACCGGGGTCTCGCGCAGGCGCTGCTGGTCGACTCCTTCGCCCGGGGCCGCGAGCACGGAGCGACGCGGTCGGCCCTCTCCACCGACTCCCGCACGGGTGCGCTGAGCCTCTACGAGAAGGTCGGGATGGAGGTCGTCGACGTCTGGCTGAACCGGGCGATCGGCGTCTGAGCACTCGCCCGGCGAGCAACCGCGGGCGAGCGCGGCAGGGCGTGCCTGAACCGCCACGTCAGCAACACGTCAGTGCCAGCCGGTCTGGTAGCGACCAGGGCCCCAGGAGCGGTCGTGCCAGCGATGCCGACGGCGGACGAAGCGGCGCACGACCACGACGTACACGACCAGCGCGATCAACAGGAACAGCGGGTGGTGGAAGCCCCACCAGATCGCGACGATCGCCACCAGCAGCTTGAACGGGAGGGGGATGCGCGGCCACTCCGGTCGCCAGCCCCGTCGAACGGCGGGAGCCACCGGTCGCGGAGGTGGTTGCGCCGCCCGCTGGCGCGGCAGGTCGCGGAACGCCGGCGCCAGATCGGCGGCCGTCCGCGCCGCCCAGACCTGTTCGAGGCGCTCACCGTGCTCGTCGGCGGTGATCCGCCCCATGGCGAAGTGCTCCCCGAGCTCGTGGGCCGCAGCCTCCCGCTCGGCGTCGCCGATGCGCAGTCGCTCGTTCACCACTCCTCCTCGCGGTCGTCGTCGCGCTGCCCGTCACCCAGGTCGTCGATCTCGTCGCCGGGGTGGTCGGCCAGGATCGTGTAGAGCGAACGCCGGGCCTCGACCAGCACCCCGATGGCGGCGCGGCGCTGCTCGTCGGTGCCGGTGGTGATGATCTGCCACACGGCGTTCATCACCCGGCCGAGCTCGGGCTTGAGGCTGGCGAAGTCGACGCTCTCACCCGTCGGGTCAGCCGTCGCTCCTCCCTCGAACGGCGCCCACACCGAGGCGACGTCGTCGGCGTGCTCGGTGAGGTAGTCACGTCCGGCGTCCGAGAGCCGGAGGGTACGACGACCCCGCTCGTCGTCGCCCTCGAGCAACCCCTCGTCCTCGAGCTGCGAGATCGTCGGGTAGACCGAGCCCGGGCTCGGCCGCCAGGCGCCCCCGGTGCGGTCGGCGATCTCCTGGATCACCTGGTACCCGTTCAGCGGTCCCTCCGCGAGCACCGCGAGGATCGCCACGCGGACGTCGCCCCGGCGTGCCCGCGGACCGCGGGTCTGCTGCTGCTGCGCCAGCCCGAAGAGGCCGGCCAGCCAGGGCGGTGGTCCCGAGCGCCGGTTGGGCGGGCCCCACTGCCACCCGCCCCACTGGCCGGGCCACTCGCCACCGCGGCGCCCGCCGTGGCCGCCACCGCTCCAGCCGTGGTTGCGCGCGTGCTGCTGGAACATCGTCTCGAACTCGCGTCCCCAGTCCCGCCCCATCGCCGTTCCCTCGTCTCGTCCGTGGTGTCGGATCGCGAGCCGGTCGCCGATGCGTCGCCGACCGTTCGCGATATATCGCGAGAGTACGCGAGGAGAAGCGATCGCACAAGGTGCCTGCTCGCAGCGACCTCAGCCGGTGTTGCGCATGCCGGCGGCGATCCCGTTGATCGTCAGGAGCAGCGCGCGCTCCAGCGCGGGGTCGTCGTCACCCCGCCGGTAACGACCGAGCAGCTCGAGCTGGAGGTGGTGGAGCGGCTCGAGGTAGTTCTCGCGGGTCTCCAGCGTCGTGCGCAGCGTGGGCTCGCGGTCGAGCAACGCCTCGTCGCCGGTCACTGCCAGGAGCCGGTCGACGGTCAGGTCGAACTCGGCCCGGATCTCGTCGAGCAGCGGGCGCAACGCCTCGGGCGCCAGCGCGACGTACCGCGCGGCGAGACGGAGGTCGGTCTTGACCAGGGTCATCGAGACGTTGCCGAGGAAGGTGCGGAAGAACGCCCAATCGGCGTACATCTCCTGCAGCGCGTCGAGGTCGCCCGCCGCGGCCAGGCCGGTGCCGACACCGAACCAGCCCGGCACGATCTGACGTGACTGGGTCCAGCCGAAGACCCACGGGATCGCACGAAGGTCGTCGATGCCGGCGTCGGCACCCGGACGTCGCGCCGGCCGCGACCCGATGTGGAGGGAGCCCAGCAGGTCGACCGGCGTGGAGGTGAGGAAGTACTCGGCCAGCCCCGGGTCCTCGACCAGACCGCGGTAGCGGGCGAGCGCCGCGTCGGAGATGCGGTCCATGGTGGCGTCCCAGCGCCGGGCCTGTTCCGGCGTACGACGGTCGGTGCGGTGCAGCACGCTGGCCTCGACGGTGGCGGCCAGGGCCAGCTCGAGGTTCTGCCGGGCGAGGGCCGGGAGGGCGTACTTGTCGCTGATCACCTCGCCCTGCTCGGTGATCTTCACCTCGCCGTCGACCGTGCCCGACGGCAGCGCCATGATCGCGTCGTACGTCGGGCCCCCGCCTCGGCCGACCGAGCCTCCGCGGCCGTGGAAGAACCGGAGCCGCACGCCGTACCTCCTGGCGACGTCGCGGGCGCGTCGCTGGGCGCGCTGGATCTGCCACTGCGACGTGGTGATCCCACCCGCCTTGTTGGAGTCGGAGTAGCCGAGCATGAGCTCCTGGACGTCGCCGCGCAGGCGGACCACCTCGCGGTAGGACGCATCGCCGAGCAGGGCGTCGAGGATGAACTCGGTGTGCTCCAGCTCCTCGACGGTCTCGAGCAGCGGCACGAACCCGATCCGTGCGACCGCCGACGCGAGGTCGACCAGGCCGGCTTCGCGGGCCAGCACGACGGCCGCGAACACGTCGTCCGCGTCGTGGGTCATCGAGACGATGTAGCTCTCGACGGCCCGCGGACCCAGCTCGTCGAGCGCCTCCCGGATCGCGCCGAACGTCTCCATCGTCGCCAGTCCCTCGTCGTCCAGCGGCCATGGTCGCGTAGCGAGCGGACGTCGTCCGGCGAGCTCCTCGCTCAACACCTTGGCGCGGGTGGCCGGGTCGAGCTCGGCGTACGGCGTCCCCAGCTCGCCGAGGCGGTCCAGCAGCTGGCCGACGGCGTGGTGATGCTTGGCCGAGTGCTCGCGGACGTCGAGCGTGGCCAGGGTCAGACCGGTGGCGGCGACGGTGCGCACCACCCGCTCGACCTCCCCGCTCGCCAGGACCGGGCCCTGATGCTCGAGCACGGAGCGGTGCAGCAGCAGGAGGTCGTCGAGCAGCTCGGTGTCGTCGGCGTAGTCGCGGGAGGCCTCGTGCCGTCCGCCGCGCAGCACCCGCTGCTCGGTGAGGCCGAGCCGCACGTGGACGCAGGTCAGGAACAGCCGGTACGGCTCCTCGGCGTTCAGTCGCCGATAGCGGGGCTCGACCTCGGGGAGCTGAGGCAGCTGCGCCTCGAGCCGCTCCCGCAGCTCGTCGCTGACCGTCCCGATCTGCTGGCTGACCGAGAGGTCGCGACGTAACCGGTCGACCAGGGTTCGCAGGAGCCGGATCCCGTGCACGGCCTGCAGGGTCAGCACCTCGCGGGTGGTGGCCGGCGTGACGTGCGGGTTCCCGTCGCGGTCGCCGCCGACCCAGCTGCCGAACCGCAGCGGCCGCACGTCGGGCGGCAGCTCGACACCGATCGTGGCCAGCCGGTCGCGCAGCTCCTCGAGGACGTCGGGCAGGGCTCCCTCGGAGAGGCCCTCGAGGTAGTAGACGACGTTGCGCGCCTCGTCGGTCGGCTCGGGCGGCTCGACCCGCAGCTCGTCGGTCAGCCAGAGCAGCTCGACCGCCTCCTCGAGGCGACGCGTACGCCGCGGGGTGTCGGGTTGCTCCAGCAGCGCCGCCACCCGCCGTAGCTTGTCGATGGTCGAGCGGCGGGCGACCTCGGTGGGGTGGGCGGTGAAGACCGGCCGCAGCGCGACGTGCCCGAGGATCTCGGCGACCTCGGCGGGCTCGACCCCGGCCTCGGCGATCCGTGCCACCGCCTGCTCGACCCAGCCGCCCTCCTGCTCGCGGACCGTTGTCAGGGTGTGGCCGCGATGCACCTGCTCGGTGATGTTCGCGAGGTGGAAGTACGCCGTGAAGGCCCGCACCAGGCGGGTCACGGTCTCGAGGTCGAAGTCGGGCAGCTCGTCCAGACTGCCCTCCTTGGCATGTGCGCGCACCTGTTCCACCAGGGCCAGCAGCTCGTCGCCCTCGGTGCGCGCCAGGGTCTCGCCCAGGATGGACGTGACGCGGCGGATGTCGCGGCGCAACGCCTTGTCGGGCGAGTGGTCGTGCATGCCTCCATCGTCACCGATGGGGGATCGGTCATGCGCCGGCGTTCAGGGGATGGGCGGATCACTGGGGTACCGGATCTCGGCCGCCCGACCTACCCCTCGGGGTGTTCCGGGGTCGATCCCGGGGTCGCCTCCGGTGCGGGCCCGGTTGGGCGGAGCGGGCGCGGCGGGCAGGATGGAGGTCAGCCGACACCTCAGGAGGTGCCATGTCCGACCAGTCGTCAGGCCCGAACCCGTCCGGGAAGCCGTCGTTCGGCGAGACCGTCCGGGCGAAGATGGAGGAGTACGAGGTCGACCGCCACCTCCACGAGCTCGCGGACACCGTCGAGCACGTCGTACGTCAAGGTGTCGCGAGGGCCGGTGCCCTTGCCCACGAGCACCAGGGCGACATCGAGCGCCTGATCGACAAGGCCGCCGGCGTCGTGGACCGTCGTACCGAAGGCAAGCACGCCGACACCATCCAGCAGGTGCGTGGTTCGATCGAGCGCGGCGTCGGCAAGATCGCCGAGCACCGACCTGACGCCGCGACCCACGTCGAGACCGACGAGCCGCCGGCAAGCGACACATCACCGAGCGCGCCTCCGCCAGCGAGCGACCGGTGACCATCGCGTGTCGCTGAGACGGGCCGACCGGCTTCCTCAGCCGGCGCCGCGCGGGGACGAGGGCATCGTCGCCCGTCTGGTCCAGGTCCTGCTCGACGTCGGGGTCGACGGACTCGGCCCGCTGAGGTCTGCGCGCGAGCTGGCCGACCTCGCGCGTCGCGACACCCGCACCACCGAGGGCGCGGTCAAGAAGGTCATCCGCAACCACGTGGTGAAGGGCGGCGTCGGCGGGTTCGTCACCGGTGTCGGCGGCTTCGTCACGATGCCGGTCGCGCTCCCCGCGAACGTCGTGGAGTTCTACGTCGGCGCGACCCGGATGGTGGCCTCGATCGCCACGCTGCGGGGGTACGACGTCGACGACCCGCAGGTGCGCACCGCCGTCCTGCTCACCCTGGTCGGCTCCGACGCCGACGAGGTGCTGACCAAGGCCGGACTGACCGGCACCGGCGGCAAGGTGGTCGGCCTGGTGGGCCAGCAGCTGCCGCCGGCAGCACTGCTGATCCTGAACA
>JAICSK010000055.1 GCA_025936915.1 Nocardioides sp.
ACCGCGACGGCCGCGGAGACGTCGCGCAGCACCTCGGACAGGGGAGC
The DNA here is from genome assembly GCA_025936915.1 of Nocardioides sp. Classification (GTDB taxonomy): domain Bacteria; phylum Actinomycetota; class Actinomycetes; order Propionibacteriales; family Nocardioidaceae; genus Nocardioides. Next base: position 48 of record JAICSK010000055.1, read on the forward strand.
GTCGAGCGCCGAGCACAGCGAGGCCAGCAGCTCCGAGGACGCTTCCTTCTGGCCGCGCTCGATCTCGGAGATGTAGCCCAGGCTGACCCTGGCCTCGGCCGAGACCTGCCGAAGTGTCAGCCCCTGCTCGAGACGACGCTCGCGGAGGACGTCGCCCAGCAGCCGTCGGAACAGCGCCATCGGGTCCTCCTCACGTGTGTCCTGCCGGTCGCTCGGGTGGTCGGTGCACCCGAAACGCTACCGGAGCGGGGGTTGTTCCCCACGGAGAATCCCACAGAGCGCCGACAACGCCTCCCGACACGCCCGGTCCTGGATCCGGCGCCGGTCGCCGACCAGCTCCATGGTCAGCGCCGAGGTCCCGTCCGGGCCGGTGATCCCGACGTACACCGTCCCGACCGGCTTGCCCTCCTGCGAGTCCGGGCCGGCCACGCCCGTCGTCGCCAGCGCGTAGGTCGCCCCGGTCGCCTGCCGGCACCCCTCGGCCATGGCGCGGGCGCACTCGGCCGACACCACGCCGTACCTCTCGACCAGCTCGCGCGGCACCCCGAGCAGCGATTCCTTCAGGTCGGTCGCATAGGTGACGAAGCCGCCGAGGTAGCTCAGCGACGCCCCGGGGACCGCGGTCACGGCGCCCGCGAGCCGGCCTCCGGTCAGCGACTCGGCGGTGGCCAGCGTCGCGCCGGCCGCACCGAGCAGAGCGAGCGCCTCGGCGGCGTCCGGGTCTCGCGACGAGCCGCGCAGGATGCCGCCGCCCCTCATGGCGAATGAGCCTAGGCCACGCGGGTTACGGTGCCTGTGTGAGCCGACCGATCGAGGACTACGCCATGATCGGTGACCGGCACACCGCCGCGCTGGTCGGCACCAACGGATCGATCGACTGGCTGTGCGTCCCGCGGTTCGACTCGACCGCGTGCTTCGCCGCGATCCTCGGCGACGAGGAGAACGGTCGCTGGCAGCTGTGCCCCGTGGGTGAGTACGACGTGACCCGCGCGTACGTCGCGAACTCCGCTGCCCTGCAGACGACGTTCACGACTCCGAACGGCGAGGTCACCCTGCTCGACGTGATGCCCACCGGAGACGGCCGGATCGACCTGATCCGGCGGGTGACCGGGATCAAGGGCACTGTCCGGATGCACCACGAGTGGATCGTGCGCTTCGACTACGGCACCGCCCGGCCGTGGGTACGACGGCGCCACGAGGAGACCGACGAGCCGGCGATCACGGCCGTCGTCGGGCCCGACAAGCTCGTGCTCCGTGGCCCGCGGCTGCCCGAGCCGGTCGACCACCGGCACGAGGACGACTTCGACGTCCACGACGGCGAGATCCTGACCTTCTCGATGACCTGGCTCCCCTCGCACCTGCGCACCCCTCCCCCGCATCGGGCCCACGTGGACGAGACCATCCACGAGGAGGTCCGCTGGGTCGCCCGCCTCGACCTCAGCGACGTGCCGCACGCCGACGTCGTACGACGGTCGCTGCTGACGCTGCACCTGCTGACCCACGAGGACACCGGGGGGATCGTGGCGGCCCCCACGACGTCCCTGCCCGAGGACTTCGGCGGCGTGCGCAACTGGGACTACCGCTACTGCTGGCTGCGCGACGCGGCCCTGACGATCAGCGCGCTGATCGAGGGCGGCGCGACCGACGAGGCGAGGTTCTGGCGCGACTGGCTCCTGCGGGCCGTCGCCGGCGACCCGGACGACCTGCAGATCATGTACACCGTCGACGGGGCCCGGCAACTGCCGGAGCTCGAGCTCGACGACCTGCCCGGATATGCCGGTTCGAAGCCCGTGCGGATCGGCAACGGCGCGGTCGACCAGGTGCAGACGGACGTGATCGGCGAGGTGATGCTCGCCCTGGAGTCCGCCCGCGACTCGGAGCTCGGCCAGACCGAGGACGCCTGGAACATGCAGCGTGTGCTGATCGACCACCTCGCCGACACCTGGGACCAGAAGGACAACGGACTCTGGGAGATCCGCGGCGACCTGCGCCACTTCACCCACTCGCGGGTGATGGTGTGGGCTGCCTTCGACCGGGCGGTCCGGGCCGTCGAGCGCCACGACCTCGAGGGAGAGGTGGAGCGCTGGCGCGACCTGCGCGACCGGGTCCACGACGAGGTTCTCGAGCGCGGCTTCGACCCCGACCGCAACACCTTCCGTCAGCACTACGACACCGAGGAGGTCGACGCCTCGCTGCTGATGCTGCCGCTGGTCGGCTTCATCGACGGACGGGACCCGCGGATGCTCGGCACCATCGACGTCATCGAGCACGACCTGATGCGCGACGGTCTGCTGCTGCGCTACCGCACGGAGTCGGGCGTCGACGGGCTCCCCGGGGACGAGCATCCCTTCCTCGCCTGCTCGTTCTGGCTGGTGTCTGCGTACGCCCTCGCCGGCCGGCTCGACGACGCCCACTCCCTGTTCGACCGGCTGTGCGGGCTGACCAACGACGTCGGGCTGCTCTCGGAGGAGTACGACGCCCGGAAGGGCCGGATGGTCGGCAACTTCCCGCAGGCGTTCAGCCACCTGGCCCTGGTGCAGGCGGCGTTCACCCTGCGCTCGGCCACGACCTGAGACCGATGAGCCGCGCCGTGGGGTCACGAGACCCACGGCCCGACCCTCCTGCTAGGGGTTGGTGCTGACGACGGTGACGGTCGTCGTACCGGTACCGCTCGCGGTCACGTCGTCGCCGAGGTAGCGGACCTCGACGTGCCGGACGCCGACCGTGGCGAACGGACCGATCGTGGCACTCGCCCTAGCACCGGCGAGAGCTGCCGTCGCGACCTTCTGGCCGTCGACCCAGAACTCGACCGTGCCGGTCGGGGTGACACCCTGGTCGCCGGTGACCGTGACCGAGACGGTCGACGTGTCCTTCTTCTTCTTCACCGTGGTCGGAGCGGCCGAGACGTCGACGGTCGACCCCTGCTTGCTGAACGGCACGCTCAGCCCCACCAGCTCCGGGTTGTGGTCGGAGGCGCGGAACTGGTTGTCCTGGTACAGCAGCGTGGCGTTGTCGTTGTACCGGCTGTACTCGAAGCCGACCGACTCCTCGGCGTTGATCTGCCAGACGTCACGGCCGGTCACCAGGTTGGCCGCAGCCGAGTTCGCCAGCACGTGGTCGAGCGAGCCGGCCATCCCGCCGAACTCGTACGACGTGTCCCGGGGGTCGTCGCTGGGCTGGTTGACGTACCCGTTCTGGTACAGCACCTGCATCGGGTCCTCCTGCGTGTAGGAGTTGAAGTCACCCACCAGGAAGACCTTCTTCGTGCCGTCGGTCTGGGCGGTCGACCTGGCGAAGTCGACCAGCGCGTGCGCCTGGGCGATCCGGTCGGGGTTGGCCAGGCCCTGCCCGGTGCCGTCGTCGACGCCCGACCCCTTCGACTTGAAGTGGTTGACCACCACCAGGAAGCCGTCGGAGTCGAGCGCACCCTTGCGCTTGAACTCCTGGGCCAGCGGCTCGCGCGCGTTCTCGAACGCCTGCCCCGGGCCGGACTGGTCGGACAGCACCGTCGAGCCGCCGACCAGCTGCACGGTGTGGGGGTTGTAGATGAACGCCGTCCGGATGACGTCCTGCTCGTCGGGCGGCGGCAGGTCGGACGGGTCCGGCGACGGCACGGCGGCCCAACGGGTGTACCCGGCGGCGTCGTTCAGCGCGGCGACGAGCCGGTTCAGCGCGTCGTCGCGGTCCTTGCCGAACTGGACGGAGTTCTCGATCTCCTCCAAGGACATGACGTCGGCGTCGATGCTGCTGATCGCCTTGATCTCCTTGTCCAGCTGGCGCTGGAGGTTGGTCGAGTCCCACGCCCCGCGCGGGCCGTTGGGCGAGCACTGGTTGACGTCGATCGGGTTGCCCTGCCGGTCCTTGAACGACGTGCATGCGTTGGGGTTGCCCACCTGCGCCTCGTAGTCGGCCGCGGACGTCGGGAAGAAGTTCTCCACGTTGAACGTAGCCAACCTGAGGTCGCCCCCGACGTTCGCCGGCGTCTGGTTGGGCGTGCGGGTGTCGCTGAACGTGGCCCACTCGTGGCCGTCGCCCGTCACCTGGCTGGTCGGCTGGAGCTCCCAGAGGTTGTTGCGGTAGTCCAGGATCATCGGCTGGTGGAGGGTCGCCGTCGACCCGATCCGCACCGGGTTGTCCGTGGTCAGCCAGGTCATCGGGTCGTTGAAGTGGGGGCTGGTCAGGAAGTTCCAGCTCGACCCGTCGTTGAGCACCACGCCCCGGGCGGCGTTGTCGGCCGCGACAGCGGCGACCTCGGCAGGCTCGATGTTGGGGTTGAAGAGGTCGGTCGGCTGCCACAGCTGGTGGTCGCCGGTGGCCAGGCCGATCTCGCCGAAGTTGTTGGCGTCGAAGTTGTCGGTGACCGTGAACCGGTCGGTGGGCGCGATCAGCTCGCTCTCGTGCGCCTCGCGGTCGGTCGCCGTCGTCGGGTAGGCCATCGCGCGCGCCCGCACGCCACCGAGCGGAGGCGTGCCCAGCTCGGAGACGTCGGACGAGTCGACGTTCAGCTCGGTCAGGTTGCCGAACTCGCTGACCGTGCCGGTCACCTCGACGTAGTCGCCGATCTGCACGGTGACGTCTCCGCTGGGCTGGTGCACGAAGACCGCGTCGGAGGCGCCGGGCGTCGCGTCGTCGCCCTGGCCGGTGCCGTCGGTCTGGATGACGTAGCCGAAGAACCCGCCCGTCGGGTACGACGCGGTCACGACACCGCGAGTGATCACGTTCTGACCCTTCAGCGGCGACGTGTCGCCGGTCCCCTGGATCTGCGCGATCGTCGCTGCGACAGGAGGTGGTGGCGGGGTGGCGGGACAGTCGGTGCTCCCGCACCCGAGCGGCGTGGGCGTCGCCGTCGCGAAGTCGGTGCTGTTCGTGTTGGTGTCGTCGCCGGCGGCGTCACGGGTGATCGACGTGCTGTTGGACGGGGCAGGCGCAGCGGCCGTCTCATAGCCCGCTGCGCTGCCGTACCCGACGAAGTCGACGACGGAGTCGTTGCTGATGTTGCCCGTGCCCGGGTCGAACGGGTCCGAGGCGGAGGACTTGACCAGATAGACCTGGCCCGCCGTCGCACCCATCGAGATCGACCCCGTCGCGTCGGGTGTCGGGTTGGCGACGCCGTTCCCGGCGCCCGCACCCTCCTGGACCAGGAACGTCTTGCCCGGCGGCACGTCCGTGGCCGGCAGCGCGGTGATGTTGGTCGAGAAGCCGGTGCCGATGCCGGACCGGTACTCCAGTCGCATCCCGCCGAGGGACACGGTCGTCGAGCCGGTGTTCTTCAGCTCCACGAAGTCGTTCTTGAACGGCGCGCCGGTGTTGCCGCCGCCGCCGTACACCTCGTTGATGACGAGGCCGGGACCGGCCGTGTTGGCGGTGGCGGGCGCGAGAAGCGCACCGCCGCTGACGACGATCGCGACCGACGCCAGGGCAGCGAGCACTGACCGAGTGGGGGGCATCTGGGGGTCTACCTTCCGAGCCGAGAGCCGAGAGCGCCGGGTGTCTCCGACGGCTGTGGTGCGCGTCACCCTAATACCTGCGAACCGGGGAAGCACCAGCCCCCGATGGCGTCCTCGTGGACGTCAGGCGGCTCGGATGGAGTCGCGTTGCCGCCACACGTCACGGAAGAACTCATACCCCGACCAGAGAGTCATCGCGACGGCGACGGCGAGGGTCGCCTGGAAGACGTAGAACAGCACCGCCCCGACGTCGTGGAGTCCCTCGTGGACCTGCCGCAACGGCAGGCTCAGCCCGGTCAGGGCGATCACCTGGAAGGTCGTCTTCACCTTGCCGCTCTGAGCGGCCGCGACCACGACGCGACTGAGGATCGAGAGGCGCAGCACCGTCACCGACCACTCGCGCAGCAGGACGATCACCGTCACCCACCACCACACGTCGCCCACGACCGAGAGGCCGACGAACGCCATCCCGGTCATCGCCTTGTCGGCGATCGGGTCGGCGATCTTGCCGAAGTTCGTGACCAGGCCGCGGGACCGGGCGATGTCGCCGTCGACCTTGTCGGTGACCATGGCGACCGCGAAGACCGCGGTCGCCACACACCGCCACAGGACCGACTCTCCTCCGTCGTGCAGGAGGGTGACGCCGAAGACGGGGACCAGCAGGATCCGCACGCCCGTCAGGACGTTGGGCAGGTTCCAGTTGCCCGCCTCGGCGGCCTGCTCGCTCATCTGCGCGGCTCGGCGACCAGGTCGGCACCCTCGGTGGCGACGACGACGGCTGCGACCAGGTCGCCGACGGCATGGCTCCCGTGGGTGAGCCGCGTGGTGCCGTCGACCTCGGGTCCCTGGTGGTCCGCGCGGCCCTCGGCGATCGGGCCGTCGAGACCGGCTTCGACCGCCTCGACCAGGACGTCGACGTGCTCGCCGACGCGCTCCTCGGCCCGGTCGGCGGTCAGCTGCTCGACCAGATCGGTGACCCGCGCGACCCGCGCCCGGATCTCGTCGGCGTCGAGTTTCCCATCGAGTCCGGCGGCCTCGGTGCCGTCCTCGTCGGAGTACCCGAAGACCCCGGTGACGTCCAGCCGGGCCGCGACCAGGAAGTCGCACAACGTCTGCACATCGTCGTCGGTCTCACCCGGGAAGCCGACGATCACGTTGGACCGGACGCCGGCCATGGGGGCGAGGGTGCGCACGCGGTCGAGGAGCTCGAGGAAGCTGTCGGGGTCGCCGAACCGCCGCATCCGGCGGAGCACGGTCGGGCTGGCGTGCTGGAACGACAGATCGAAGTAGGGGCTCACGCCCGGCGTCGACGCGATCGCCTCGACCAGGCCGGTCCGGGTCTCGGCGGGCTGGAGGTAGGAGACCCGCACCCGGTCCAGCCCCTCGACGGCGGCCAGGTCGGGCAGGATCGTCTCCAGCAGGCGGAGGTCGCCGAGGTCCTTGCCGTACGACGTGCTGTTCTCGCTGACCAGGAACACCTCGCGGACACCCTCCCCCGCCAGCCATCGCGCCTCGCCCAGGACGTCGGCGGGGCGGCGACTCACGAAGGATCCCCGGAAGCTCGGGATCGCGCAGAACGAGCAGCGTCGATCGCAACCGCTGGCCAGCTTCAACGGTGCCATCGGGCCGCCGGCGAGACGACGTCGTACCGCTCGCGGCCCCGTGGCCGGCCCGTGGGTGCCGATCTCCGAGGCGTGCCCCGGGACGGCCCGCGTGGACGAGGCGCGTTCGACCGGAGAGATCGGCAGCAGCCGGCGACGGTCGTGCGGCGTGTGCGGCTGGAGCACCTCGCCGGCCAGGATCGAGCGCAGCCGGGCCCCGATCTCGGGGTAGTCGTCGAAACCCAGCACGGCGTCGGCCTCCGGGAGGGAGCCGGCGAGGTCCTTGCCGTAGCGCTCGGCCAGACATCCCACGGCCACGACCGCTCGGGTCCGGCCCGTCTCCTTCAGGTCCGCGGCCGCCAACAGGGTGTCGACGGAGTCCTTCTTGGCCGCCTCGACGAACCCACAGGTGTTGACGACGACCGTCTCGGCGTCCTCGGGGTCGTCGACCAGCCGGAAGCCGTCGGCAGCGAGCCGCCCTGCCAGCTCCTCGGAGTCGACGTCGTTGCGCGCGCAGCCCAGCGTGACCAGGGCGACGGTCACCGCGGGCACGTCGCGGTGTGTGCCTGAAGTGGTCGTCATCAGGGCCGAGTATGCCGCCCGGCCCGACGACTTCCTCATCGGCCAGGCTCACCGTCGCCGGCCAGGCGCTCGTCAGCCCGAGACGTAGGACCGGGTGGCGGGCCGACCCGCGGGCCCCATGCGCCCGCGGCCTTGTCCGTCCACCGTGACCGTGACCGACCCGTCGGTCGACTGCACCCGGACCGGCGGTGAGGCCTGCACGGTGTGCTGCTGGCCGAATGCGAGGTCGCCGGAGAAGATCAGCTTCCCGGTGCCGTCGCGAACGACGACCCGGGCTCCCCCGCCGGAGGCGGTCAGCGTGACCGGCACCGGCTGGGCGGCCGCGTTGCGGCTGTGGTTGGGGCCGCCCGACCCGCTCAGCACCGCGCGGTCCGGGCTCTGGTCGGGTCCTCCGGTGACGAGCCGGGCGACCGACCAGCACAGGATCAGCGCCATCACGGCCGCCACCAGGACCGACCAGCTGGGGCCGCCGCGGGTGGCGCGGATCGAGCCGGCGCCCGCGAGCTCGGCCTCGAACACGCGCCGCGGGTCGATCGGGGCATCGGCGTACCGCTCGTCGTACGTCGCGAGGACCGGTGCGCCCTCGACGCCGAGCACCCGGGCGAGCGTGCGCAGGTGACCGCGGGCATAGAAGTCGCCGCCACAGGCGCCGAAGTCGTCGACCTCGATCGCCTCGATCACGTGCGGCCGGATCCGGGTGCGGTCGGCCAGCTCGTCGACGGTGAGGCCCAGACGCTCGCGGGCTGCGGCGAACCGCGGCCCGATCACGGGGTCGGGCGCCGCGCGGGCAACGTGCGCGTCCAGGTCGTCGATCACCAGCGGGGCGTCGTCTGGCTCGACATGCAGCTCGGACCAGATCTGGGTCTCCTCCTCGAGCACCGCTCGAGCCTCGTGGCGAACCTCGGCCCGGGCGGCCGTGACCGGCTCGCGCACGGGAGCCGGTGTCTTGCTGGGCACCACGTCGGGCACCTCGGGCAGCGCGCGCTCGACCCGGTCGTCGGAGTCGGCGAGCTCGTCCGCCTCGTCGCCGTCGACATCGAGGTCGACATCGAGGTCGACGTCGCGTGACGGCCGCTCGAACCGCGCGGCGACCACCCCGATCAGGTGCGCCAGAGCGGGCCTGGGGTCCGGCGGTCGACGGAGCGCCCTCGCCACGTCACGCGTGTCGCCACTCGGGTCACCCGGGTCACTCGAAACACTCCGGTCACTCGGGTCTCCCTCGTCGTACACGTCGTACTCCTCGGGCAGGACGGTGACCTCTTCGGTGGGGGCGATCTCGATCACCGGGGTGCGCCCGTCGGCGAGGTCGCGCAGCGCGGCGGTCAGGTCGTGATCGGCGCCGACGACCCTCGTGCTGAGGCCGAGCGGCACCGCCAGCGGCGACCGGTGGAGACGCCGGTTGATCCGGGCCACGCGGCGCGCACCCGGGTCGAGGTCCTCGAGGACGCGCTGCACGTAGTGGGTGCGCACGGTGAGCAGACCGTCGCGCCACCACCCGCTCCGCGTGTGGTGCTCGACCTCGTGCAGACCGCCCCAGGGCAGCCCGACCCACGTGCGGCCCAGCCGCAGCCGGACGCCGAGGTCGTCGGCCACGAGCAGCGGTGTGCGCGCGTCGAGCAGGGCCGCCAGGTTGCCGATCCCGATCAGTCCCAGCGTCACGGCCAGGACCCAGTCGAGGGCTCCTCCTCCGCCGACGGCCCGGGCCAGGTACGCGACGGCCACCAGGGAGGCGCCGGCACCGAGTCCTGCGGCGGGACCGGGACGTCGGCGTACCTCGACGAGGTGGTCGGGCGGGCTCACCGGCTCGCCGATGGTCACGGGCTCGTCGGTGCCCTGGTCGGTGCTCTGGTCGGTGTTGTCGTCTGTGGTGAGGTCGGTGTCGATGCTCATACTCATCAAGCCCCCATCTCCCCTTGCAGGGTGGCGATCACGCTGTCGATCTCGTCGGGTTTCACCAGGACGTCGCGTGCCTTGGAGCCCTCGGAGGGACCCACCACGCCGCGGCTCTCGAGGATGTCCATCAACCGGCCGGCCTTGGCGAAGCCGACCCGGAGCTTGCGCTGCAGCATCGAGGTCGAGCCGAACTGCGTCGACACCACCAGCTCGACGGCCTGGATCACCAGGTCGAGGTCGTCGCCGATGTCGTCGTCGAGCTCGCGCTTGCTCTGCTGCGGAGCGGTCACGTCGTCGCGGTACGTCGGCGACAGCTGCTTCTTGCAGTGCGCGACGACCTGGTGGATCTCTGCCTCGGTGACCCACGAGCCCTGCACCCGGACCGGCTTGGAGGCGCCCATCGGCAGGAACAGCCCGTCGCCCTGGCCGACCAGCTTCTCCGCGCCGGGCTGGTCGAGGATGACCCGGCTGTCGGCCAGGCTCGAGGTGGCGAACGACAGCCGCGACGGCACGTTGGCCTTGATCAGACCGGTCACGACGTCGACGCTCGGGCGCTGCGTGGCCAGCACCAGATGGATCCCGGCTGCGCGCGCGAGCTGGGTGATGCGGACGACGGCGTCCTCGACGTCACGCGGTGCGATCATCATCAGATCGGCCAGCTCGTCGACGACCACGACCAGGTAGGGGTACGGCGCGACCTCGCGTTCGCTGCCCGGCGGCACCTTCACCTTGCCGGCGCGCACCGCCTTGTTGAAGTCGTCGATGTGGCGGAACCCGAAGTTGGCCAGGTCGTCGTAGCGCAGGTCCATCTCGCGCACCACCCAGGCGAGCGCCTCGGCCGCCTTCTTCGGGTTGGTGATGATCGGGGTGATCAGGTGAGGGATGCCCTCATAGGCGTTCAGCTCGACCCGCTTGGGGTCGACCATGATCATCCGCACCTCGTCGGGCGTCGACCGCATCAGCAACGAGCACACCATGGAGTTGATGAAGCTCGACTTGCCGGACCCGGTGGCGCCCGCGACCAGCAGGTGGGGCATCTTCGCGAGGTTGGCCACGACGAAGCCGCCCTCGACGTCCTTGCCGAGACCGACCACCAGGGGGTGGTGGTCGGAGCGGGCGGTGCCGGAGCGGAGCACGTCGCCGAGGGAGACGATCTCCTTGTCGCTGTTGGGGATCTCGATGCCGATCGCGGACTTGCCGGGGATCGGACTGAGGATCCGGACGTCGGCGGAGGCCACGGCGTAGGCGATGTTCTTGGAGAGCGCGGTGACCTTCTCGACCTTGACCGCGGGCCCGAGCTCGACCTCGTAGCGGGTCACCGTCGGCCCCCGCATGTAGCCGGTGACCTGGGCGTCGATGTCGAACTCCTCGAGCACCTGCGTCAGCCGGCCGACCACCTCGTCGCTGGCGCGCGAGCGGGGCTTGTGCGGCGAGCCGGGACGCAGCACGTCGTTGCCGGGCAGGGAGTAGACGACGTCGCCGGAGAGCTCGAGCTGCTCCATCCGCTGTGGGATGGGCGTGTGCGGCGGCGCGACCAGGTCGCTCGCGGTGTCGTCGTGGGCGCTCACCGGGATCGCCTGGGTGGAATCAGGGTCGGCCGGGGCGTCCGCCCGGGTGTCGTCGAGCTCTCCGCGCTTGCGACGTTGCCTCAGCTCGCGCTCGCTCAGGACCGGGCTGTCGTACGCCGGGTCGCCGGGCTCGTCGTCGTACTCGTCGCCCAGGGGTGTGCGGCGACGGCTGCGCACGCCGTTCTCGGGCAGATCGGACTGCTCGACCGGGGCGCGGCCCAGCAGCCGGTCGCGGAACGCGCCGAGCTTGACCGGCACCTGGTAGACCGGCGTCGCGGTGATCACCAGGATGCCGAAGAAGGCGAGCAGGAGGAGCAGCGGCACCACGACGTACGACGTGCGCAGCAGGTCGAGGAGAAGGCTGGACACGACGTACCCGATGGCGCCGCCCGCGTCCTGCAGGTCGGAGGAGTCGCCGTTGACCGGCGCCGGGTTGCCCGCCGCGATGTGCACCGTGCCGAGCAGGCCGAAGGCGAGCGCGATCCAGCCGACGACCTGGCGCCCGGCCGGGCCGTTGCTCTCGGGGTCGCGCATGGTGCGCCAGCCGACCCACACCAGCATCAGCGGGACCAGCCAACCGACCTTGCCGACCGATCCGGCGACCACCGTGCGGACGCCCGCCATCAGTCCGCCGGGCGGCTGCCACCAGACGGCCGCCGCCACGACCACCGCGACCCCGAAGAGGAACAGGCCCGCCCCGTCGCGCCGGTGCTCGGGCTCGAGGTCGTGCGCGGTCTTGCCGATCCGGCGGGCCACGGCCCCGACGCCGTGCGCGATGCCGAGCCACAAGGCGGCGAGGCCACGTCCGAACGCGGCGAACAGGCGGACGACCGGACCGCGCCCCGAGCGGACCGCTCGGGGCGCCGGACGCCGGGTGCGCGCGCGGGATCGCTTCTTCGTCGTACTCCGCGATCGCGAGCGTTTCGAGGTCGTGCCTCTGCTTCGCGAACCCGGCGGGGAAGACGTACGGGTCGCCATGGTGACGAATCTAGGTCACCGTCACTCCCGTCACACGGATCACACGCCGGGACGGCTACCGGCGCTCCAGCAGCCCCCGGACGTACTGCGCCTGGCCGAGGTGGGCGTTGACCTCGTTGACCACGCTGACCAAGCGGACACCGAGCGTCACCGGCGGGTCCCACCCCTCGTCCACGACGCGGTCGAGGTCGTGGGGACCGAGGGTCGCGACGTACGCAGCGGTCCGGGCCGCGACCGCCTCGTGGTAGCCGGCCAGCAGGTCGCCGCTCGCCCGCACCTCGCCGACGTCCTCGGGGCTCATCCCGTAGCCGTGCGCATGGTCGTCGAACGGAAGGTCGAAGCGCTCGGCCCAGCCCTCGGCGGTGTAGGCCTGCTCGTGGCCAGCGACCGCGGACACGTGGTCGTCCTCGATCCGGGTGAGGTGCCAGACCAGCCAGGCGATGGAGTTGGCCTCAGGGTCGGGGCGCCAGGCCAGGTCGTCGTCGCCGAGACCGGCGACGACGTCGGGCATCTGCTCGCGGACCCGGCCCAGGGCGTCGGCAAGGAGCTCGCTCACGTTCATGCCGCCACCTTGGCACGCCCCTCCGACCGGCTGTCATGCTGCCGCCGTGGGGATCGCCTGGGTACTGCCGGCCGTGCTCGCGCCGGTCGACTGGTACGCCGTGGCGCGAGGCGACCGGCGCACGGAGAGCTGGGCGAAGCCTGCGACCCTGGTCGCGCTGGTCGCGGTCGCGCTCCTCCTGGGTGCGACCGACACCTCGGCCGGTGCGTGGCTGCTGGCCGCGCTCGTCCTCAGCCTGGTCGGGGACGTGTTCCTGCTCGGCGACACCGACACCCGGTTCCGCCTCGGCCTGGCGTCGTTCCTGGTCGGCCACCTGGCGTTCCTGATGTCGTTCGCCCGGCTCGGTCTCGACCCCGCGAGCTGGGCGTGGCTGGCCTGGATCGTGCTCGGCACCTGCCTCCTCGCCACCCGCCGGGTCGTCCCGGCGACGTTCGCGCGCGGTGGCCAGGCTCTCGCCCTGCCCGTCGCGATCTACACGGTGGTCATCGGCGCGATGGTGATCCTCGCCTTCGACACCGGCGAGCCGCTGATCGCCCTCGGCGCCACGATCTTCGCCGCCAGCGACTCGACCCTCGCCGTCAACCGGTTCGTCGAGCCGCTTCCCTGGGCCCCGGTCGCGGTGATGGTGACCTACCACCTCGGCCAGGCCCTGATCGTCGCGGGAGTCCTGGCGGCCACCTGAGAAGCCGCTCAGCTCCCGGTGAGGTCGATCCCGCCGGTGACGGTCACGTTCGGGTCGCTGTACTCCGAACCGAGCTTCCCGTCGATGGACAGCTCGAGCCGGGCCGGGTGGCACGACGCATGAAGCACCGTCAGCCGGCCACTGGCACGCTCCTCGTCCGTAGAGTTCTCGAATGCGGGGGGTTCGTGTGCGGCTCGAGGCGCCGGGATCTTCGCCGTGACGAAGAGGTAGGCGTTGCGCGGCCCACGTGCTGAGTCCCCACTGTCCACAGGGAGCGAGTACGTCGTAGGCCTGTCGACCGGCACGACGTCGATGTCGACACCCCGGAGCGGGGACATCTGGGTGTACATGAGGTGCACGACCTTCACTCCGTGGCCGTCCTCGCTGGGAGCGCACGTCACGTGGTCAGGGCGCAGGGTGAAGGTGTATCCGTGCGAGTCGGTGACGGTGAGCCCGTTGCCGGGACCGGCGTGAGCGCCGGGGTCGACGGCCTGCGCGGACGAGTGACCGGAGCCGCATGCGTTCAGCGCCATCGCCACCATCGCGGCGGACGCGATGAGCCCGACGGGACCTCTGGGCATGACACGTCTCCTCGCTCGCGGCTCGTGCGCCATGGTCACATGCCGAGCCCTCCCACGCGGGCCTTTCGGGCGTACGTTGAACCTGCTCGGGACATCATGCCGACAGGAGCGCGAAAGCATGGACAAGGACCTCGTCGACCACGTCATCTGGACCGCGAACGCCGTCGTGGCGAGCGGTGCGATCTCGGCCAACGGCCACGGCAACGTCAGCCTCAGGGTGCCCGGGGCCGAGGAGATGTACTTCACCTCCGCGGCCGGCCTCAAGGGACTCACCGCCGACGGGATCGTCCGGGTCGGGCTCGACGGCTCCCTGAGGGAAGGGGAGCTACCGCCGATCCAGGGCGCGGTGGTGGCGATGCACACCGCGATGTACGCCGACCGCGACGACGTCGGCTGCGTCATCCACACGCACTCGCCGTACGCCACGGCGTACGCCGTCGCCCGGCAGCCCATCGACGTCTGGATCGAGGCGTTGGCGATGTTCGGCCTCGCGGATGGCGTCCCGGTGGCCGGCTACGGACCGCGCGGGTCCGAGCAGGCGGTGGCCGAGATCCGGAGCGCGGTCCGGCCCGGCAACCCGGCAGTGCTGCTCGCCAACCACGGTGTGCTGGTGTTCCACCGGACACCGGCGCTGGCCGTGCTCGTCGGCGGCGTGGTCGAGGAGGCGGCACAGGCCTCGATGAACGCCCGCGCCCTCGGCGGTCCGGTCGCGATCGAGCCAGGGCTGCGCGCGGCGGCTCTGCAGCGGGCGATGGCCTTCGAGAAGGCGGGAACGCAGAGCGCGTGACGCCCTGACCGGGCATGGTGCGCCGGTGCCGGGGTACGGAACCGTGGGCTTCCTCGTCCTGCCGAAGGAGTTGGAACATGGTTGCCACCGAGCACGAGACCGATCACCTCACGATGCACGAACGGCTGCGGATGCCGCGCTCCCGGGGTGCCGCGAGCGGGCTGCTGATCGTCCTCCTCGGGATCTGGGGCGGGCTGATCCCGTTCGTCGGGCCGTCGTTCGGCTACAGCTTCACCCCCGACGCCACCTGGCAGTGGACGACGGGTCGTCTGCTGCTCGAGGTCCTACCCGCCGCTGCCACCGTGCTCGGTGGCCTCGCGTTGATGGGCAGCTCGAGCAGGATCAGCGGGTCTGTGGGTGCCTGGCTGGCAGCAGCCGGCGGCGCGTGGTTCGTCGTGGGCCAGTGGGTCAGCATCGTGTGGAACGACGGCACCATGCAGGCGGGCCGGCCGACCGCGGCGACGAACGCCGGCCAGGTCGCGGAGTGGCTCGGCTTCTTCCTGGCGCTCGGCGTGGTGATCGTCTTCCTCGCCGCGGCCGCCCTCGGGCGGATGAGCGTGGTGTCGGTCCGCGACGTCCGGAAGGTGCGCGACCGCGCCCTCGACGACGACGAGACCGTCGATGCGCGTCATCGGACCGGGACGGAGACCGGCTCGAGGTCGTCATTGGACTGATCGGGCGGCCGCTTATGCCTCGATCACCACGGGGATGATCATCGGGCGCCGGTGCAGCTCGCGGTTGACCCAGCGCCCGACGACGCGTCGTACGACCTGCTGCAGCTGGTAGGTGTCGTCCGTGCCGTCCCGGATCGCCTGGTCGAGCGCGTCGACGATGGGCTGCTTGATGTCGTCGAACGCGCTGTCGTCCTCGGCGAAGCCCCGGGCGTGGAGCTCGGGACCGCTGGAGACCTTGCCGCTGACCGAGTCGATCACCACGATCACCGAGACGAACCCCTCCTCCCCCAGGATCCGGCGGTCCTTCAGGTCGGACTCGGTGATGTCGCCGATGTTGGACCCGTCGACGAAGACGTAGCCGCAGTCGACCTTGCCGGCGATGCCGGCCTTGCCGTCGATGAGGTCGACGACGACGCCGTCCTCGGCGATCACGACGTTCTGGACACCGGTCGCCCTCGCCAGGTCGGCGTTGGCCTTCATGTGCCGGAACTCGCCGTGCACCGGCAGCACGTTGCGCGGCTTGACGATGTTGTAGGCGTAGAGCAGCTCGCCGGCGCTGGCGTGACCGGAGACGTGGACCAGGGCGTTGCCCTTGTGCACGACCTGGGCGCCGAGTCGCGAGAGGCCGTTGATCACCTTGTAGACGGCGTTCTCGTTCCCCGGGATCAGCGAGCTGGCCAGGATGACCGTGTCGCCCTCCTCGATGTGCACGAAGTGATGGTTGCGCTGGGCGATCCGGCTCAATGCCGACATCGGCTCGCCCTGGCTGCCGGTCGAGATCAGCACCTGCCGCTCGGGCGCGAGGTCGGCGAGGTCCTTGGCGTCGACCATCACGTCGGGCGGGACGTGGAGGTAGCCGAGGTCCTGGGCGATGCCCATGTTGCGCACCATCGACCGCCCGACGTACCCGACCTTGCGGCCGTGGCGGACGGCGGTGTCGAGCACCTGCTGCACGCGGTGCACGTGCGAGGCGAAGCAGGCCACGATGATCCGCTGGTCGCTGTCGTGGAAGACCCGGTCGAGCACCGGCGCGATGTTCTGTTCCGACGTCGTGAAGCCCGGCACCTCGGCGTTGGTCGAGTCGGTGAGGAAGAGGTCGACGCCCTCCTCCCCCAGCCGGGCGAAGGCACGCAGGTCGGTGATCCGCCCGTCGAGCGGGAGCTGGTCCATCTTGAAGTCACCGGTGTGCAGCACCAGTCCGGCACCGGTGCGGATGGCGACCGCCAGCGCGTCGGGGATGGAGTGGTTGACGGCGACGAACTCGAGCCCGAAGGGACCGAGACCCAGCCGGTCTCCGGCCTGCACCTTGTGGTGGACGGTCTCCTTGAGCCGGTGCTCGCGGAGCTTGGAGTCGAGCAGGGCCAGGGTCAGCTCGGACCCGACGAGCGGGATGTCGCCGCGTTCGCGCAGGAGGTACGGCGTGGCGCCGATGTGGTCCTCGTGGCCGTGGGTCAGGACCAGGGCCTCGACCCTGTCCAGCCGGTCTCGGATGGCGTCGAAGTCGGGCAGGATCAGGTCGACGCCGGGATGGGTCTCCTCCGGGAAGAGGACACCGCAGTCGACGATCAGCAGCCGGCCGTCGTACTCGAAGACGGTCATGTTGCGACCGACCTCACCGAGCCCGCCGAGCGGGTAGATCCTCAAGCCTCCCTTCGGCAGCTCGGGCGGCGTGGACAGCTCAGGGTGCGGGTGACTCAAGTCGTGTCTCTCTCTAGGGGATCAGAGGAGCTGGGAGGCCTCGAGGCCGGCGCGCAGCGCCATCAGCTCGTCGTCGGTCAACGGGACCAGCGGTCCGCGGACGTTGCGGTTGTCGAGCACTCCCAACAGCTGCAGGCACGCCTTCGCGGTCGTGGCGCCGTAGTTCGGGACGCCCATGATCGCGGCGGTCGCGGGCAGCAGGCGTTGGTAGGTCTTGAGGGCGGCGACGGTGTTGCCGTCGAGGAAGTCCTCGATCATGCTGCGGATCGGCCGTCCGGCTGCGTGGCCGACGACGCTGATCACGCCGCTGGCACCGTGTGCGAGCCAGGCCAGATTGGCCACGTCGTCGCCGCTGTACACGGCGTACCCGAGCTCCATCAGGCGTACGCCGCGGGCGAAGTCGCCGACGGCGTCCTTGATCGCGACGACGGTGTCGCCCTTGATCCGCTCGTAGGTCACCAGGTCGATCTGCGTGCCGGTGCGGCCGGGCACGTCGTACAGCACGATCGGCGTGCCGGTCGCGGCCACGACCTGCTGGAAGTGGTGCAGGACGCCGGCCTGACCGGGCTTGTTGTAGTACGGCGTGACCAGCAGCAGCGCGTCGGCGCCGAGCTTCTCCGCCTGCTGGGCCAGCTCGATGCTGTGTGCGGTGTCGTTGCTGCCGACGCCGGCGATGACGGTGGCCGTGTCGCCGACGGCGTCCTTGACCACGCGCAGGATCTCGCCGGTCTCGACGACTGAGGTGGTGGGGCTCTCCCCCGTCGTCCCGCTGACGACGACTCCGTCGTGCCCGCGCTCGACCAGGTGGTGCGCGATCGCCGCCGTCCCGTCGAGGTCGACCGCCCCGTCGTCGGTGAAGGCCGTGGCCATCGCCGTCAGCATCCGCCCGAAGGGCGCCGGGGAGGTCATGGCAGCAGGCTACTCGGCGGGAGCGGTGGTACGTCGGACGGTGACGGCGTCCTCGGGCTCGACGTCGTCACCAGCACGGCGTACGACGTGCCCGTGCGCGCGGCCGTCCGACGCACGGGGCCGCAGGTGGGGCGACCGACCCGACCGTGTGGGTCGCTCAGACGTGCGGCATGACCTCGTCGGCGATCAGCTGCAGCTGGTCGAGGTCGTGGAGGTCGAGGACCTGGAGGTACATCCGCTCGGCGCCCAGCGCGGCGTACCGGCCGATGGTGTCGACGATCTCCTCCGGGGTGCCGGCCAGGGCGTTGGCGCGCAGGTCGTCAGGGGTGCGGCCGATGTAGTCGGCGCGTCGCTGTACCTCCGCCTCGTCGGCACCGCAGCAGACGGTGTGGGAGCTGGAGTAGACGAGCTCGTCGGGGTCGCGTCCGATCCCGTCGCAGGCCGCGCGCACCCGCCCGATCTGCCGCTCGGTGATCTCGAGACCGACGAACGGGAGGTTGAACTCGTCGGCGTAGGCGGCGGTCAGCTCGGGCGTGCGGGTCGCACCCTTGCCGCCGATGATGATCGGCGGACGTGGCTGCTGGTGCGGCTTGGGCAGCCCGGGCGAGTGGGTGACGCTGTGCCTCTTGCCGGCGTAGTCGAACGTCTCGCCCTCGGGCGTCGCCCACAGGCCGGTCACGATCGCCAGGGTGTCCTCGAGGATGTCGAAGCGTTCGGGAGTCGAGGGAAACGGGATGGCGTACGCCGCGTGCTCGGCGTCGTACCACCCGGCACCGATCCCGAGCTCGACCCGCCCGCCGCTCATCTGGTCGACCTGGGCCACCTGGATCGCCAGCGGTCCGGGGTAACGGAACGTCGCTGCGGTCATCATCGTGCCCAGCCGGATGGTGTCGGTCTCGCGCGCGATCCCGGCCAGCGTCACCCAGGAGTCGGTCGGCCCCGGTCGCCCGTCGACGCCCATCGCCAGGTAGTGGTCGGAGCGGAAGAACGCCCCGAACCCCAGCCCCTCCGCCCTTCGCGCGATCGTCAGCTGGTCGTCGTACGACGCGCCCTGCTGGGGCTCGATGAAGATCCGCAGCTCCATGCGCCCACCCTGCCATGGGCCTCCGTCAGCCCGGCCCTCGGTCGCTTGCGGGTGTTCGCTTCTCGTCGGTCGACCTGTGCGGTGGTTGCGGTCTTTGGCTTTGGAAGAGGGGGCGCCCGCTGGTTCCCGGGTCGCCGTTGCCGGGCTTCCGGTTTCCCCGGGGCACCTCCTTTCGGCGGTTTCGGCACGTGCGGAAAAGAGTTCTCGAACTTTTTTCGGGAACCGGTCGAT
>JAICSK010000177.1 GCA_025936915.1 Nocardioides sp.
CACCAGTGGTTCGGCGACTCGGTGTCGGTGCACCACTGGGCCGACGTCTGGCTGAACGAGGGGTTCGCGACGTACATGGAGCACCGGTGGACCGAAGGGCACGGCGGCGAGACGACCTCGCGCTGGCTGCGCGCGGCGTACAGGGCGATGCCGGCCACTTCGTCGTTCTGGGACCTGGTGGTCGCCGATCCCGGCCCAGCGGACCTCTTCGACTGGCCGGTCTACCAGCGCGGCGCGATGACCCTCGCCGCCCTGCGCAACCGGATCGGCGGCCCGACGTTCGCCCGACTGCTCCGCCGCTGGACCGCGCTGCACCGCCACGGCCACGGCACGACCCGCGCGTTCGAGGCCCTCGCCGAGCGGCTGAGCGGCCAGGACCTCACGTCGTTCTTCGACGCCTGGGTGCGCGAGTCCGGGCGCCCCGAGAAGACGGCGGAGTTCGGCCTCTGACGCCCGGTGACGGTCAGTGGATGAACGGCGAGACCAGCTCGGCGATCCGGCTCGGCCGGCCCGTGCGGGCCTCCTCGCGGTCGGCCCAGGTCATCCCGCGCAGCCCGGCGTTGATCCCGAGCCAGCGGAGGGGCTCGGGCTCCCACGAGCGCGACCGGTGCCCGACCCACGGAAGTCGGGTCAGGTCGGTGTCGTGCCCGAGCACGAGGTCGGCCAGGGTGCGCCCGGCGAGGTTGGTCGTGGTGACGCCGTCGCCGACGTACCCCCCGGCCCAGCCCAGCCCGGTCGCCCGGTCGAGCCCGACCGACGCGGTCCAGTCGCGGGAGATGCCGAGGCAGCCTCCCCAGCGGTGGGTGATCGCCGCGTCCTTCACCACCGGGAACAGGTCGACCAGCGTGTGGTGGATCGCGTCGAACACGCGCGGCACCCGGTCGTACGACGGCCGGATCCGCGAGCCGAAGTGGTACGGCGCGCCGCGGCCGCCGAACACCAGCCGGTCGTCGGCGGTGCGCTGTCCGTAGACCACCAGGTGCCGGTGGTCGCTGAACGTCTCGCGCCGTCGCAGCCCGATCTGCTCCCAGACGTCGCCCGGCAGCGGCTCGGTCGCGATGATCAGGGAGTAGACCGGGATCAGCCGCCGCCGCTCCCCGTCCAGCGTGGGTGTGTACCCCTCGGTGGCACGGATCACGCGTTCGGCGCGCACAATCCCGTGGCGGGTGACCACGCGTCCCGCAGCGATCGACGTCGCCGGCGTCTGCTCGTAGAGCGCCACACCTCGGCGTACGACGGCGTCGGCGAGGCCGCGCACCAGCCGCGCCGGATGAATCGCCGCGCAGTCGGGCGTGTACGTCGCGCCGAGCACGCGGGTGCCGGCCAGCACGCCGGTCGCCTCCGCGGCGTCGAGCACTTGGAGGGCCTCGTCACCGACGCCCCACGACCGGGCCTCGTCGACCTCCTCGCGCGCCCGCCGCCATTGCGCCTTCGACCGGGCGAGCACGATCGTGCCGCCCTTCGCGGCGCGCGGGTCGATGCCCTCCTCGGCGGCGGCCTTCAGCACCTCGTCGACGCTCGCCCGCATCGCGGCGTCCTGGGCCATGGCGGCCTCCCGGCTCGAGCGCTTGGCGACCGAGGCGTGCGAAGCGGGGAACAGGGCGGAGGCCCAGCCACCGTTTCGGCCACTCGCCCCGAAGCCGGCCGTCTCGGCCTCCACGACGGCGATCCGCAGCGACGGGTCGGCGCGGGCGAGGTAGAGCGCGGTCCACAGCCCGGTGAAACCGGCGCCGACGATCGCGACATCGGCGTCGCGGTCGCCGGGCAGGGCGGGGCGAGGGGCCCAGTCGTCGTCGGCGGTCTCGTGCCACAACGAGAGGGACCGGTAGTCGAGGGTCAGCGCACACCCCACGAGTAGGTCTGCTTGCGGAGCTTGAGGTACATGAACGTCTCGGTGCCGACGACGCCGGAGACCCGGCGGATCTTGCCCGAGATCACCTCGAGCAGGTGCTCGTCGCTCTCGCAGACGACCTCGACGAGGAGGTCGTAGACGCCCGCCGTGATCACGACGTAGTCGACCTCCTCCAGATCGGCCAACGCGTCGGCCACGGGCTCCATCGGCCCGTTCACCCGGACGCCGACCATCGCCTGGCGGGCGAATCCGAGCTCGAGCGGGTCGGTCACGGCGACGACCTGCATGACACCGGCGTCGATCAGTCGTTGCACGCGCTGGCGGACGGCGGCCTCGGACAGGCCCACCACCTTGCCGATCGCGGCGTAGGACCGTCGGCCGTCCGCCTGGAGCTGCTCGATGATGGCTTTCGAGACCTCGTCCAGCGTCGCCCGAGGCTGCTTCTTCGTCATGGCGCCTATGCTGTCAGCCGCGGACACAACCGGTCCAGCACCGCTTGACCAAAGGATTTCGTCGTACCCGGCCAATTAGTGCACGGAATCCCTTGTTCCACCCCGTGTCGCATGACACGATCCGAACCGGTTCGGCAGCAATCTTGTTCGTAGCGACACCCGACGAGGAGTGGTTCATGACCTCCAAGCCCCCGTCCGACGACTCTTTCCGACAGCTCCTGACCGGGCTCGGGTCGAGTCGCGGCCTGTCCCGACGCGGACTCCTGCGTGGCGCCGGCATCGGGGCTCTCGCCCTGTCGTCGCCCGCGCTGCTGGATGCCTGCGGCACGAAGGGTGCCAAGGTCTCCGCCGGTTCGTGCGTCAGCAAGGACCTGAGCTCCACGCAGAAGACGATCGTGTTCTCGAACTGGATCGGCTACATCGACCCGGCGAAGGCGAAGGACACCTCGACCCTGGAGAAGTTCGAGCAGGAGACCGGGATCAAGGTCGACTACCGCAACGGCGACGTCAACGACAACGAGCAGTTCTTCGCCAAGGTCTCGCCCCAGCTGCAGGACTGCAAGTCAACCGGTCGCGACGTCTTCGTGCTGACCGACTGGATGGCTGCCCGCATGGTCGACCTCGGCTGGCTCCAGAAGCTCGACCACTCGAAGATGCCCAACGTCGACGCCAACCTCATCGACTCGCTCAAGTCGCCCGACTGGGACCCGCACCGCGACTACAGCGTGCCGTGGCAGAGCGGCATGACCGGCATCTGCTACAACTCCGACCTCACCGATCCGGTCACGTCGTTCAAGGACCTGCTCACGCGCCCCGACCTCAAGGGCAAGATCGAGCTGCTGACCGAGATGCGCGACACCATGCTCTTCATGCTGCTGCTCCAGGGCAGCGACCCCAGCGACTTCACCGACTCCGACTTCTCCGCGGCGATCAGCTCCCTGCAGAAGTACGTCGACAACGGCCAGGTGCGCCGTTTCGCCGGCAACGACTACGTCGACGACATGAAGTCCGGCGACATCGTGGCCTGCGAGGCGTGGAGCGGTGACGTGATCAACCTGCTGGGCGGCGGGAAGTACAAGTGGGTGCCGCCGGACGAGGGGTTCGCGATCTGGACCGACAACATGCTGGTGCCGAACATGGCCGAGCACAAGACGAACGTCGAGACGATGATGAACTTCTACTACGACCCCGTGAACGCCGCGAAGCTCGCCGCCTGGAACTACTACTTCTGCCCGGTCAAGGGTGCTCAGCAGCAGATCGGCCAGTTCGACAAGTCGGCCGTGCACAGCGAGTTCATCTTCCCGAGCCAGAAGATCCTGGCGAACGGCCACGCGTTCATGAGTCTGGACCAGAAGACCGAGCAGAGCTACCAGACGCAGTTCAACGGAGTGATGGGTGGCTGAGACGAGCCAGGACCTGCACCTGGAGTCATTGACCAAGCGGTTCGGCGACTTCACCGCGGTGCGGGACCTGACCCTGACCGTGCCGAGCGGCTCGTTCTTCGCGCTGCTCGGGCCGTCCGGGTGCGGCAAGACGACCACGTTGCGCATGGTCGCCGGTCTGGAGGACCCCACCCAGGGGCGGATCCTGATCGGCGAGCAGGACATCACCAGGCTCCGACCGTACAAGCGGCCCGTGAACACGGTCTTCCAGTCGTACGCACTCTTCCCGCATCTCACGATCTTCGAGAACGTCGCGTTCGGGCTTCGGCGCCGGGGGATCAAGGACTACAAGCAGAAGACGCACGACATGATCGATCTCGTGCAGCTGGGCCCGTACGCCGGTCGCAAGCCGGCGCAGCTCTCGGGTGGGCAGCAGCAGCGTGTGGCGCTGGGACGCGCCCTCATCAACGAGCCCGGCGTACTCCTCCTCGACGAGCCACTCGGAGCACTGGACCTGAAGCTGCGACGCCAGATGCAGATCGAGCTCAAGCGCATCCAGACCGAGATCGAGGTCACCTTCGTGCACGTGACGCACGACCAGGAGGAGGCCATGACGATGGCCGACACGATCGCGGTGATGAACCAGGGCGTGATCGAGCAGATGGGTGCTCCCGACGACCTCTACGAGAACCCGGTCACGACCTTCGTCGCCAACTTCCTGGGCCAGTCCAACCTGATCATGACCGACATCATCGACGGCTCCGGGGCCGAGGTCGTCGTGGACTGTCAGGGTCAGAAGATCGGGGTGACGTCCGAGCGCTGCCATGCGCAGGGTCGGAAGGCCTGGCTGGGGATCCGGCCGGAGAAGATCTTCGCCAGCCAGGTCGGCGAGAGCGAGCACACCGACTCGAACGTCCTCCGCGGCGGTCGGATCAGCGACGTGAGCTTCATCGGGGTCAGCACCCAGTACCTCGTCGCGATGCCCTGGGAGCAGGAGCTGATGGTCTTCGAGCAGAACACCGGTCGCCGTCCGCTGTTCAAGAACGGCGACAACGTCGACCTGAGCTGGTCATCGGAGCACGCGTTCCTGCTCGACGCCGACCAGGACGCCCACGCAGGGATGATGACGCCGGAGGATCGCGAGTGAGCCACGGCGTACCGTCCGCGGCACCCGACACAGCAGCCGTCGACGGGGCCACGGCCAGACGTCGGGGGTGGGGCTGGCTCCTGCTGGTGCCGGGCATGCTCTACCTGGGGGTCTTCTTCGTCTTCCCGACGGTCCAGCTCTTCTTGACCTCGCTCTACGACCCCAGCGGCAACTACTTCACCGGTTACACGCTGACCTGGCACTTCGCCAACTATCTGGACGCGATCCGGGACACCTGGCACCTCTTCGTGCGGTCGTTCATCTACGCCGGCATCACGACGGGCGTGTGCCTGTTGCTCGGCTATCCCCTGGCGTACGCGATCGCCTTCAAGGCCGGACGTTGGAAGAACTTCATGCTGGTGCTGGTGATCGCGCCGTTCTTCACCAGTTTCCTGTTGCGGACGATCTCGTGGCACACCATCCTCGCCGACAACGGACCCGTGACCGACTTCCTGCGCACCGTCCACGTCCTTCCCCACGACGGTCGTTTGCTGGCCACCTCGGTCGCCGTCATCGCCGGACTGATCTACAACTTCATGCCGTTCATGACGTTGCCGCTGTTCGCCTCGCTGGACAAGGTCGACCATCGCCTGATCGAGGCCGCCGGAGATCTCTACTCCAGTCCGTTCACGGGATTCCGCAAGGTGACGTTGCCACTGTCGTTGCCGGGCGTCGTCTCGGGGACGCTGCTGACCTTCATCCCGGCCTGTGGCGACTACATCAACGCCGAGATCCTCGGCACGCCCAAGCAGTACATGGTCGGCAACCGCATCCAGGCGGCGTTCCTCACCGAGCACAACTACCCGCTCGCCGCGACCTTGTCGCTCATCTTGATGGTGATCGTCGTCCTGATGGTCATCGTCTACGTACGCCGGGTCGGGACCGAGGAGCTGCTCTGATGGCCACCGACGTCCAGGACCGCACCGCCACCGAGAGCAGGGCTCAACCGGCACGGCCTCCGCGCAGGAATCTCGCCCGATGGTTCTCCGACCACCTGGTGCTGCTGATCGGGATCCTGGTCCTGGTTTACATGTTCGTCCCGATCGGCTACATCTTCGCGCTCTCGTTCAGCCAGCCGCCCGCGAGCGCGACGGGGCACACGTCGGCAACGGGCCAGTTCGAGTCGTTCACCTGGGGCAACTGGACCTCGATCTGTGACCCCGAGGGGCTGTGCGACTCCGTCAAGCTGAGCCTCGAGGTCAGCATCACGGCCACCGTGATCGCCACCATCCTGGGCACGTTGATGGCGTTCGCCCTGGTGCGTCACTCGTTCCGCGGGCGTGGGGTCTCCAACCTCCTCGTCTTCCTTCCGATGGCGACTCCCGAGGTGGTGATGGGTTCGTCGCTGCTGGCGATGTTCGTCGCGGTGGGCATGGACAGCATCCTGGGGTTCACCACGATCGTCATCGCCCACGTCCTGTTCTGCCTGTCCTTCGTCGTGGTCACGGTGAAGGCCCGCCTCCAGGGCATGGACTCGCGCCTGGAGCAGGCAGCGATGGATCTCTACGCCAACGAGTGGCAGACCTTCCGTCTGATCACACTCCCGCTGGCCATGCCCGGCATCGTTGCGGCGGCCCTGTTGTCGTTCTCGTTGTCGTTCGACGACTTCATCGTCACGAACTTCACGGCTGGACAGTCCGTGACGTTCCCGCTGTACATCTACGGCGCGAAGCTCAAGGACTTCCCGGCCCAGCTGTTCGTGGTCGGAACGATCATGTTCTTGATCTCTTTCGTGTTCGTGACCGCCGGCGAGATCTACCGCCGTCGCCGCGTCCGCGCGTGGAGCTGATCGGGGCCGGGTCATCGGCCGCCGGGGCGACACAAGAAGACGTGTAACCGACCGATGGCGGACGACACGCCGGGTGTCGCACCGGCGGGTCGGGCATCAACGGTCGGTTACACGCCCTGGTTCTGGGTCAGAGCATGTCTCCGGCCTTGGTGAGCACCTCGCGCAGGATCTGCTCCATCTCGTCGAAGTGCTCCTGGTCGCAGATCAGCGGGGGAGCGAGCTGGACGACCGGGTCGCCGCGGTCGTCGGCCCGGCAGTAGAGGCCGGCCTCGTAGAGCGCCTTGGACAGGAACCCACGCAGCAGCTTCTCCGACTCCTCGTCGTTGAAGGTCTCCTTGGTGAACTTGTCCTTGACCAGCTCGATGCCGAAGAAGTAGCCGTCGCCGCGGACGTCGCCGACGATGGGCAGGTCCTTGAGCTTCTCGAGCGTCTCGCGGAAGGCGCCTTCGTTCTCGCGGACGTGCTCGTTGATCTTCTCCTTCTCGAAGATGTCGAGGTTGGCCATCGCCACGGCGGTCGACACCGGGTGGCCGCCGAAGGTGTAGCCGTGCAGGAACGTCTCGGTGC
>JAICSK010000196.1 GCA_025936915.1 Nocardioides sp.
CCGGCCCTCGCCCACGAGCTGCGCCGCGAGTGCGGACCCGGTCATCCGGTCGGCCCACAGACCTCCCCACCATGCTCGGGTCTCGGCGGTCGCGAAGCACCACGTGCTCGACGTGGCGGTCAGGTCCTCGAGCCCGGCGGCGTGGGCCCACGCCATGAGGTGGCGTGCGGCGTCGGGCTCGCCGCCGTTCGCCCGTGCTGCCGATCGGTAGAGATCCAGCCAGCGGTCGAGCGCCGGCAGCCGGGGGTACCACGCGAACGCGGCGTAGTCGCTGTCGCGGACGCCGATCACTCCCCCGGGTCTGGTCACGCGTGCCATCTCCCGCAGCGCCGCCACCGGGTCGGCCAGGTGCTGCAGCACCTGATGGGCATGGACGACGTCGAACGAGTCGTCTGGCATCGCGAGGTCGTGCACGTCGCCGACCACGACCTCCGCGTTCGCGACCTGCCGGTCGGCCAGCCCGGCGCGGGTGATGTCAGCAGCCTCACGGGTGATCTCCAGCGCGACCACCTCCCCCACCGTCGCCGCCAGGTCGGCGGTGATCGTCCCCGGCCCGGCTCCGACGTCGAGGAGTCTCTGGCCGGGCGCCAGGAAGGGGAGGAGGTACGCCGCGCTGTTGCGCGCCGTACGCGCGCGATGGGAGCGCAGCACGCTCTCGGCGTGCCCGTGGGTGTAGGTCATCGACGCCAGCTCAGCGGTCCGGCGGCGACACGGGCGCCTGCGCCGGCAACAGGTCCTCGAGCCGGATCTCGAGCACCTCGCACAGCGCCAGCAGAGTGGAGAGCCGTGGGTTGAGCGGCGTCCCCGGGCGCGACTCGCCCTTCTCGAACTTCTGGTAGGTGTACCCGGCGATCCCGGCGAGGTGCGCCGTGCGTTCCTGGCTCAGCCCCTTCTTCTCGCGGGCACGCTGGAGCCGCACCCCGATCTCCCGTCCGAACTCTTCCCAGGTCGGTGGTCGTCGTCGCTGCCCAGCCATGGGTCGATTGTGCTGGCGTTGCACACTCGGCGTGGTCATACTGGTATGGCAGTTCACAGATGGCTCGGGACCTGTGGACAACCGGCCGGTCTCTCGCCCGGTTGTCGGACACCGCCTCTAACGTGCCGATGGGGTCCGATGGACGGGGGACGGATGCACGACCACACCGACGACGCGAAGGGCCACCCGTGCCCGACCTGGTGTCGAGATGCGCATGGACCCGGGGCCCTCCCCGACGATCAACACCACGCGAGCCCGCCCCGGCACTCCGTCGTTCTCACCGGCGACCCGACGCTCGTTCCCGACGACCGCGCGGGCGCCAGCGGGGTCGTCGGTCGACTGGTCTGCCGGATCGACTCCGACCTGACCTGGGTGGAGATCCTGAGCGAGGAGGGGCGCGACGTACGGCTGGTCGTCACCATCGACTCCGCGCGCCGGCTGATGGTGCTTCTGGAGGAGCTGCTCGCGGCCGCGGAGAGCTGACTCCTCCACAAAGACCGCAGCCATCTATACCTGACCATCTTTGTATGGCACCATCTCCAGGGACAGAGCAGTTTCGATCCATCTCGGGAGCAGACGTCGCCATGAGGATCTATCCGTCACGCCGGTGGTTCACCGATGCCAAGGGCTGGAAGCCGTGGGCGGTGATGCTGGTCACCGTCGCGCTGGTGATCGCACTCTTCGTCCTGATCCAGGGCGGTCCGGCCACGGGAGCCGACGCGGGCGCGGAGCCGTTCGTCTGCCAGCCCGACCCGCCCCCCGACGAGGTCTGCACGGCTCCGCAGTTCGTGACCCATTTCAAGGCCGGTGACTACAGCCGGACCCAGAAGCTCATCAAGTACTCGCGGGCGTTCCACAAGATGTTCCTGCACCTGGTCGGCAAGCACGCCGCGTCCCACCCGAGGTACACGCCCTGCCCGGGCACCGGAAACCTCGGCTGCACCTGGACCCAGTGGCAGCATCACGACACGTGCGTGAGCTCGCTTCCGGACACGCTCGACCAGTTCTCCTGCGCCAGCAGGCAGGAGAAGCGCAACTGGAACAAGCTCTTCGCCTCGCCCGACTGGAAGGCGCGCAGCGCCACCTACAACAAGTGGGCTGCGCGCATCGTGTGGTGCGGGACCGCGGGCTTCATCGTCTTCCGGTTCGGCGCGACGGCCCGGGCCGCGTTCGGCGGCGGGGCGAGCACCTGCCTCGGCGGCCGATTGGTGAAGTAGCCGAGCTCAGCGGGTCGCGGTGCCCTCCGTGTAGTCACCGTCGTGCGACTTCACCCAGGCCATCAGCTTGCGCAGCTCGCGGCCCGTCGTCTCGATCGGGTGCTGCTCGCCCTTGGCACGCAGGGCCCGGAACTCCGGGGCACCGGCGTCCTGGTCGTCGATGAAACGCTGGGCGAACGAGCCGTCCTGGATCTTGCCCAGCACCGACCGCATGTTGTCCTTCACGTGCGCGTCGATCACGAGCGGGCCGGACACGTAGTCGCCGTACTCCGCGGTGTCGGAGACCGACCAGCGCTGCTTGGCGATGCCGCCCTCGTACATCAGGTCGACGATCAGCTTCAGCTCGTGCAGGCACTCGAAGTAGGCGACCTCCGGCTGGTAGCCGGCCTCGGTCAGCACCTCGAACCCGTACTGCACCAGCTGCGAGGCGCCGCCGCAGAGCACGGCCTGCTCGCCGAACAGGTCGGTCTCGGTCTCCTCGGTGAACGTCGTGCGGATGCCGCCGGCGCGGAGGCCACCGATGGCCTTGGCGTAGGAGAGCGCCACGTCCCAGGCCTTGCCTGAAGCATCGTTCTCGACCGCGACCAGCACCGGCACGCCCCGCCCGTCGACGTACTCGCGCCGCACCAGGTGTCCCGGGCCCTTCGGCGCGATCATGATCACGTCGACCCCCTCGGGCGGGGTGATGTAGCCGAACCGGATGTTGAAGCCGTGCCCGAAGACGAGGGTGTCGCCGGGAGTGATGTTGGGCTCGATCGCCTCGGCGTACAGCGAGCGCTGCGCCGGGTCGGGGGCGAGGACGACGATCACGTCGGACTCCTCGACCGCCTCGGCCGGACTCAACACCCGCAGGCCCTCGGCCTCGGCCTTCGCCCGCGACTTGGAACCCTCGGGCAGTCCCACGCGTACGTCGACCCCGGAGTCGCGCAGCGAGAGGGCGTGGGCGTGCCCCTGGCTGCCGTAGCCGAGCACCGCGACGTTCTTGCCCTGGATCAGGGACAGGTCGGCGTCGTCGTCGTAGAACATCTGGGCCACGATGGGCACTCCTTCGTCTGGTCTGGGTCTCAGTGTGATCGGTCCGGGTCTGTGCGGTGAACCCTCAGGCTTCCTGGGGGTTCCCGCGGACCCCTCAGCCCCCCGCCGCCGTCGGGACGGCGATGGGACGTGGGGTGCGTTCGGAGATCGAGCGCGAGCCGCGGCCGATCGCGACCATGCCCGACTGGACCAGCTCACGGATGCCGAAGGGCTCGAGCACCTGCCGGAAGTCGCTGAGCTTGTCGGCGTTCCCGGTCACCTCGATGGTCACCGCGTCGGGGGCGACGTCGACGACCTTGGCCCGGAACAGCTGCACCGCGTCGAGCACCTGCCCGCGGGTCGCGGCGTCGGCCCGCACCTTGACCAGCATCAGCTCCCGGTTGACCGAGAGCGGGCCGTCGAGCTCGACGATCTTGATCACCTCGACCAGCTTGTTCAGCTGCTTGGTGACCTGCTCCAACGGCGAGCCCTCGACGTTGACCACGATCGTCATCCGCGAGATCTCCACGTGCTCGGTCGGGCCCACCGCCAGCGACTCGATGTTGAAACTGCGCCGGCTGAACAGGCCGGCGATCCGGGCCAGGACGCCGGGCTTGTTCTCGACCAGCACCGACAGGGTGTGGGTGGTGCTCATGTCAGATGTCGTCCTCGTCGAAGCGGGGCGCGAGGTCGCGCGCGTACTGGATCTCGTCGTTGCTGGTGCCCGCGGCCACCATCGGCCAGACCATCGCGTCGCGGTGCACCCGGAAGTCCACCACGACCGGCCGGTCATCGATCGCCATCGCCTTCTCGATGGTCGCGTCCACGTCGTCGGGCGACTCGCAGGCCAGTCCTTCACATCCGTAGGCATCGGCCAGCTTGACGAAGTCGGGGATGCGTTTGGAGTCGAGGTCGGTGTTGGAGTAGCGCTCGTTGTAGAACAGCGTCTGCCACTGCCGCACCATCCCGAGCGACTCGTTGTTGATGATCGCCACCTTGATCGGGATACCGTTGATCGCGCAGGTCGCGAGCTCCTGGTTGGTCATCTGGAAGCACCCGTCGCCGTCCACGGCCCACACCGTCGCCTCGGGACGGCCGACCTTCGCGCCCATCGCCGCCGGTACGGCGTACCCCATCGTGCCGAGACCGCCGGAGTTGATCCAGTGACCGGGCTTCTCGAAGTCGATGTAGTGCGCGGCCCACATCTGGTGCTGGCCGACGCCGGCGCAGTAGATCGTCTCCGGCCCGGCGATCGCGCTCAGCCGCTCGAGGACGTACTGCGGGGCGAGGCTGCCGTCGTCGGGCTGGTCGTAGGCCACCGGGTAGCGCTTCTTCACGCCGGCGAGGTAGTCGACCCACTGCTCGTAGTCACCGGTGCGACCTGCGGTCGCCTCGGTGCGCAGCAGCGTGGTCAGGTCGCCGATCACCTCGCGACAGTCGCCCACGATCGGGACGTCGGCCGTCCGGTTCTTGCCGATCTCCGCGGGGTCGATGTCGGCGTGGATGACCAGGGCGCCCGGCGCGAACGAGTCGAGGTTGCCGGTGACCCGGTCGTCGAAGCGGGCACCCAGCGAGACGATCAGGTCGCTGCGCTGCAGGCCGGCGACCGCCGCCACCGTGCCGTGCATGCCGGGCATGCCGAGGTGCTGGGGGTGGCTGTCGGGCAGCGCGCCGCGCGCCATCAGGGTCGTCACGACCGGGATCCCGGTCAGGTTCGCCAGCTCGAGCAGCGCCACCGCGGCGCCGGCCCGGATCACCCCGCCGCCGACGTAGAGCACCGGACGCCTGGCGTCGAGGATCAGCCTGACGGCCTCCTTGATCTGCTTGGCGTGGGGGCGGGTGACCGGCCGGTAGCCGGGCAGGTTCAGCTCATGGGGCCACGCGTACGACGTCATCGCCTGCAGCGCCGACTTCGCGACGTCGACCAGCACCGGACCGGGTCGGCCGGTGGCAGCGATGTGGAACGCCTCGGCCACCGTCCGGGGGATCTCCGCGGGGTCGGTGACCAGGAAGTTGTGCTTGGTGACGGGCATCGTGATGCCGCGGATGTCCGCCTCCTGGAAGGCGTCGGTGCCGATGGCGCTGGCGCCGACCTGGCCGGTGATCGCCACGATCGGCACCGAGTCCATGTGGGCGTCGGCGAGCGGCGTCACCAGGTTGGTCGCGCCGGGCCCGGATGTCGCCATGCAGACGCCCACCCGGCCGGTCGCCGCCGCGTACCCCTGGGCGGCGTGGCCCGCCCCCTGCTCGTGCCGCACCAGGATGTGCCGGATCGAGGAGTCCATCAGCGGGTCGTACGCCGGCAGGATCGCGCCGCCGGGGATCCCGAAGATGTCGCGGGTGCCCGCCGCCTCCAGCGACGCGATCAAGCTCTGGGCACCGGTCACCGTGGCGGCGGCCGCCTGTCCCGCGGTCACTGTGCC
>JAICSK010000048.1 GCA_025936915.1 Nocardioides sp.
CCCCCCCCTCGGGGGCGCCCCGCCCGTTCTCATGTGCGCACGTCGTGTCGGCCGGCGCGTCGGCTCGTCGTCTCGGCACCGACTTGCGGGACCGACTCCCGCTGACCGCGATCGTTTGCGAGGATGCGGGGATGACCGCCATGCAGGACGGTCCGGTCGGCCCGCCCCCCGAGGCCGCAGGCAGTGAACGAGCCGCGGCGCTGCTTCGGCACGCCCAGAACGTCGCCGACCAGCTGCAGGCCCGGGCCGAGGAGGAGGCGCAGGCGCTCCGCGCCGAGGCCGAGGCGCTGCACGCGCGCGCGGATCGTGAACGCCAGCTCGCCCGCAAGTTGCTCGACGACACCTCTGCCGACGCTCACCAGATCGTCAGCGACGCCGGTGAGCAGGCCCGGCTGCTGATGGAGGCGGCCCAGACGCACCACGACCAGATCGTCGCCGAGGCCGAGCAGCTCGCCGGCGAACGCCGTACCGCGGCGCAGCGGGCGCACGACGAGGCCCTGGCAGCGGCCGAAACCGTGACCGAGGAGGCCCGCCAGAAGGCCGAGGCACTGGTCGCGGGTGCCCAGGCGCGGGCCGACCAGCACGACTCCGAGACCCGCGATCTCGTCGAGTCGCGCGTGGCCCAGGCCCAGGAGGAGGCCGAGAAGCTCCGCAGCGCGGCCACCGACGAGGCCGACGCTGTCCGGGCCGAGGCCGAGCGCGCCGCGCAAGCGCTTCGCGACGCTGCCGACGCGGACGCCGAGGCAGCCCGGCAGGAGGCCGAGCGGGTGCTGGAGGAGACGCGGGGGCGCGCCGAGGCCCTCCTGGCGGACGCGGAAGCCGAGGCCCAGCGGCAGCTGGGCGCCGCCGCCGAGCAGACCGCGTGGACCCAGAGCACCGTGCAGTCGCTCCTCGCCACCGCCGACCTCGAGGCCGACCGCATCCGCCAGGTCGGCCACCGCGACGCCGCGGCCGTGGTACGCCGGGTGCGTGTGGGCGCCTCGCAGGTCCTCGGGCGGGTCCGGCTCAAGCTGAACGACGAGGCCGCCGCGGCACGCACCGGCGCGGACGAGCAACGACGTACCGCCGCGGCAGCCGTCGACGACGCCCGTCGGGCCGCCGAGGAGACCCTGGCCCGCGCCGAGCACGAAGCTGCCGGCATCCGCGAGGACGCCGAAGCGCATGCCGCCGGCGCCGACGAGCGCGCGCGACACCGCCTCTCCGAGGCGGAGCAGGGCGCGAAGGCGCTACGCGAGCAGGTGGCCCAGGAGGTGCTCAACCGGCAGCGCTCCGCCGACGACGAGCTACGCCGGGCGCGCACCGAGAGCGCGACGATCGTCGCGGCGGCCAGGCAGGAGGCGGACGAGCTGCGGGCCCAGGCCCGTCGTATCGTCGAGGATGCGCGCGCCGAAGTGGCGCTCCTGGCTCGACAGCGTGACGGCATCACCCAGGAGCTGGGCCAGCTCTCCGGCGTCATCCAGGCCCTGGCAGTCCCGACCCCCACCCATCCCCCCACCCCCCAGGAACCCGAGCCGTGAGCGACCAGAACACTTTCAAGACCGTGATGCGGGGCTACGACCCCGCCGACGTCGACCGCAGGATCGAGGAGCTCACCTCCTCGATCACCGCTCTCACCCAGCAGCGCGACGGCCTGGCCGCGCGGGTACAGGAGCTCCACGACACCGCCAGCGGGCCGGCCGAGCCGCCGAGCTATGAGCACCTCGGCGAGCGCGTCGGGCAGATCCTGGCCCTGGCCGACGCCGAGGCGACCGAGCTGCGGCGGCGGGCCCACGAGGAGGCCGAGGCGCACACGACGTCGGTCCACCAGAGTGCGGCCGCGGCGCGCGAGGACGCCGACCAGTACGCCACGCGCGTGCGCAGCGAGGCCGACGCGAAGGCCGCCAAGATCGAGGAGGAGGCGCGCAAGGCCGGCGACGACCACCGCGACAGTGCCGAGCGCGACGCCTCGGTGAGGCTCCAGGAAGCGGAGGCCGTCTACGAGGAGCAGCGCGCCCGCGCCGCCAAGGCCGCCGCCGACTTCGAGACCACGCTGGCCGGCCGCCGGAAGGCAGCCGAGGACGAGTTCACCCAGAAGATGGCCGAGTCGCAGGCCCGGATCGACGAGGCGAACCAGCTGGCCGAGCGCACCCGCACCGATGCCGAGCACTCACGGGCCGAGGCCGGACGCGACGCCGCCCGGCTGCTCGAGGAGGCGCGGAAGGAGGCGGCCCGCATCGTCAGCGACGCCAAGGCGACCGCCGAGAGGGTGCGCGCCGACTCCGAGCGGGAGCTGGCCGCCGCCAGCCAGCGACGCGACAGCATCAACGCCCAGCTGGCCAACGTCCGCCAGATGTTGGCCACCCTCACCGGCACCGCTGCGATGCCTCTCACCGCCTTCGGCGCGGAGGAGGACGAGACCTCCACGGACGAGGCCACCGAGGCGCCCACCGACGAGTCCGCCGAGCCCGAGAACGCGGACGAGTCCGACCAGAGGGACGACGAGGGCGACGACGAGCGCGAGTCGGACGAGGCCCGAGAGGAGTCGCTCGCCGAGACCCGCGGCTGAGCCCGCTCAACCCTCGCCGGTCACCAGACCGCGGCGGTGGGCGACGGCCGCCACCTCGGTGCGGTTGGCCGCGCCCAGCTTCTGCAGGATGTGCGACACGTGGACGCTCGCCGTCCGCGGTGACATGAACAACGCCGAGCCGATCTGGTCGTTCGTCATGCCCTGCACCAGCAGCTGCAAAACCTCGTGCTCACGCGCGGTGAGCGGCCCGGTCTCGCCCTCAGCCGGTTCGTGCCCAGGCAGAACGAGCCGAGCCCGCGCCGCCAGGGCGCGGACCTCGTCGGCCAATGGCCGCGCCCCCAGCGCTTCCGCCGCGGTCAGGGCCGACCCCAGCGCCTCCGCCGCCGTACCCCGGTCACCCGCGGGCAGGAGCAGCTCGGCGATGCGCAGGCGATCCTGGGCAGCCTGGTACGACGCGCCCATCTCGTCCCAACGGACGACGACCTCCTGCCACTGCTCGACGGAGTCCCGATGGCAGGCCCGAGCCAGATGCGCCTCGACCTCACGACGCCATGCGACTCCCAGCGACGACCCCGCTAGCCCCTCGTCGGAGTCCCGATCGACACGATCACAGTAGGCCTGGTCCGTCGACCCGCCACGCCAAGCGAGCATCGCCGCGAAGCCCCACGACGGGCCCTCCCACGGGCCGTTCGTCGGGTCGAACAAGGTCGACTCGGGGCGTCCGACGTGCCGCGCGACCAGCTCGCGAGCGCGCGCCGGGTCGTGCGGGACCAGCATCTCGGCCTCGAGGACGTCTGCGACGTCGTAGGGAGCCGGCCGGGCCGCGGCCATGTCCTCGCGCAGCCAGCGCGCGGTCTCGAGCGCCGCCGGGTCGCCGCGATGGGCGTGGACCAACCCCGCGTGCCAGATCAACTCCCGACGGTGCGCCCGGTCGCCGGCCGAGGCAACGACAGTTCCGAGCTCGAGCACCCTTTCCCAGTCACCCAGCACCAACGACGCGTTCGACGCACGAATGGCCACCAGGTACCAGAACGGATCCACGTCGACATCGGGCACCAGGCTGAGGCCGAGGTCGACGTGCCGCATCACCCCGCGGAAGTCCCCCTCGTTCGCCAGCTCGGAGGCGGCGGTCACCAGGGCCCAGACCCGCGAGCGGGTGTCCAGGCCCTCGCAGGCACGGAGATTCTCCTCGACGAGTGTCCGACGGGCCGGCTCTGCCTCCAGTCCCACGAGCGTGATCATCCGCCACTCGGCAGCGGCGACCGAGGCGTGGGTGAACTGCTCCGGCAGGCCGAGCGACAGCGCTTCCGCCACCGGGATCATCGCCCGCATGCCGTCGTAGTCACGCAGGATCCACAGGCACTGGAGCAGGTTGAACGCCGTGGTGTAGGCCAACAAGGACGGCGACTCACGTTCGAGCCGGGCGTGCGCTCGGCGCAGCTCCTCGGGAGTCGGGGTCGAGGACTCGACGCGTTCGCCCCATACCGACGCGGCATAGCGCATCAGCCGCAGCTGCCACGCGCGGAGGCTGTCGGGCGGAGCCGGCGCCCGGTCCAGGATCTTGTCTCGCACGTCCTGCCAGGTCACCGCGACGCACCCGAGGGCACCCATGATCAGATCGAGCTCGTCCCCGTGGTCGGTGGGTGGGAGCTGGCAGACGGCGTCGAGGGCCTGGAGCCACTGAGTCCGGCCCGCCGCGTTGTCACCGCGTCTCCAGACTGCTTCTGCCGCTCGGATCCTGGCGGCCAGGTACTCGGGTGAGACACCGAGTGCTTCTTGGTGGTCCGCGGCCGCGACCAGGTCGTCCGCCAGGGACGAATCACCCAGGTGTCCGGCCCACGCCCGGTGCGCGGCTACTCGTCCCGAGGGCGTCGTGGCCTCGACCGCCGCCAGTCGCAACAGCTCGTGACGGAAGCGCCAGCGTGGGCCGGCCGGCTCGAGCAGCCGGGAGTTCGCGGCGGCGTCGATCGCCGTCTCGGCGGACCCGGGATCGACACCGGCGACGACCGCGAGGTCCTGTGCCGAGAACGGCCGAGGTTCGTGCGCAGCCACCTCCAACATCCGAGCGTGCTGGCCGTCGAGCGAATGGAGCCGCGCCGCGAGGTAGGCGCGGACCGTCGTCGAGCGTGCTCCCTCGGAGTGCTCGGCGAGTTCCTCGACGAAGAGCGGGACCCCTTGGCTGAGCCGTTGCACGTCCGAGATCTCCGCCGGGTCGGCGTCAGGACGGACCGACCGGACCTGGGCCGCGATGTCGTCGTCGGTCAACGACGTCAACGAGACGTCCACAAAGCTCCGCCGCAGATCGTCGATGCGCGACAGCCGTTCGGGCGTGAGATCCGTTCCGCGCATGGTGGTGACGAACATCAGCCGACCCCTGATCAACGTGCGGGCCCAGAACGCCAGGAGGTCGAGAGAGCCGTCGTCGATCCAGTGCCCGTCCTCGACCACCAGCACCACCTCGCGCTCGGAACCCAGGTCCGCGAGCAGGTCCTGGGTGGCGGCGAACAGGGCGAGTCGGTCGATCGGACGTTCGGTCCCGTCGCCGAGGCGCGGCACGAGCGGTGCCAGAGCGACGATGCGGTCACCGAGGATGTCCGTGACACGCTTCGTCTCGACCTCGCGCACGAGCGAGCGCAGCAGGTCCGCCGCCACGCCGTACGGGATCGCCTCGCCGGACATCGGTACGGCGTGCCCGAACGCGACGAGGGTGTCCTCCGGGAGCCGGGAGACGAACTCCCGCACCAGCCGCGTCTTCCCGATCCCCGCCTCGCCGGTCACCAGCGCCACCTGGGCCTCACCCGCAGCGGCGCGGTCGAAGGCCTCCAGCAGGCGAGCGAGCTCGTCGTCGCGACCGACCATCACCGCGCTCCGAGCTCCCATGCCCACATGGTGAACCCAGGCGCCTCGGCTTGTCGCGCTCGAGACCGGACGCCGATCTAAGAGCCGATTTACGTCGGATGACAGATCCGTGAGGCGCTTCTTAGGCCGAACGTGAGCGGTGAGCCGAGAAACCACAAGGAGCCCACCATGAACATCCTGACCACCAACCCCGACGCCGGTCGCCTGGTTGCCCAGCAGCTGATCAACGAGCGGGTTCGGGCCGCCGAGCAGGCACGCGACGCCCGTGCGCTGCGCCGCGAGCGCCGCACCGCCCGCATGCTGGGGCAGCACCCGGCCACGCGGCCCGGCGTCCGCTGGGCTATCCACTTCCCGAGCGTCACGCACTGAACGCGACTGTACGGCGAAACGCCGCCGTACGCCTGGGCGGGCCGCGACTCCCGGCGGCCCGCCCTCGTGCGTCTCCACACGGACTTCTCTTACGACGGCGGGCGGGGCAGGGTGGAGCCATGCCGATGACGCCCACCACCGTCGTGCTGTTCGGCGCGACCGGAGACCTCAGCCGACGCAAGCTGATCCCGGGGATGCTCCACCTGTTCCAGACCGGGCTGATGCGCGACATCCTCGTGGTCGGCACGTCGCTCGACGACCACGACCGTGAGTCGTTCATCGACTTCGCCCACCAGGCGGTCGAGGAGTTCGGCGGTGACGACCATGACACGGACGGCTGGCCCGAGTTCTCCAAGCTGCTCCACTGGGCGCCCGGCGACGGCGGGCCCGAGGGCCTCCGCCGCACGATCGAGGAGGCCGAGGGCGGGCGTGCCGGCGAGTACGCGCGGCTGCACTACCTCAGCGTCCCGCCGAAGGCGGCGCTGTCGGTGGTGCACGAGCTCGCGGACGCCGGTCTGGTGGAGAACAGTCGGATCGTGATGGAGAAGCCGTTCGGCACCGACCTGGCCAGCGCCCGCAAGCTGAACGCCGAGCTCCACGAGGTCTTCCGCGAGGAGCAGATCTTCCGGATCGACCACTTCCTGGGCAAGGAGGCGGCGCAGAACATCCTCGCCTTCCGGTTCGCCAACGGGCTGTTCGAGCCGATCTGGCACCGCAACCACATCGACCACGTCCAGATCGACGTACCCGAGGTGCTGGGCCTCGACCAGCGCGCCGCGTTCTACGAGAGCACCGGGGCCTACCGCGACATGGTCGTCACCCACCTGTTCCAGGTGCTGGCCTTCACCGCCATGGAGCCTCCGACGGCGCTCGAACCCGACGCCATCGGAGAGGAGAAGAACAAGGTCTTCCGTTCGATGCTGCCGATCGAGCCGCACGACGTCGTCCGCGGTCAGTACGTCGGCTACCGCGACATCGAAGGGGTCGCGCCCGACTCCGAGACCGAGACCTTCGTCGCCCTGAAGTGCTACATCGACAACTGGCGCTGGGCCGGCGTCCCCTTCTTCCTGCGCACCGGCAAACGGATGCCAGAAGGCGCCCGGATCATCTCCATCGCGTTCCGCGAGCCGCCGAAGTCGATGTTCCCGAGCGGCTCGGGCATCGGCGACCACGGGCCCGACCACCTCACCTTCGACCTGGCCGACGAGGCGAAGATGTCGCTGTCGTTCTACGGCAAGCGCCCCGGCCCGGGTATGAAGCTGGACAAGCTCTCGATGCAGTTCGCGATGCGGGAGACCGGCTGGGCCGGTGCGGTGCTGGAGGCTTACGAGCGACTGATCTACGACGCCGCCCGAGGTGACCGCACGTTGTTCACGGCGGCGCAGGGCATCGAGCGACTGTGGGAGATCTCGACGCCGCTGCTCGACAACCCGCCCGTCGTACGGCCGTACGCCCAGGGGTCGTGGGGCCCCAACCAGATCCATCAGCTGGTGGCGCCGTTCGCCTGGCGGCTGCCGTTCGAGCGGCAGTGGCGCAGGCCGAACGAGCAAGGCGAGTGAG
Source organism: Nocardioides sp. (assembly GCA_025936915.1). Lineage (GTDB taxonomy): Bacteria > Actinomycetota > Actinomycetes > Propionibacteriales > Nocardioidaceae > Nocardioides. The sequence goes on from JAICSK010000048.1 coordinate 7,295, forward strand.
GGCGGGAACTACGCCGTGAGCTCCTGGGCGAGCTTCGTCGCCGACGCCTGGTCGTAGTCGCCGGTGATGGCGAAGTGTGACGGGTGGAACGACGAGTCCACCACCAGCGACGTCAGCACCGCACCGTCGTAGCTGAACGCGAGTTGCTCGCCGGTCAGCGACTTGGTCGCGTCGGTGACCTCCTGGGCGACGTCCGGGTCGAGCTTGACCTCGACGTACCAGATGTTCTTGTGCCCGATCTGCAGCGGCGTCGCGGACGCCACGGCGCCGCGGACGAGCGGATTCTTCAGCAGGTACACGGTCTTGCCCGTGTCGCACTCCATCAGCAGGTCCTGGACGATCCGGGGCTGCATGGGGCATGACTGGCTCGACATCTCGTTGACCAGGGCCTGCGGTAGCTGCGGACCGAACGGGACGCCGGGGGCGTAGCGCGCGTAGACCGTGCGCACCTCGAACCCGGAGGAGGCGCCGAGGATCGTCGAGTCTCCGGACTGGGAGTCGCTCGACGAGCCCGAGCCGTTGCCACACGCGGTCGCCAGGCCGGCGACGAGGGCGAGCGGAGCGAGGGTTCGCAGGACACGCACGGGCCCTATCTAACAGGGTGGACACAACCGTTCCAGGGCCGGACTGCGCTCGGCCGGAATAAGTTGTCGAATCGTGTTGTCATGGCCCGACATGACCGCTTCGACGACGACAGTCCCGACCATCGCGCTCAATGACGGTACGACGATCCCGCAACTGGGCTTCGGCGTCTTCCTGGTGCCACCCGAGGACACGCAGCGGATCGTCGAGCAGGCGTTCGAGGTCGGATACCGGCACATCGACACCGCACAGATGTACGGCAACGAGGCCGAGGTGGGCGCAGCGATCGCCGTGAGCGGCATCCCGCGCGACGAGCTGTACATCACCACGAAGCTGAACAACGGCCACCACCTGCCCGACGACGCCCGACGTTCCTTCGCGGAGTCGCTGGAGAAGCTCGGCCTCGACCACGTCGATCTCTTCCTGATCCACTGGCCGCTTCCGACGCGCTACGACGGCGACTTCGTCACCACGTGGCGGACGCTGGTCGAGCTCCGCTCCGGCGGCGGTACGACGTCTGTCGGGGTCTCGAACTTCGAGCCCGGTCACCTCGACCGGATCATCGACGCGACCGGTGTGGTACCGGCGGTCAACCAGATCGAGGTGAACCCGTACTTCACCAACGAGGCGGCCCGCGCCGCCGACTCGCGCCACGGCATCGCGACCGAGGCCTGGTCGCCGATCGCCCGAGGCGGCATCGCCGGTGACGAGACGATCGGTGCGATCGCCGAGCGGGTCGACCGCACGCCGGCCCAGGTGACCCTGCGCTGGCACCTCCAGCGCGGCGACATCATCTTCCCGAAGTCGATGCACCGGGAGCGGATGGAGGAGAACTTCGCGCTGTTCGACTTCGAGCTCTCCGACGACGACATGGCTGCCATCTCCGCGCTCGACCGGGACGAGCGCACGGGCCCGAACCCGAACACCTTCGCGGGCCGCTGACCGGCTGGATCGCTAGGGGACCGCGAGCGAGCTCGCGTCGCCGGGCGACTCCAGGGCCTGGCCCCAGCGCCGGAGGATGGCCGCGAGCTGCGCCCGGTCGCGCTCGGACAGCCCCGAGACCAGGCGGTGCTCGTTGGCGACGTGGACGGCCATCAGCCGGTCGACCAGGCCGAACCCGGCTTCGGTGAGCCGGATCCGCCGGGACCGCGCGTCCTCGGTGCTGACCGTGCGCGTCACCAGTCCCGCCCGCTCCAGACGGTCGATCCGCTTGGTCACCGCCGACGACGTCACCATCGTCGAGGCGCACAGCTCGCCCGGCGTCAGTTCGTACGGCGCGCCGTTGCGGCGCAGGGTCACCAGCACGTCGAAGTCGCCGTCGCCGAGACCGGCCTGGGCGAAGACCTTGCGCAGCTCGACGTTCAGCACGTCGCCGAGCCGGTGCAGGCGTCCGATCAGCCCGATGGGCGACGGGTCGAGATCGGGGCGTTCCCGACGCCACTGCTCGAGGATCGCGTCCACATGGTCCGGTTCCATGACTTCACTCTATCTTCCCGGGAAGCTATAATACTTTCCATGGAAACTATTGGTTGGCGAGCCGTCGCCCTCACCACGTTCGCACCCGCCGCGTGGGGCACGACGTACCTCGTCACCGAGCGTCTCCTGCCACCCGACCGGCCGCTGCTCTCGGCCACCCTGCGAGCCCTGCCGACCGGGCTCGTGCTGCTCGCCGCGACCCGTCGGCTGCCCTCCCGCGCATGGTGGTGGCGAGCAACCCTGTTGGGGATCTGCAACATCGGCCTGTTCTTCCCGCTGCTGTTCCTGGCGGCCTACCGCCTTCCCGGCGGCCTGGCCTCGACCCTGCAGGCCACCTCGCCGCTCGCGGTGATGGCGCTGGCCGCCCTGATGATCGGTGAGCGCGCCGGCACGGCCCGGATCACCGCGGCCGGCGTCGGTCTGGTCGGCGTGAGCCTGCTTGTCCTCCGGTCGCCCGGCCACCTGGACACTCTCGGCCTGGTCGCGGCGTTCGGGTCGGTGGTCGTCTCGGCGCTCGGGTTCGTGCTGATCAAGCGCTGGACCCCGCCGGTCGACATGCTGACGCTGGTGTCGTGGCAGCTGGTCGCAGGCGGTCTCGCGCTGCTCCCGGTGACGCTGCTCGTCGAAGGTCCGCCGCCGCACCTCGACGCCCCCGCGGTCGGCGGCTACCTGTGGCTGATGACGGCAGGCACCGGCCTCGCCTACTGGTGCTGGTTCACCGGCCTGCGAGCCATGCCCGCCGGCGCGGTCTCCCTGATCGGCCTGGTCAACCCCGTCGTCGGCACCGGGCTCGGTGTCGTCGTCGCCGGCGAGGCCTTCGGCTGGGTGCAGGCGGCCGGCATGCTGCTGGTCCTGGGCGGCGTCGTGGCCGGACAGCCGGGCACGATCGCCAGGGTTCGCGGCCTGCTGCCGCAGCGCCGTACCTCGGTCGATGCACCCGTCACCGAGATCGAGGAGCCCGAGCTGCTGAAGGCGGGTTAACGGATCTGGACCCGCACCTCGTTGGAGGCCAGGTGGGTGTCCGAGTCGATCACCCGGAAGCGGTTGGTCCCGGGAGTGCCGGTCTGGATGTACGTCGAGAACGTGCCGTTGGTGACGGTGGCCGAGATCGAGTAGAAGTCCTGCCAGGTGCCGTTGCTGAACTTCTGGACGTTCAGCACCGCTCCCTCGCCGCCGGGGTAGGTCCCGGTCAGGTCGATCCGTCCCATCGGCGCGACGGACGTCTCACCCGCCTGGAGCGAGATCTGCTTCTTCGGCTTCTTGATCTTCGGCGCCGGCCCGGTGTCGGACGACGTCGGGTTGGAGCCGAGGGTGATCGACGGTCCGCTCGCCGGCTGGGTCTTCTGCGGCTTGGGCACGACCATGGTCGCGCCCGCCTCGTTGCCGACCGCGGCCGCGTGCCCGCCACCGAGTCCGAGCACGTGGGCACCGACCACCACGACTCCGGCCGCGATCAGTCCCACGACCACCGCCACCCCGATCAGGGCCACCAGGCCCGCGATGACGGGTCGCTCCTCGTCGGGCGTCACGTCGGCACCCACCTCCTTCAACCGGTCCATTGTCACGGACCAGCCAAGCAGGTCCGAATCCGGAGGGCCGCCGGGCAGGTGCGACGTACGACGCCACCCGGCCGTCATCCGAAAGGATGATTCCCCGGCTCACGGGTCATCCTCCGGACGTAAATGGCGTGTCGGAGGCTGACCGGCACCGACGTTGCGGCATACAACTGACCCTCCAGGGGTCTGCGCGAGACCCCGCTTCCAGAGGAGATCGCTCTATGCAGACGCGTTACCGTGCCGCAGCCACCGTGCTGCTGCTCACGGCCTCCGCGGGTCTTGCTGCGTCCGGGGGAGCCGCCGAGGCTTCCGGGACGCACCACGTCACCGCGCGCGCGGCCAAGACCCTGACCGTGACCCTGAAGTCGACCAAGAGCGGAGCCAAGCTCTCGACGAGCACGATCCGGCCCGGCAAGACCCTGTTCAAGGTCGTCCGAGGCAATCGTGGTGGGTCGTTGCAGCTGCTCCGCCTGAAGTCCGGCTACTCGCTGCAGAAGGCGGGTTCGGACTTCGGCAAGGCGTTCAGCGGCAACATCGACGCCATCAAGCGGATCGACAGGAACATCGTCTTCTACGGCGGCATCGACGTGCCGGCCAAGGGGGCCAAGCCCAACTTCTGGGGCACCGACGTCGACAAGGCCGGGACCTACTACGTCATCAACACCGGCGGCAGGTCGGCACCTCCCCCGTCCGTGCTGAAGGCGAAGGGCACCCACCAGAAGCGCGCCCTGCCGGCGACCGGCGGCTACGTCAACATGGCCGACGACTCCACCGGCGCCAACGTGTTCAGGACCCCGAAGTCCGACCCCCACAGGGGCTGGATGAAGACGGCGAACCACGCCAAGGAGCCGCACTTCGTCGTGCTCAACCAGGTCAAGAGGTCGACCACGAACTCGGACGTGAACGACTACATCGCCGCGTCGGCCGGTGACCCCAACGCTCCGCCGCCGTCGTGGGCCCTGCCGGCCGGCACCGAGACCGGTTTCGTCAGCCCCGGACACAGCTTCGTCTGGAAGTACAGCCTGCCCAAGGGCAAGTACATCTCGATGTGCTTCTGGCCCTCGAAGAAGACCGGGATGCCGCACTTCGACATGGGCATGTACAAGCTGTTCATCCTGAAGTGACCGCCCGGAGGTTCCCCGGACCCGCAGGGGCGGGCCGGGGAACCTCCCTCAAGGTTCGGCGCGCTCACCGGCGGGTTGCCGGGCCACCCTCTGGGCCATGGCGTGCTCGTCGGTGCGCGCGTCGTACCTCCAGAAGTCACGCAGCAACATCGCGGTCAGCGTGACCCCGGCGACGCACGAGACGCCGCCGCTGATGATCGACCCGCGGACCGTCCACCGGTCCGCGACGACCCCTGCACGCACCTGGCCGCCGAGCGGGCCGATGGAGTAGCTCAGCATCTCGATCCCGGCCAACCGGCCGCGCAGGTTGTCGGGGATGGTCTGGTTCCAGATCGTGCCGCGGAAGACCGCAGAGATCATGTCGGCGCCGCCGGCCAGGGCGAAGAACAGCACGGCAAGCCAGATCGACGGTGACCAGCCGGCGGCCGCGATGCAGGCGCCGTACGCCGCGGCCGCGACCACGATCGCGCGCCCGTGGTGCTGCACCCGCGCGGTCCAGCCCGACAGCGCGGTGGCGACCAGCGCGCCGACGGTCTCGGCGGAGTACAGGAAGCCCAGCAGGTGCGGCTGCGAGAAGACCTTCTCGGCCAGCGCGGGGAAGAGGACGACGGGCATCGCCAGCAGCATCGCGGCCAGGTCGACCACGTAGGTGCCCAGCAGGTCGCGGCGGCTGAACGCATAGCGCAGGCCCTTGCCGATGCCGGCCAAGCTGGGCGCCTCGGTCTCGCCGACGTGCGGGTAGCGCCGCATCGCGGCGTACATCATCGACGCGACGAACAGCCCGATGATGTCGACCAGGAAGCACCACCCGGGTCCGGCGGAGGCGACGATCAGTCCACCGATGGTGGGGCCGACCAGCACGCCGGCCTGCATCCCGAAGCTCGACAGTGCGTTGGCGGCGGTGAGCTCGTCGTGCCTGACCGTGCGCGGGAGGAGCGCCTCGCGTGAGGGCCGCTGCAGGGCCGACGACGACGACAGCAGGCCCGACACCACGAAGATCTCCCAGAGACGCGGGTGGTGGGAGAAGGCGTTGATGCACAGCCAGGTGGTGAACGCCGCCTGGGCGATGCCGGTCCAGATCAGCAGCAGCCGACGGTCGACGTGGTCGGCCAGCGCGCCGCCGTACAGGCCGAAGACGATCAACGGGCCGAGCTCCACGAGCCCGACGGCACCGACCGCGAAGTTGGAGTGGGTGAGCTGGTAGATCTGGAACGGGATCGCGACGTAGGTCATCATCCCGCCGAGGTAGAAGACCGTCCCGGCGATCAGCAGCAGGCGGAAGTCACGGTGCTCCCGGAACGGCCCGACCTCCATGCGCAGCGCGCGCAGACGTGCCCCCCACCCCATGACAGGTCATTGTGGCGGCTGGCGAACGGCCCGGTCGCCGATTGCACCAACCCGTGAAAAGTTTCACCCGAAGGGCGAGGTCAGACCACCCGGATCCGGGCACCCCCACGCGGCACGCTGGTGATGTTGCGGACCTTCGGCCGGTCGAGTCCGACGGCGGTCACGTCGTACGCCGCGAGGATCCGGCGGAGCACCGCGACGCCCTCCATCAGCGAGAACCCCGCCCCGATGCAGCGCCGGACACCGCCGCCGAACGGGATCCAGGTGTTCACCGGCGGGTTCTGCCCGAGGAACCGTCCAGGGTCGAACCGCTCCGGGTCGCGATGGTTGTCGGCCCGGCTGTGCGCGACCAGGATCGAGGGCCCGACCGTCGCTCCCGCGGGGAGGTCCCAGCCGGCGATCGTCCGCGGCCGCATCAGGGTGCGGACCACCATCGGGATCACCGGATGGAGCCGCATCGCCTCCTTCAGCACCGCCTCGAGGTGGTCGTCGTCGCCGCTGCGCGCGGCCTCGCGCGCCCGTGTCAGCTCGAGGCGGTCACGGCCGAGCTCGTACAGCGCCCACGCCAGGGCGGTGGCGGTGGTCTCGTGACCGGCGAGCAGGAGGGTCACCAGCTGGTCGCGGAGCTCCTCGTCGCTGAGCCGGTCGCCCTCGTCGCCCGCGAGGATCAGCCGCGACAGCACGTCGGACCGCTGTTCGAGGTCGGGCGCCGCACGGCGCCCCCGGATCTCGGCGTAGATCAGCTCGTCGAGGCGGTAGGCGTTCTCGACGGTCCGCTTCCAGGTGCCGATGCGCTGCAGGGCCGGGTACCCCCACCCCAGCAGGACGGCCGGGCTGATGGTGACGGTGCGGTTGACCCGTGGGCGGAGCTCGGCCAGCCGTCGTTCGTCGGTGACGCCGAACACCACGCGCAGGATGACCTCGAGGGTCAGCGCGTTCATCCGGTCGAGGCTGCGGAACGCCTCGCCACTGTGCCACCGGCCGACCTCGACGTCGGCCACCTCGTCGACGAGGTCGCGGTAGCCCCGAAGCGCGTGGCCGTTGAACGCCGGCATCAGCAGCGCGCGCGCCCGCTTGTGCTCGGATCCGTCCTGCAGCAGCAGCGAGTGCTCGCCCATGATCGGGCCGAGGATCGCGTTGCCCTTGCCGGCGTGGAACACCTCGGGGTCGCCGGCGAAGATCTCCTTGGCGTGTTCGGGCCGGGTGAAGAGGACCAGCGGCCGGCCGCCGGGGATCACGCGGACGGTGAACACGTCGCCGTACCGACGCCACATCCGGGGCACGAACCGGTGCCGGAACCGCAGCAGCCCCACCGTCTGCGCCCACACCGGCCATCGCGGACCCGGTGGCAGACCGCGGGTGTCGAACCGCGGCGCGGGCTCTCCGCCGAACGGCCGCATCCGCTCGAACCGTCGCGCGGTGCGGTCGACCGGGTCGCGCTGGTCGGGCTGCTGGTCGGGGTGTCGGTCGAGGGAGGTCATCGGCGGCTCCGTTCCGCCGCCATACTACGAGTACGTGAAAGGCCCGGCCGGGTGAGAGCCCTCACACCGGCTGAGCTTCTCCCTGCGGATCAGCCGAGGAGCCCGTCGCGTCGGGCGATCGCGGCGGCCTCCGTGCGGCCGGAGGCGCCGAGCTTGCCGAGGATGTTGGACACGTGCACCGAGACCGTCTTGGTGCTGATGAACAGCTGACGCCCGATCTCGCCGTTGGTGCGGCCCTGGGCGACCAGGGCCAGGATCTCGGACTCGCGCGGGGTCAGTGAGACGCGGACATCCGTCCTCGGCGCGGCCGACGCCTCGTCGGAACGTCCGAGCCGGCGGAGCAGGGGTCGGGCGCCGAGCTGCTCGGCGCCCTCGACGGCGGCCTTGGCGACGGTCTCGGCTCCCGCCTGGTCACCGGTCGCGGACAGGATCTCCGCCAGCGTCGCGCGCACCGTGGCGAGCTCGTAGGGCGCGGCGAAGGAAGCGAAACGCTCCTCGGCCTCGTGCCATGCCTGGAGCAGCTCCGCCTGGCCCGGTGGGTCGATGTCGGCGACCCACCGCCACCGCATCAGCTCGGCGTCGATCCGGGCCTCCCACGCGCGACTCTCGGGGCCCCAGGCGGTGCCGGACTTCTCGTTGCGCCGCTCGAGCACGGCATGGGCGTCGTCCACGAGCCCGGCGACGACCGTCGCGTCGGCGGCGCGCTCGGCGGCGCTCCGGTTCGCCGCTCCCTGGGCGTACGCCGACAAGGTGGTCGCCGCGAGCCGGACCCGGGCCTGGAACAGCGGGTGCCAGATGCTGGTCAGGGTGTCGGTGATCATCCGATACAGCTCACCGGCCGAGGCCTGGTCGCCGGTGAGCTCGGCGGCCTCGAGCTCGGCCGCGCCGGCCGTGGTCGCCACCAGCCCCTCCTCGCGCCAGAACGGTCGCAGGTCGCGGGCGAGCTCGCGCCCATCGGGGTCGCCGCGGGCGACCAGGATCTGGGAACGGGTGCCGGTGAGGAGAGCGTCGTAGATCGGAGGCACGACCTCCTTGGAGATGTCGAGCACGGCCAGGGCCTCGTCCCAGCGGCCCTGCATGCGCAGCGAAACGGCGTGCATCCAGCGCGCCTCGGCGGCGTAGGGGACCCAGGGCGTGCCCTCGGCCTTGCCCCGCGTCGTGGCGCGGGTGAACGCCTCGTCGGCCGCCTCGAAATCGGCGTTGTCGAGGTGGTGGTTGCCCAACAGGAGCAGCGCGCGCAGCTCGGTGTTGGCCGCACCCGCGTCGACGGCGCCGGCGATCGCGGACCGCAGGGCCTCGACCAGGGACTCCGACGGGCCGCCCTTCTTCTCCAGACCGACCAGGGTCGTGCGGATGTCGCTGGCCAGGCGGGGCATGTCGAGCCGCTCGGCCAGCGCGAGTGCCGTCATGGCGACCTCGCGTCCGTCCTTGAAATGGCCGGCGCGGGCCAGCATCCGGGCGTGGACGGCGAGCACCTTGGCGCGGGCGCTGCTGGGCTCGTCGGGCACCAGGGCGACCGCCTCGGAGGTGAGCTCGAGGGGGTCCTCGGTGGTCTCGGTCATCGCCAGGGCGAAGGCCAAGGTGCCGAGCAGCTGGCCCCTCACGGAATCGTCCGCCTCGACCGGCAGCCGCTCCAGCTGCTCGCGCACCACGCCGAGGGCCCGTGCCGGGTGTCCGGCCGCGATCAGGGCGTCGGAGACGAGCCCGACCAGACGCGGGTAGTCGAGGTCGACGTCGGCCGGGACCCGGGTGTCGGACCAGAGGTCGAGGGCCTGGAGGTAGTGCTGGGCGGCCTCCTCGGCACCGCCCACGGCCCGGGCGTCGTCGCCGGCGCGCAGGCTCGCGGTCAGGGCGGTCGCGTAGTCCTTGGCCAGGCGCGCGTGCCGGGCCAGCTCGGCCGCCGTACCGGTGGCGCGACCGTCCTGGAGGGCCTTGGCGTACGCCGCGTGGAGGCTCGTGCGCTCGCCGGGCAGGAGGTCGTCGTACACCGCCTCGGCCAGCAGGGCGTGACGGAACTGGTAGAAGTCGTCGCCGCTCGGCACGAGCACGTGCCCCTCGACGGCGTCGCGGACGGCGCGGTCGAGCTCCGCGGGCTCCAGCCGGACGACCGCACTCAGGGCGGCATGGGAGACACGGCGGCCGGCCACGGCGGCGGCGCGGATCACGGTGACCGCAGAGTCGTCGAGGCTCTCCAGCCGCATGAGCAGCAGCTCGGCGAGGTCCTCGGGAACCCGGCCGGTGCGGGTGCGGGTGGCGCCGACCAGCTCCTCGACGAAGAACGCGTTGCCCTCGGCCCGGCTGACGATGTCACGCACCTTGGTCTCGGGCAGCGGGTCGGGATGGAGCTGCTGCACGAGCCGGCGTACGTCGGCGCGGCCCAGCGGCTCGATCTGGATCCGCTCGACGCCGGACATCCGCGCCCATTCGGCGACCTGTCGGCGCAGCGGGTGGCGCCGGTGGAGGTCGTCGGAGCGGTACGACGCGACCAGCGCGACAGGGGCGTCGAACCCGCGCCCGAACAGGAAGCTCATCAGGTCGCGGGTCGACTGATCGGCCCAGTGGAGGTCCTCGACCACGATCAGCAGGCAACCGAGGGAGCCGGCGGCCTCGGCGAGCGCGTGGACGGCGTCGAACAAGGCACCCTGGTCGGCCGGGACGGACTCGGGGTCGGTGGCCTGGGTCAGCATCCGCTGGCCCGGCAGCAGACGGAGCAACGCGGGGTGGCGCTCGGCGACCTCGTCGAAGAGGTCGGGCAGCTCACGCGCGATGCGGCCGGTGATCTCGCTGAAGGGAAGGTAGGGGAGGGCGCTGTCGGCGAAGTCGAGGCAGTGCCCGGCCTGGACCAGCCAGCCCTCGGCGACGCTGCGATCGCGGAGCTCGGTCAACAGGCGGGTCTTGCCGACGCCGGCGTCGCCGGCAAGGAGGACGGCCGAGCGTTCGGACGCGGGTGCACCGTCACGAACAGAGATGCCGAGCGTGGAGCACAGCTGCTCCAGCTCGGCATCTCGCCCGACCAACTCCGATGTCATGTGGTCCATCTTGTCGGGGACCACGGACATCGACATCTCAGTTGATCCAGTTCTTCTCGTCGGTCGCCGCACTCGGCCCGCCTCCGTTGAGGCGACGCCGCCACCTGCGGTACCGAACCGGCTTGAGCTCCTGCCGCGTCCGCTCGGCGCGGTAGCGGTACTCGGGCTCGAGGAGGAAGAGGTCGTTCATCGCACTGTCCCTTCGTGTCTGGTGTTCTGGCTGACACGTCGAGACTCGCTCCCTGAGGTAGCCCGGGACATCGGCACCGTGCCCTATCTCTGCCGACGCCCTACCTCAGAAGCCGGTTCGCAGCGTGGTCGGCTACCTCAGACAGGCCGTCCGGCCACCCAGACCTGGCTGGTCAGCGGCACTCCGGGGCGATAGGCCAGATGGACGAACGTCGGGGCCTCGAGCACCACCAGATCGGCCCGTCCTCCCGGCGTCAGGACGCCGACGTCGTCGCGGTCGAGCGCGGCCGCTCCGCCCGCGGTGGCGGCGTACAGCGCCTCGGCGGCGGTCATGCCCATCTCCCGGACGGCGAGGGCCACGCACAGCGGCATCGAGCTGGTGTAGCAGGAGCCGGGGTTGCAGTCGGAGGCGAGCGCGACCCGGACACCCGCGTCCAGCAGCCGGCGGGCGTCGGGGTAGGGCTGCCGGGTCGAGAACTCCACCCCCGGCAGGAGGGTCGCGATCGTGCCCGAGTCGACGAGAGCCCCGACGTCGTCGGACGAGAGGTAGGTGCAGTGGTCGACGGCGGTCAGGCCGAGCTCGCAGGCCAGTCGTACGCCGGGCCCCTCGCCGAGCTGGTTGGCGTGGAGCCGCCCGCGGAGTCCGACCGCGATCCCGGCCCGGAGCACGGCCCGGGACTGGTCCTCGTCGAATGCCCCGGTCTCGCAGAACGCGTCGACCCAGCTCGCATGAGGAGCGCAGGCGGCGAGCATCGGGCCGGTGACCAGCGCGACGTACTCCTCGGGCGTCCAGCCCTCGGGCACGACGTGCGCGCCGAGGTACGTCGTCTCCTCGGTGAACTGTCGCGCGACGGCCAGGCTCCGGGCCTCGTCATGGACGGTGAGGCCGTAACCGCTCTTGATCTCGACGGTCGTGGTGCCCTGGGACCTCATCTCGGAGACCAGCCGGGCGACGTGACCGGTGAGCTGCTCATCGGTGGCGGCCCGGGTCGCGGCGACCGTCGTGCGGATGCCGCCCGCGGCGTACGACTCCCCTGCCATCCGGGCCGCGAACTCCGCCGAGCGATCACCGGCGAAGACCAGGTGCGAGTGGGAGTCGACGAAACCCGGGATCACCGCGCGTCCGCCGACGTCGACCTGCTGGTCGGCGGCCGGCGCTGCGGCCGCGGGGCCCGTCCAGGCGACCGTCGATCCCTCGACGACCAGCGCTGCGTCCTGAACGGTGCCGAGGAGATCGTCGGCGTGCGGGTCGTTGGTGACCAGCTCGGCGATGTTGGTGATGAGGGTGCTGCTCATCGTCGAAGCCTCCCGATGACCTCGTCCAGGTCTCGGCCGAGCTGCTCGCGGTCGCCCTCGCGGAACACGACGCGGCCGTCGGCGACGACGTGGGTGACGTCCTCGGCGACCGCGGCGTAGACCAGTGTGTGCTCGTCGGCGCCGGTGCCGGCCGTCCGCACCCGGTCGGTCGCGACGGTCACCAGGTCGGCGCGGGCGCCCACCGCGATCCGGCCGGCGTCGTCCCAGCCGAGGGAGTCGTGCCTGGTGGCGGCCCTCAGCAGCTCGGACGCCGTCCAGTGGCCGCGCCCCTGCGTCGCGAGCCGCTCGTCGAGCTCGACCGCGCGCATCTCCTCGAACGGGTCGATCACGGCATGGCTGTCGCTGCCCAGCGTGAGCGGGCTGCCGGCGTCGTGGAGCGAGCGGCTCGGCCCGATGCCGTCGCCGAGGTCGCGCTCGGTGGTGGGGCAGAAGCAGGCATACGTCGTGCTCTCGCCGAGCAGCCGGACGTCGTCGACGGTCAGGTGGGTGGCGTGCACGGCGCTGGTGCCCGGGCCGAGGGCGCCGGCGTCGGCCAGCACGCGCGTCGGGGAGACGCCGTAGGCCCGGACGCAGCGGTCGTTCTCGCCGACCTGTTCGGACAGATGGACGTGGAGCGGTCGTCCCCGGGAGGCCTCGACGACCGTCGGGATCTGGTCGCGCGGCACCGCCCGCACGGAGTGGATCGCGGCTCCGATCCGCGCCGTCACCGTCGGGTCCAGGGCTTCGACGCGCTCTGCCCAGCCAGCCGCGCTGCCGTCGTCATACCTCACCTGGACGCCCTCGGGCGCCTCGCCGAAGCCGGAGCTCAGATAACAGGTGTCGAGCAGGGTGATCCGGATGCCGGCCGTCGTGGCGGCCTCGATCAGGGCGTGGCCCATCTCGTTGGGGTCGTCGTACGGCCTGCCGTCCGGCTGGTGGTGGAGGTAGTGGAACTCCCCCACGCCGGTGAACCCCGCCGCGACCATCTCGCGGTAGGTGACCAAGGCGAGCTGGAGATAGGTCTCGGGATCGAGCCGGGCGGCCACGTCGTACATCTGCTCGCGCCAGGTCCAGAACGACCCCTTGTCGCGCTGCGTCCGGCCCCGAAGGGCGCGGTGGAACGCGTGGCTGTGGCAGTTCGCGAGTCCGGGGATGGTGAGGCCGGGGACCCTGCTGGTTCCCCCGTGTACGTGGGGGAACCCGTGCTCACTGGCCGTTCCAACCCCCCGTAGACGCCGGTTAGGGCCAGTAGCGTCGACCACGGTGAACCGTCCGTCCGCGATCTCCACGAGGACGTCGTCCTGGACGGCGCCGTCCACCCAGGCCCGCTCGAGGAGGTACGACGTGGGGTCGCTCACGAGGACAGTCTCTGCAAGGTCTCGGCCAGGGCGTCCACCCCGGCCAGGCAATCGGGCATCTCGGCGTGCTCGGCGGGCGAGTGCGAGATCCCC
>JAICSK010000216.1 GCA_025936915.1 Nocardioides sp.
GCCGGAGCCGACCGAGCCCGAGAAGGAGCCGGACGCGGTTGCTCGGACGTCCGACGAGACCCCGAAGGCTGCGCCGGAGACCACCGAGATCCCGGATGGGGCCTCCCTGTTCGACATCGGCTCGGCCGAGCCGGAGTCATCCGAGCCCGGGAAAACCAAACCAGTCGAGACCCCCGAGGACAGCGAGCCGACGTCCGAACCGACGTCCGAACCGACGTCCGAACCGGCATCCGAACCGGCATCCGAACCGGCATCCGAGCCCCGCAGCGACGTCGAGCTCGACGAGACGAAGTCCCTCTTCGACCTCTGACCGGCGAAACTCCTCGGAACCAGCGGGCGGCCCTCAGCGGCCATGCCGTCGAGGTAAGCGAACATCACCGCGGTTCGTCCCAGCTCGCTGACCTGCGTAGATGCGTGATGACGCCGCGATGACGTCAATCGGCGTCACGGAGATCTTGACATGACGTCATCATGATGTCATAGTGATGCACATGGACATCACCCCGTACGTCGAGAGCCTCCGGTCCTCGCTCGTCTCCGCCGCCGACTCGGCCGGCGAGGAGACCCGCCAGGCAGCGGAGCGGCTCGGCTTCGCCCTCGACTCCAGCGCCCGGCTGGCGATCATGGAGGCGGTCTCGCAGGCCGCCGCCGAGATCACCGCCGAGATGCCGAGCGGTGGGGTCGACGTACGCCTCAATGGTCGCGACCTCGACTTCCTCGTGCACGTTGCTGCGCCGACCCCGCCGGCTCCTCCCCCGCCGCCGTCGCCCGAGGACGTCGAGGACGGCAACCTCTCGCGCATCACGCTACGCATCCCCGAGTCGGTCAAGGCCAAGGCGGAGGAGCGTGCGGCCGACGCCGGCCAGTCGCTGAACACCTGGCTGGTCAACGTCGTCCGGGCGGCCACCCGCGAGGGCGCGATCAACGTCGACATCGACCTTTCGAGCCTGCCGTTCTTCGGCGGCGGCGATCCCTTCGAGGGCGGCCGAGGCCGGCGCGGAGGCAAACGCATGAGTGGCTGGCTCTGACCCGAGCCACCCACCCGCATCACCCACCCGAGCTCCAGGGGACGGCACCGGGCCGCTCCCCCGACCCACCACACCCGAAAAACACCGCACCGCCCGCCGTCAGGAGGCACCAGATGAACCGCCAGTTCGAGACCCCCGAGCCGATCTACCTGTACGTCGAGATCGGCAAGGGCAAGGTCGACGTCCGCGCCACCGCGACCGGCACGACCTCCCTCGACATCCAGGGCCAGCAGGCCGACGAGGTCACGGTGACCTTCGAGGACAACCGGCTCTCGGTGATCGGGCCCAAGGACGGCGGCAGCTGGTTCAGCGGCCGCGATCGCGAGCTGATCGTCGAGGTGGAGCTGCCCACGGCCAGTGATGTCGCGATCAAGACCGGGAGCGCCGACATCGAGATCGAGGGCCAGGTCAACGAGGCCCGGGTGAAGACCGGCTCCGGCGACGTCACCTGCGACACCTTCACCGGCCAGGCCAAGCTCGAGACCGGTTCGGGTGACGTCGAGCTGTCCGAGGCGCACGCCGAGCTCCAGGTCAAGAGCGGGTCCGGCGACATCTCGGTCGGCACCTGCCTCGGCAACGTCAACATCTCGACCGGATCGGGCGACGTCGAGGTCGGCACCACCAACGGCAAGACCGTCGTCAAGACCGGTTCGGGCGACCTCAAGGTCGTCACCGCGAACGCCGACATCTCGCTGTCCACCGGCAGCGGCGACCTCAGCGTCGGCACCGTCCGCCGCGGTCGCGTCAGCCTCAAGGGCGCGAGCAGCGACGTCCAGATCGGCATCCCGGCCGGCACGCCGGTCTGGGCCGACATCAACACCGTCACCGGCTCCATCCGCTCCGACATCGAGAGTGTCGGGGCCCCGCAGGAGGGTCAGGAGCACGTCGAGCTCCAGGCCCGCACCGTCAGCGGCGACATCACGCTGACCGAAGTCTGACCACCACTCGCACGACACGCACACGCCCGTCACGAAGGAGCAGCGCCATGAACGAGACCCTGATCGAGGCCCAGGCCCGTTACCTGATCGAGGACCGGATCCACCCGACCCACCGCCCCAAGCCCAGCGCCGTACGCCGCCACCACCGTCGGCTGCGCAAGCTGAGCTGGTTGTGAACGGGTCCGCCCGGCGATCCCCACCAAGAGCCGGCAGCAGGATGACCTGCGGCCGGCTCTCTCGCGTTCAGACGTCGGTGACCCGGAGCCCCGCGTGCGCCTTGTAGCGTCGGTTGACCGCGATCAGGTTCGCGGTCAACGCCTCGACCTGGTGGGCGTTGCGGAGCCGGCCGGCGTACACCCCGCGAACGCCCGGGATCGCGTCGGCGAGGCCGCGGACGAGATCGGTGGCATCGCGGTGCTCGCCCTCGCCGAGCACGAGCACGTCGGTGTCGACCGAGGCGATCTCCGGGTCGTTGAGGATCACCGCGCTGACGTGGTGGAACGCCGCGACCACGACGGACTCGGGCAGCAACGCCGCCGCCTCCTGGGCGGCCGAGCCGTCGGGCACGTGCAGCGGGTAGGCGCCGTTCTGGTCGAAGCCGATCGGGTTCACGCAGTCGACCACGATCTTCCCGGCGAGCGCGTCGGCCAACGACCGGAGCAGTGCAGCATGGCCGTCGTACGGAACGGCGACCACCACGATGTCGGCGACTGCGGCCGCGTCGGCGTTCGACAGCCCGCGCACCTCATGCCGCGTCGCCTCGGCCAGCTCGGCCGCCACGTCGGCCGCACGCCGCGCGTCGCGGCTTCCGATCACGGTCGCCAGACCGGCGGCGGCCCATCGGCGTACCAACCCTCGACCCTGCGGACCCGTCCCGCCGAGGACCGCGACCGTCAGCCCGTCGAGGGCGGCCATCAGATCGGGGTCCGGTGGAAGTTCTGGAACGAGCGGGACGCCGTCGGTCCCCGTTGCCCCTGGTAGTGCGAACCGGACTTCACGGAGCCGTAGGGATGCTCGGACGGCGAGGTGAGCCGGAAGAAGCAGAACTGCCCGATCTTCATCCCCGGGTAGAGCTTGATCGGCAGGGTCGCGACGTTCGCCAGCTCGAGGGTGACGTGGCCGGAGAAGCCGGGATCGACGAAGCCGGCGGTTGCGTGGGTGAGCAGGCCGAGGCGGCCGAGGGACGACTTGCCCTCGACGCGCGCGGCGACGTCGTCGGGCAGGGTGCACGCCTCGTACGTCGACCCGAGCACGAACTCGCCCGGGTGCAGGATGAACGGCTCCTCGCCGTCCGGCTCGACCATCCGGGTCAGGTCGGACTGGTCGGCCGCGGGGTCGATGTGGGGATAGCGGTGGTTCTCGAAGACCCGGAAGAACCGGTCGAGCCGCACGTCGATCGACGCGGGCTGCATCATCGCCGGGTCCCAGGGCTCCATCACGATCCGGCCGGCGTCGATCTCGGCCAGGATGTCGCGGTCGCTCAGCAGCACGTGGCGCACGCTACCGGCCGTCGCCGGCCCGCTGGTCGAGGAGGGCGTCCTACGCCCGTCACGCGACCCAGGACGACACCGTGACGGTGGTGGAGGAGTGAGCCCTGCGAACGTCTCGAGACCAGCTGTCTGCAAACATGCGCTGCGTGACCGCACCCGTCTTCCATCGCTTCGTCGCGATCGGCGACTCGTTCACCGAGGGCGTGGGCGACCCCGACGCGTCGCGACCCAACGCCGTCCGCGGCTGGGCCGACCGGGTGGCCGAGGTGCTGGCGACCAGGACCGACCAGTTCGGGTACGCCAACCTCGCCGTCCGCGGCCGGACCCTGCGCCCGATCCTCGACCAGCAGCTCGAGCCTGCGATCGCGCTGGCTCCCGACCTGATCACCGTGTACGCCGGCGGCAACGACCTGATCCGTCCGCGGTGCGACGTCGACGCGCTCGGGGAGCTGTACGACGACGCGATCGGCAAGCTCGCCGCCACAGGGGCCGTCGTCGGCGTGTTCACGGCGTTCGACCCGGGGGGCGGCGGGCCGTTCGCCCGGCTTCGGGGACGCTTCGCGATCTACAACGAGCGGGTCCGCGAGATCGCCGAGCGACACGGTGCCGTCGTCCTCGACTCCTGGCGGATGCGACCCGAGCACCCGGAGCGCATGTGGTCGGAGGATCGCCTCCACCTCGGCCCGCTCGGCCACCGCGCGGTCGCGATCGCGGTGCTCGACACGCTCGGCGTACCCCACGAGCTGGACCTGTCCGATCCCACCGGGTCGCTCGGGGACGCGCCGTTCCGGGCCGGCAGGCGAGCCGACCTCGACTGGGCGGTCAAGCATGCCGCGCCCTGGATCAAGCGCCGCCTCACGGGGAAGTCCTCCGGCGACGGCGTGACCGCCAAACGTCCGACCCTGGAACCGATCTGACGCCGATCTGACCTGCCGCTGCCCCTCGGGTACGATCCACCACGCCGGCCCGCCGGTACGCGGATGTAGCTCAGTTGGTAGAGCGCGACCTTCCCAAGGTCGATGTCGCGAGTTCGAGCCTCGTCATCCGCTCCCGTGTTCAACCCGCCACTCTCACCTCCCGCGAGCGCGACACTCTGCCCACCGTCGATGTCGCGAGTTCGAGCCTCGTCATCCGCTCCCGTGTTCAACCCGCCACTCTCACCTCCCGCGAGC
>JAICSK010000129.1 GCA_025936915.1 Nocardioides sp.
GTCGTGGCAAGCTCGCTCGGCGGACCGCTGATGATCGCGTGGTCGGCGCGACACCCGGAGACGGTCTGCCGCCTCTTGCTGTACGGCGGGTGGGCGCGCGGCGCCGACCTCGGGACACCGGAGGTCCGCGACCACGTCGTCGGCCTCGTGTCCGCCCACTGGGGGCTGGGGGCCGACGTGCTGACCGACATCTTCGCGCCCGACTCGTCCGCCGGCACCCGGGCCGCGATCAGCACCTACCAGCGGGAGTCGTCGTCGGCCGGCACGGCGGCCGCGCTGCTGCGGCTCTGCCACCAGGTCGACGTCACCGGCGCGCTGGTCGACGTCCGCGCACCGACGCTCGTGGTCCACCGCGAGCACGACCGGGCTGCACCCCTCGACCAGGCCCGGCTGATCGCCGGCACCGTCCCCGGCGCCACGCTGGAGGTGCTCCGCGGCCGCTCGCACCTGCCGTACGTCGGCGACGCCGCGGCCCTGGTCGCCGTGATCCGCTCGTTCCTCGGTCTGCCGCCGGCGACGACCCGGGACGAGCCGACGCTCACCCCACGGCAGCGTGACGTGGCGGCCCTCGTGGCGGACGGGCTCACCAACCGGGAGATCGGCGTACGCCTCGGCATCGACGAGCGCTCGGCCGAGGGTCACCTCGAGCGGATCCGGCTCCGCCTCGGCGTCCGGTCGCGGGCGCAGATCGCCGCCTGGTGGGTCGCGACGAGCGCGGAACGCTGACAGGGCTGAGGCCGTCAGACCACCGGTGGCTGCGGGCCGGCGAAGAGGACGCGGTCGGTGTACTTCAGGTCGGTGTCGTCGAAGTACGGCTTGGTCCACGCGTCCGTCGTCGACTGGAACCACGGCCCCGATGCCGGCGTACCGGTGGTGCCGCCGCCGGACGCGGAGAACCGGTCGAGGAAGTCGAAGTGGTCGACCAGGGCCGCGGCCTCGATCGCGAACGCCGTGGCGATGTCCTGGTCGCGGATCGCCAGCAGGTTGTCGCCGTTCTCCTCCTCGCCGCCGAGAGCGAGGTTGGACGAGCCGCAGTAGACCACGGGGTTGGGTCCGTTGAAGTCGCAGACCACGAACTTGTGGTGCACCTGGTGGCTGAACGACAGGCCGTGCACCTGGTCGAACGGTGCGGGCAGCGCGGTCTTCACCGGACGGCCGGTCACGAGCACGCCGTTGCGGGTGTGGGCGTACAGCGAGATGCCCTCGGTGTCGTCGGTGATCCCGTAGGTGAACACCGACGAGGACGCGTGCAGGTCGCGCAGGGCGGCCAGCAGGTCGGTCGAGCTCGGCGACTCCAGGGCCATCACCGCGAACAGCACCGAGCCGTTGGAGGCCTCGAGCTCGGCGTGCACCCGGCCGGCGATCTCGTTCAGGTTCGTCGCGGCGGTCACCTTGTCGTGCGGCGCGAAGGTGATGCTCGTCGGCGGGACGGTGGCGCTGCCGAAGACGCTCGGCTGGCGCGAGAGGGTGGAGGCCCGGAACGCCGCCGCCTTCACCTCGGTGGTCCAGGCGAGGTCGAAGACCCGGGCGTACGTCGCCGCCACCTCCGGGTCGTCGAAGACCAGGACGTGGTTGGAGTTCACGTAGAGCCCGGTCACCGAGAAGTTCGTCGACCCGGTGAGGACCTTCTGCGGAGCGCGTCCGTCGGCACCGTCGTCGGCGTACACGATCATCACCTTGTCGTGGGAGTAGCGGCTGAAGTGCCCGCGCTTCACCTCGGCCGGCGCCACGGCGGCCGCCCCGATCCGCTGGGCCGCGGTGTCCTCGTCGGTCGGTTTCACGCCCGAGGCGTCGTGGTGGAGGGACGCGTCGTCGAGGATGAGTCGCACCCGCCCCTCCCCGGCCAGCCGGATCAATGTCCCCACGACGTCGGGCTCGTCGAGGTCGTAGGCGAAGACGTCGAGCGAAAGATGCGCGTCGTTCACCACCTCGTCGAGGAGGTCACGGATCGTCCGTCGCACGGAGAACCCCAACCACGCGTACTCGTCGTCCCAGGTGTAGCTGTGCCCGTCGGGCGTCGTCAGCCCGGTGGCAGCCGAGGTGTCGAACACCAGGTCGGCGTCCTTCGGCCGGAACAGCGCGTCGGGCCCGAAGTCGTGCACGAAGGCCTGCGACTGCACGAACCCACGCGTGAACGAGACCGTCACCGCGCCCTTGCGGAACGGCGCGAGCTCGATGTCGAGCGCGACGGTCTTGCTGCTGTCGAGCGCCTGCAGCTGTCCGCCGGCGACGTAGCGCGGCGTGACCTGGTAGCGATAGGTCCCGTACGCCGGCTCGTGGCCGATCCCGGCCCCCGGGACGTGGAGCCAGCGGAACCGGTGGAACGGCGTGTTGACGCTGGACGTCGACGGGAGACCCACCACCTGGGCGTGGTTGGCCGGGTGCTCGAACGACAGGGTGTTGCGCAGGTAGAACGTCTGGGAGCCGTTCACGGTGTAGCCGATGGTGAATCCCGCGAGATCCGTCGTGGCCGACTCGTCGAGGTCGAAGGCGAGGAGCGTCTTCGCGTCACCCTGGTAGGCGACGACCGTCGTGCCGGCTCGTGTCGCGCGCACGTACATGGTGGTCTCCGATCGAAGGTTCCGTTGTGAGGAGGGTCCGGAGGGTCTCCCCGATACCACCGGTCCGGCTCACCCGGGACCGGAACGGACGTGCGCGCGGCCGGTGTGGAGATAGGTCGCACGCCCGGTGGCGTCGACGTCGAGGAACGCCATGAGTCGGTGGATGCCGATGTCCCTCTTCCGGGTGATCAGGGTGTCGCCGTCGTACCGCACGAGCTCCCAACGCTGCGGCTCCTCGCCGAGCTCCTTCGAGAGCTCGTCGATGGGGGTCACGTCGAGCCACACGGCGCCGTCGTCGTCCTGGCTCACCTCGAGCCCGACCGAGGAGCTGGCGTAGGTGCCGACGTATCGGCTCGCGTCGTCGATCGGCCGTGGATCCGTCGGCGGGACCGGCTCGTCCGGGAGCGAACGGCCGGCGAGCTTGCGCAGCGCGTGGCCCACGACGTCGCGGAACAGCAGACCCGCCTCGCCGCCGTTTGTCAGCAGGGTCACGGCGACTCCTGCCTCGGGCACCAGCCTCAGGAACGCGGACTGCCCGATGGTGTTTCCGTCGTGGCCGACCAGCTCGCCGTCGGGAAGGTCGAACCGCTCGAAGCCGAGGCCCCACGAGGTGCCGAGGTGACCGAGGTAGGGCAGGTCGACCTGCTTGCGCCGCATCGTCCCCGATGTCCCGGGTGCGAGCACCTGGGTGCCGTCGGTGGCCCTGCCGTCCTCGAGGTGCATCCGGGCGAAGGCGAGCAGGCTGCGCGCACTCATCGCGAACATCGAGCCGGCCGGGATGTTGGAGCGCACGAGCGCCCACATCTTCGTCGGCTGGTAGCCGGCGCCCGGAGAGGTCTCGTAGTGGCCGACGGCGGCGCGGTACAGGATCGCGTCGTACGGGCTCGTCGCCGCGTGGGTGATGCCGAGCGGCTCGATCAGGTGCCGGCGCAGGCAGACGTCGTACGGGTTCTCGCGCAGCACCTCGACCAGGCGGCCCAGGACGACGAACCCGACGTTGTTGTAGGACCACATCGCCCCCGGCGGGAACAGCTGTGGCACGTCGTGGATCACGCCGAGGTACCGCTCGACGGCGTCGTCGCCGACGCCCGTGTCGGTGAAGATGTCGCCCTCACAGCCGGACGTGTGGGTCAGCAGCTGGCGCACTGTGATCCGGCCGGCGGCGTGCTCGTCGGCGATCCGGAAGTCCGGAAGATAGGTGCGGATCGGGGCGTCGAGGTCGACCCGTCCCTCGTCGACCAGCTGGAGGACCAGCGAGCTCGTCCAGAGCTTGGTGATCGAGCCGATCTGGAACACCGAGTCGGTCGTCGTCTCGACCCGGGTGCTCATGCTGAGGATGCCGGCCGCGTGGTCGACCACCTCGCCATCCGCCAGCACGCCCACCGCGGCCCCGGGCACGTCGTACTTCTCGATCAGGGCGGGCAGGTGCTCCGCGATCCAGCCGGAGACCTCGGTGAGTGACGACATGTGGCGAGCGTAGGGCTGCCGTCCCCGGGGCAGCCCTCCTCGTCTTCCCCGGCTTGCTCGAGCTCACTGCAGATCGTCAGCCGATGTCGCGCAGCCGGGTCGCCTCCGGGGAGTTCCCGGTGACGCAGGAGAGCCGGCCCAGCGGGTCGCGGAGGACGGGCCAGCCGAACACGCCGGCCCGGAACTCCGCCGCGACCTGGTGCTGCCCGGCCGGTACGTCGACGACCGCGTGCAGCCGGCTCATGACCTCAGTCGCGCCAGGCTCGCCGTGGGAGAGCGATCTCGAACGCCGTCGGCTCCCCGTCGTCGGGCGGGACGTAGGTGACGTCTCCTCCGTGCCGGCGCACGATCTCGCGGGCGATGTAGAGGCCGAGGCCGGTGCCGCCCGTGGCCACGTCGGCCGCGAACCGCTCGAACAGGCGCGGCACCAGCTCGGCCGACACCCCCGGCCCGCCGTCGGTCACCCGGATGCAGATGGCCCCGTTGACCGCGCTCACCAGCGAGATGGGTGGGGCGCCGTGCCGGACCGCGTTGTTCACCAGGTTGTCGAGGGCCTGGTCGAGCCGGCTGGCGTCCGCGTCGAACACGACCTCCTCGGGCACGTCCACCCTGATCGGGACGTCGACACCGGCCGCCTGGATCCTCGCGGCGGCGCTGCGCATGAGATCGGTCAGGGACACCTCCTCGAGGTTCAGCGGAATCATGTCGCCGGCCGACTCCGCGGCCGCGGCCAGGTCGGCGGTCAGACGGCGCAGCCGGTCGGTGCTGCTCCGCATCCCGCGCAGCAGGTCGTCGCGATCGGAGCCGGACATCTCGTCCCACGACGAGCGGAGCGCCGCGGCGGAGCCGTCGATGATGGCGGTCGGGCTGCGCAGCTCGTGGGCGGTGACCTCGAGCAGGTGGATGCGCTGGTCGATGAAGCTGCGCCGCTCCTCCTCGTAGTCACGCTGCTGGGTCTGGTCGCGGGTGACCTTGGCGAACCCGACGTGCTGCCCGACGTCGTCGTACACCGCGGTGATCACGACCAGGGCCCAGAATCGACTGCCGTCCTTGCGGACGCGCCAGCCCTCCTCGGCGTAGCTGCCCTCGAGGAGCGCCATCTCGAGGTTGTGCTCGGGGTGGTGGTCCTTCTGGGCCTCCGGCGTGTAGAAGACCCGGAAGTGCTGCCCGACGATCTCGCCGGCGGTGTAGCCCTTGATCCGTTGCGCGCCGGAGTTCCAGCTGATCACGGTGCCCTCGGTGTCGAGCATGAAGATGGCGTACTCGTTCACCGCTGTCACCAGGCGCCGGAAGTTCTCCTCACTGCGTCGCAGCTCGCTCTCGATCGCACGCTGGTCGGTGACGTCGTGCACCTGGGCGAAGACGTAGAGCACCTGTCCCTTGGAGTCACGGATCGGGGCGAGGGTGGCACGGACGACGCGCGTGCTCTGCTCTCCGGGAGCGGCGGGGAGGTCGTGCTCGAACGACGTGAGGTCCTCGCCGAGGGAGCAGATGTCCTCGAGCAAGCGGTCGAGGTCGTCGCCCTGGCCGACGGTCAGCCGGCCGTAGTCGACACCGACGAGGTCGTAGGGGCTGCACGACATCAGCGTCGCCAGGGCACGGTTGGCCCGGACGATCGTGCCGCCGGCGGTCAGGGTCGCCATCCCGATCTCGGCCCGGTCGAACAGCTCGCGGAACTGCTGCACGTGCTCGTTGAGCACCGCCTGCTCCTCGGGCCGGGCCGGCTGTGTCACCTCCGCGGCGGCCGCTGCGGCGTACGACGGGTCGGCCGAGCCCGGCCCGACCACCGTCGGCTGGGGCGCGGAGACCTCCAACGTCCGTCGCAGGCGCGCCGGCAGGTCCTCGAGGTGGATCGACTTCTCGATGAAGTCGACGGCTCCGAGCTCGCGGGCGCGGGCGGCCAGACCGGGCTCCTCGAAGCCGGTGAACATCACCACCCGGGTCTCCGGGCTGAGGGCCAGGATCGCGGGCAGGGCCTCGATCCCGTCGACCTTCGGCATCGAGGTGTCGAGCAGCAGGATCTCCGGCTGCTGCCGGTACGCCAGGATGATTCCCTCGTCGCCGTCGGCAGCCTCACCGACCACGTCGAAGCCCGCCGACTGCAGGAGCCGACGCACCACGGCGCGCACCTCTTTCGAGTCGTCGACCAGGACGACCGAAGGTCCGCTGCCGTCGGGCGCGACATTCACACCCTCCCAGTGCCCACCCGTCACCGCTTCATGTTCCCATCCCCGGCCGAGGTCGGGTGAAGGTCGGTCAGGAGTCGGGGCAGAGTCGCGCGAGGTCCGCCGCCGTGAGCGAGGGGCCGGGCAGGTCGGGAACAGCGCGATGACGGCCGAGGTTCCACGCCAGCCAGTCGTCGGCGGCCGCGGTCCGGCCGGCCAGAGCGCAGCGCCGCTGCTCCGCGGGCAGGTCCGCGAGCACCGGGACGGCGTCGTCGGAGAGACTGCGGAGATAGGTCCAGTCGATCCGCCCGGTGTCGGCGTACCGGTCGAGGTTGTGCCGGGCGATCCACGCGTCGGGGTTGATCACCGCGAGGCAGAGCAGCGCCACGGCTCCGCTGATCAGCGCGAACCTCGGGAGCCAGCGCGCCTGCAGGGCCGCGCCGGCCACCACGACGGCCAGCACGAGGAGGCCGAGCCAGCCCTCGAACACGTCGACCAGCAGCCTGAGCCGGGTGTAGCCGTAGGCGTCCTGGTAGAGGTTCATCCGGTGCAGCGCCGACGCGACGACCACGAGCGTCTGGAGACAGAGCGCGCCGAGCGAGGCCCGCATCCACAGGCGGTCGGCCGACGTCTCGCGCGGCACCTTGCGGGCCGCCGCCCAGATCACCAGCAGGATCAGCGCGGTGGCGACGGTGAGCTGGCCGAAGCCCTGATGCACGTAGTCGGCGTACGTCAGGCGGGTCGTCCGCTCGACGTACCCGTGGCCACCGAAGACGGCGGCGGCCTGAGCGACCAGGAAGGCTGCGAACACGGCGTTGACGACGAGCACCGGGGCGAGCCACTCGAACCGGTGCGTGACGGGACGGGCTTCGAGGGCCACGCGGTCGACGGCCGGCGGGTTCAGGGCGAGGTACGACGCGGCCAGCACCACGCCGCCGACGGCGAGCGCCAGGAACACCCGGACCACGAACGATCCCAGCGACAGGTCGGGGAGCAGCGCCGCCGACCACGTCTCGAGGAGGGCATCGGCTGAGACGAAGAGCGCGCCGAAGACGATCAGCCCGAGCACCGACCACGTCACGGTGCGCACCAGCGCGGCGCCGTGGCCGATCCCGGTCAGTCGGGCGAGGGTGCGGCCGAGCCAGGGCAGCCCGCGGAGGCCGGCGAGCGGCCAGGCGATGCCGGAGATCACGAACCCGGCGAGTGTTCGCCCACCGGTGACCCCGCTGACGCAGAGCGCCCCGCCAGCGAGCAGGCAGAGGACGACGATCCAGTCGGCCGCGCGGACGACCGTCATGGCGGCGAGCAGCCCGCAGAGACCCGCGCAGGTCAGGGTGAACGGCTCGCGCCGGCGCTCGCTGGCCGCGAGCACCGCGCCCCCGCACGCGAGCAGCGCCAGGAAGGTCCCGAGCCCGAGGTCGTGGAACGGGAGCATCCAGGCACCGAGCACCCCGGCGCCGACCGCCGCGAACAGCACCGCGAGCCTCGCCGGCGTGCCCCGGTCGGGCCAGAACCCGCCGAAGACGCCGTCCAGCACGGACGGTACCGGGACGTCGACGGCATCGTCGACGTCGGCGTCGTCGTCGTCGTCGCCGGGAGTGGTCGGCGCGCTCGGCACCCTGGCGGGCTCGGGGGTCTTCGCCTCGGGCCGGTCGGGCGGCTCCAGGGGCAGCGTCACGCGCACCCGGGCGCCCACGCTGCCGGGCTCGGGATCGACGAAGGCGATCGAGCCGCCGTGCAGATCGGTCACCCAGCGGGCGATGGCGAGCCCGAGGCCGGTGCCCCCGCCGCCGTCGTCACCGGAGAGCGTGCCGAACGGCTCGAACACCCGCTCGCGGTCCGCGAGCGAGACCCCGGGACCCTGGTCGTGCACCTCGAGGCGCCAACGGTCCCCCACACGAGTCGCGCCGACGTTGACCGTGCCCCCGGCAGGGCTGTGACGTGAGGCGTTGTCGAGGAGGTTGGCCACGAGCTGGTGGAGCCGGGACGGGTCGGCGTGTGTGACGAGGTCGGCGGGCTCGACCAGCACGTCGTACGACACGTCCCGTCCGCTCACGCCGGCCTCGGCCACGGCGGCCTCGAGCAGCGGGCCGAGTGCGACCGGTTCGGGTCGCAGCGGCGCCTTGCCGGCGTCGACCCTGGCCAGGTCGAGCAGGTCCTCGACGAGCCGGCTGGTTCGTTGTGCCTGGCCGAGAGCGGCCGTCAACGAGTCGGGGTCGGTGGGGGCGACGCCGTCGACGAGGTTCTCCAGGACGGCGCACAGCGCGGCGAGCGGCGTGCGCAGCTCGTGGCTGACGTTGGCGACCAGCTCGCGGCGTTGCCGGTCGACCTGGGAGAGGTCACGGGCCATCGTGTTGAAGGCGCGGGCGAGGTCGCCGACCTCGTCGCGGGAGGTGGCGGTGACGCGCACGGCGTAGTCACCGGTGGCCATCCGCCGCGCGGCCGTGGTCATCTGCCGCAGCGGCGAGGTCATGCCGACGGCGAGCAGCTGCGTGACCGCGAGCGCGAGCGCGACGGTGACCGGGATGCCGAGCCAGACAGGTACGCCGCCCGCGCGGCCGACGCTCGCCACGATGGCCGCAGCCGTGACACTGGCGGCCACCAGCAGGCCCAGCTTCACCTTCAGCGAGCCGATACGCGCCAGCGGCTGCGCGGTCATGCCGAGGTCGGGGGCTCGAGGGCGTAACCGACGCCGTGGACCGTGCGGATCAGCTCGCCGCCGAGCTTGGCCCGCAGCCCCTTCACGTGGCTGTCGACGGTGCGGGTGCCGGCGGCGTCGGGCCAGTCCCAGACCTCGGCCAACAGCCGGTCGCGGGAGACCACGACGCCCGGGTGAGACGCGAGGCAGACCAGCAGCTCGAACTCCGTCGGCGTGAGCCGGACCTCCTGGTCGCCCCGCCACACGCGGCGTGCCGCGGCGTCGACCCGGACGTCGCCGAGCTCGAGGGTACGGCGGCCGAGCAGCTCGCTCGCCCGCTCCACCCGCCGCAGCAGCGCCGCGATCCGGGCCACGAGCTCGCGCATCCGGAAGGGCTTGGTCAGGTAGTCGTCAGCCCCGACCCCGAGCCCGACCAGGACGTCGGCCTCCTCCACCCGGGCCGTGAGCATCAGCACGGGCACCGGACGGTCGGCCTGGATCCTCCGGCAGACCTCGTGCCCGTCGTACCCCGGGAGCATCACGTCGAGGACGACGAGGTCGGGGTCGTGCTCGGCGTACGCCGCGACCGCGCCCGGCCCGTCGTACGCACGGACGACGGCATAGCCCTCGGCGACCAGCCGGTCGGAGACCGCCTGGTTGATCACCGGGTCGTCCTCGACCACGAGGACGCGGCGGGTCACGGTGGCCATGCTGGAAGGCTACGAGCGCGGGCGTGCCCGGCGTGGGGACATCGTGTGGAGGTTGTGTGCAGGTCGCGCGCTCAGGCCCGCAGGTCTGCGATCTGGTCGAGGTCACGGACGGCGTAGCGATGGTGCTCCCACTCCTCGTCGAGGATCACGTGCAGGCAGGCAAGCGTGGTCTCCTGGTGGTCGGGGTCGTGCGGGTTTCTCCGCTTCTCCGCCAGCTCGTCCTGGGTGACGCCCGCGAGGTAGTCGCGGACCATCGCGACGCGCCCCGCACGGGCCTCGAGCACCTCGTCGTACGACGGGGTCTGCGTGGTGAACACCGACATGTCGAACCCCTCCATCTCGAGGCTGTCGTCGGCCAGCCCGAGCGGGTGGAAGGGCTGCTCCGCCCCGAGGACGGCCCGCCCCAGCCACATGTCGGTCGCCAGCACCAGGTGGCGCAACGTCTGGGCGAACGACCACTCGCCGGCGACGGACACGTCGACCGTGCCGCCGGGCATCACCGCGGCCCGCGCGACGGTCGCCGCCCAGGTGTCGTGCAGCGCGGTCCAGGCCTGCCGCAGTCCCTCCGGGTCCTCGGCACGACGCTGCTCGCGGCCGGGAAACCGGCGGTTGAGCTCGGCGTCGACGTACGCCGTGACGTCCACGCCGTTGACGCGCAACCCCTGACCCTCGAACAGCCATGGCGCGTCGATCTCCGCGCCTTCCAGCTGGACGCCGCGCATGACGATGCCGGAGAGGTCGCATCCCGCGAACCGGGCACCGGTCAGGTCGACGTCGTTGAATCGGGCGCCCCTGAGGTCGTCGGTTAGGTCGAAGCTGGTCATGCCCATCTCCTCGACTGCGATGTCCGGCTTCTCCGGAAACGAAGTGGTGACGCAGGATCAGGCGCCAAGCGAACGTTAGATGCCCGTCGCCAGGTGCGCGTACCGCATCGCGGAGAGCGCCGTAGTGGGGGCACAGTGTGACCATGCCTCTACGGACGAAGAAGACCTGGTTCGGAGTCGTTCTCGACTCGCCGGACGCTCGCGAGCTCGCGCACCGAGTAGGACCGCACGCAGTGCTCCGACAACTCGACGTGTGGCGACTCAGGGCACCGGGAAGTCCTGCGGAGGGCCCTCTCCGGTGACCCCGTCTACCTGTTCGCGGAGCAGGTCGGCGTGGCCGCTGTGGCGTGCGTACTCCTCGATCATGTCGGCCA
>JAICSK010000240.1 GCA_025936915.1 Nocardioides sp.
AGCAGCTCCACGCGCGACGCCGACTTCACCAGGTAACCGGTCGCGCCGGCCTTGACCGCCTCGAGCACGTCCTGCTGCTCACCCGACGCCGACAGGATCAGCACCCGGGCCGACGGGTCGTGGCTGAGTACGTCGGCGGTCACCTCGACGCCCCCGGGTCCCGGGATCTGGAGGTCGAGCACGACCACCTGCGGCCGGGCCGCCCGGAACCGGTTGATCGCCTGCGTACCGTCCGCCGCCACGGCCACCACGTCGAAGCCGGCGTCCTGCAGGTCGCGCTCGACCGCGTCGCGCCACATCGGGTGGTCGTCGACGACCATCACCCGCAGCTTCGGCTCGGTTCCGTCACCCGAGTCGCCCACCCCGTCGGACATGCGCGCACCTTAACGCGCGTACCGACCACGGTGGTGCCGCAGCGGTTCCACGCCATCGTCGTCGCCGACCTCGAGGTGGACGACGATCGTGGTGACCAGCCTCGACCAGCCGACGTCCTGGTGCGACTCCACCCGGACGCCCGCCCAGGTGTGCACCGACGCCAGCCGAGGACCCCATTCGGTGGAGGTGAACTCGGCCTGCCGGAACATGCCTCCCGGCGCCGGCGCCGTCCCCGCGAACATCTCCGCGAGGTCGCGGTCGTCCCAGGTGAGCAGCTGGACGACGCCCCGGCCCGTCGCCAGCAGCCGCTCGGTGAGGTCGGCGTCCGGGTCGAGCAGCGCGATCACCCGCGCCTCTTCGCCGCCTGCCACCAGGAACGACGTCACGGTGAGGCCGGCCCGGTCCGCCTCGTCACCCGCCGTCCAGAGGCTGACCGTCCCACCCACCCGGCCGCGGAACCGCCGTACCGGATCCGGCTCCGGGTCGCGGAAGGGGTGCTCGGCGTGGATGGTCACTCCGCCGAGCCCAACGGGGACGCCTGCGCGAACCCACGCTCGGAAGCCACATGGTCGGAGATCCGCGACGATGCGCCGCCACCAAGAACTGGTGACTCCACGTAACGCCATGAGAGCTCGGCAATACCGAGCGAGACAATGACCGCAAGAACGGCGGCCGGCACGGACGACGTCAAGTTGCCGACCATCAGCAGCATCGCGAAATGCCACAGATACAGGGCGTACGAGCGGCGCCCGAGGTAGCGCGCGACCGCTGACTCCATCCAGGCCGGAGCGATCGCGCAGGCCGACACGATGAGCACTGCCGACAGCCACGGCACCACGGTGGGGAGCAAGATGTGAGTGCCGTACGAGCCGGACAGCGCCAGCGACACCGCGACCAGGCCGGCGGCCGCGGCGGTGCCCACCCACGGTGGGACGTCGGGCGATGACCGACCGCGATGTGCCCACGCGGCGAGCAGGCACCCGACGAGCAGGGCATCCGCGCGCGTGTCGGTCCCGAAGTAGATCCGCTGCGCACCCGCGCCATGCTCCCAGAGCGAAAGCCGCAGCATCACGGCGATCACGATCCCCGCGAGACAGACGAACTCCAACGCGCGGCGCGAACGCCGAAGGCAGAACAGGAGCAACAGCGGCCAGGCCAGGTAGAACTGCTCCTCGATGGCCAACGACCACGTGTGAGGCAGCAGGCCGAGGTTGTGTCCGCCCGCGGCGAACCAGTTGGCGACATAGAAGGCGACCGGTAGGAGCGCCACGGGGCCGGTGAACCCGCCGGCCACCTGCACGGAACCGATGACCACGAGAACCACCGCGAGCGCCGGCAGGAGGCGTCGGGCGCGACGGCCGTAGAAGTAGCCCCAGCGCAGTCGGCCTGTGATCGCGTGCTCCTCCATCAGCAGCGAGGTGATCAGGAATCCGGACAGCGTGAAGAAAACCGTCACGCCGGTCGTGCCCAGAGCGGGATGGTCCACCCCGGTGACGGTGTCGATGAGGTGGCACGCGATCACGAGCACGATGGCCAGACCACGCAGACCGTCCAGCGCAGGACGGCGGCCGAGGCGCCACGACGTCTGCGGAGTCACCGGATCATCATCCGACGCCAACTCCCGTCTGTCAGGCCATTGGCGTTGCCGGCAAGCGCGTCGATGAGGCCGCGTGGCATGCCTGACCGGAGTGGACGGTCTCGTCATCGAGGGAAAGTCAGCTCCCACTCCGTGCCGTAGCTGCCGGTGGTCAGCTCGACGGTGCCCCCGAGCTCGGCGACGCGACCGCGGATGGACGACGCCACGCCGATCCGGCCTTCGCGCTCGGCCGCCTCGAGCCGGCCGGCGGGGATGCCCGGCCCCTCGTCGCGCACGGAGACGTGCACCGCATCCGGGGCGGACTCGAGCAGGACCCAGGACCGCGCACCCGGGCCGACGTGCGCGTCGACGTTGTCCAGGCAGGCCGAGACGACGGCGACGATCTCGTCGGCGATCACCTTCAGGACCAGGACTCCCTCGGACGGCGTGGCCACCGACACCCCGGGGCGACGTTCGAGCGCGGACAGCGCGCCCACGAGATCGACCGCGCCCGCGGTCGACGGGACCGCGTCCTGCTGACGGATCAGCGAGCGCAGCGCCTGTTCCTGCTCCCCCACCAGACGAGCCAGGTCACGGCCGTCGGGCCCGAGCTCCGGCGCCTGACGTTGGACCAGCGCGAGCACCTGGAGGACCCCGTCGTGGACGGTCCGGGCCATCCGTGTGCGCTCCACCGCGGCCGCGGCGGCACGCTCAGCGGCCGCGGTGCGCATGGCCGAGCGCAGCAGCGAGTCGACCATCAGCCCGACGATCGGCCCGCCGATCAGGAGCAGGAAGAGGTTCCCGTACGTCGTCTCCGACACGTAATGGCGGGTGGCGATGTCGTCGAGCGAGAGCAGGACAGCTGCGACCAGCCCGCCGTACAGCCGCCAGTGGATCGCCCACGCGAACAGTGCGCCCATGATCCAGAAGCCCGGCACGGTCGAGTGGAAGCCCGGCTCCTTGACCACCGCAGTCAGCCCGAGGGCTGCGAGGGTGACCACCAGGTCCGCCGACACCCAGAACGTCGTGCGTCGCTCGTAGGAGTAGTAGACCCAGCTGATCAGGAAGGTCCAGACGACCATCGCGATGACCACGAGGGCGCCGGCGACGCGATGCTCGAAGCCGCCCCGGTACACGTTGAGACCGACCGCGTTGGCGACCAGCACGAACCGCAGCACCGCGAGCCAGCGGTACATCCGGTCCTCGACCGCGATCGCCGAAGGCTCGGTCGGCCGCCGCGGAAGCAGCAGACCCGGGGTGAGACCCGGATGCGCGGGCGGGATCAGGACGCCTGCTTCTGCTCGCCGGAGACGGCCGCCCGCTCGTCGCGGGCCTCGCGCTCGGCTCGCTTGGCCTCGGTGGCCGACTTCTGCGACAGCTCCTTGGCCTTGGTCGAGTAGACGTCGACGTACTCCTGGCCGGAGAGCTGCATGATCTCGTACATGATCTCGTCGGTGATCGCGCGCAGGATGTAGCGGTCGTTCTCCAGTCCCTCGTAGCGCGAGAAGTCGAGCGGGCGCCCGAAACGGACACCCGGCCGCGTGAACGTGCCGAACTTCTTGCCCGGAGGCGCCACCACGTCGGTGCCGAGGACGGCCACCGGGATCACCGTGACCCCGGTCTCCAACGCGAGGCGCGCGACCCCGGTCTTGCCCCGGTAGAGCCTGCCGTCGTGGGACCGCGTGCCCTCGGGGTAGATCCCGAAAAGCTCGCCCTCACCGAGGATCCGCTTGGCCGCCAGCAGGGCGCCGGCCGCGGCGTCGGCCCCCGACCGGTCGATCGGCACCTGACCCGAGCCGGAGAAGAACTTCTTCTGGAACCAGCCCTTGATGCCCGGCGTCGTGAAGTACTCGGCCTTCGCCACGAAGGTGACGCGGCGCGGCAGGGTCAGCGGCATGAACAGCCAGTCGGCGTAGGACAGGTGGTTGCTGGCCAGGATCGCGGGACCGGACGCCGGCACGTTCTCGGCCCC
>JAICSK010000054.1 GCA_025936915.1 Nocardioides sp.
GCGAGATGAACCGGATCGGCATGCTGGTCGACCTGTCCCACGTCAGCCACGACGTGATGCGCGACGCCCTCGACACCACGAGCGCGCCGGTGATCTTCAGCCACTCCTCGGCGTACGCCCTGTGCGACCATCCGCGCAACGTTCCCGACGACGTCCTGGCCCGGCTGGCCACGAACGGCGGCACCTGCCTGGTGACCTTCGTGCCCCGGTTCGTCAACCAGGGCGTGCGCGACTGGGCCCTGGCGGCCGAGGCGCGGGCCAGGGCGGAGGGCGTCGACCCGCGCGACATCGCGGCGCTGCACGCCGTGGAGCGGGTCTACGAGGAGCAGGTCCCGCACCCGCCGGCGTACCTCGCCGACGTGGTCGCCCACCTCGAGCACGTCCGCGAGGTCGCCGGCATCGACCACGTCGGTCTCGGCGGCGACTACGACGGCGTCGAGTGGCTGCCCGAGGGGCTCGAGGACGTCACCGGCTACCCGCGGCTCCTGACGGCGCTGCGCGAGCGGGGCTGGTCGGACGACGACCTCGCGAAGCTCACCTGCCGCAACGTGCTGCGCACGATGCGCGAGGTCGAGGAAGCCGCCGCTGCGGGTTGAAGCGCCGACGGCCCTCCCGGAGGACGTGGCCGGGGTCACATACGGATAGTGTCGTGGTCGGTGCGCTGCCCCGAAGCGTCCCGAGTGTGAGGAGTGAGCCCGTGAAGGTCGGCGTTCCGAAGGAAGTCAAGAACCACGAGTACCGCGTGGCCATCACGCCGATCGGCGTCCACGAGCTCACCGCGCACGGCCACGACGTCTACGTCGAGAAGAACGCCGGCGTCGGCTCCCAGATCGACGACGGCGAGTACGAGGCCGCCGGGGCGAAGATCCTCGACTCCGCCGACGAGGTGTGGGACAACGCCGAGATGGTGCTCAAGGTGAAGGAGCCGATCGCCGAGGAGTACCACCGGATGCACGAGGGCCTCACCCTCTTCACCTACCTCCACCTCGCCGCCGACAAGCCGCTGACCGAGGAGCTGATCTCGCGGAAGATCACGGGGATCGCCTACGAGACGGTCCAGCTGCCCTCAGGTGGGCTGCCGCTGCTGTACCCGATGTCCGAGGTGGCCGGGTGCCTCGCGCCGCAGGTGGGCGCCCACTCGTTGATGAAGGCCCAGGGTGGCCGCGGCGTCCTGATGGGCGGGGTCGGCGGTGTCGCCAACGCCAAGATCGTGATCATCGGGGCGGGTGTCTCCGGACAGAACGCCGCCAACATCGCACTCGGTATGGGGGCCGACGTGACGCTGCTCGACACCGACCTGGACAAGCTGCGGTTGTCGTTCTGGCGCTACAACAACCGCGTGCACGGCCTGGCGTCGTCCCAGCTGGCGATCCGTCAGCAGGTGATGGAGGCCGACATGGTGATCGGGGCCGTGCTGATCCCCGGCGCGGCCGCTCCCAAGCTGGTGAGCAACGAGCTGGTCTCGCAGATGAAGCCCGGCTCGGTGCTGGTCGACATCGCCGTCGACCAGGGCGGCTGCTTCGAGGACACCCACGCGACGACGCACTCCGACCCGACGTACGCCGTGCACAACTCGATCTTCTACTGCGTCGCCAACATGCCCGGCGCGGTGCCGAACACGTCGACGTACGCCCTGACCAACGCGACCATGCCCTACGCCGTGGCGCTCGCCGACAAGGGCTGGGTGCAGGCCTGCCGCGACGACCACTCCCTGGCCCTGGGGCTCAACACCCACGACGGGTCGCTCACCAACGCCCCGGTCGGTGAGGCGACCGGCATCGACGCGGTGGACCTCGACGAGATCCTCGCCGGCGCCGGCTGAGCCGCCCGGCACCCGTCTGGGGCATCGTGGCCGACCTTCCCCTCGCGCTGCGCACCTACCTCGACCACCTGAACGTCGAGCGTGGGCTGGCGGCCAACACCCTCACGTCGTACCGGCGTGACCTGCGCCGCTACCTCGGCTTCCTGTCCGAGGCCGGGGTCGACGACGTCGACGCGGTCACCGAGGCGAACGTCTCGGCATTCCTGATGCGACTGCGCGAGGGCGACGCCGATCATCCACCGCTGTCGGCCACCTCGGCGGGGCGCACCGTGGTCGCGGTGCGCGGGTTCCACCGGTTCTGCGTGACCGACGGCCTGGCCACGCAGGACCCGGCCGCGGGCGTGCGTCCGCCGACACCGGCGCGGAGACTGCCGAAGGCGCTGCCGCTCGCCGACGTGGAGGCGATCCTGGAGGCCGCCGGGTCTGCCGGCACCATCCTGTCCCTGCGCGATCGGGCGCTGCTGGAGGTGCTGTACGGCACCGGCGCCCGGATCAGCGAGGCGGTGGGCCTCGACGTCGACGATGTCGACCGGGTCGACGCCACCGTCCTCCTGCGCGGCAAGGGCGGCAAGGAGCGGTTGGTCCCGATCGGCTCGTTCGCCCTCGCGGCCGTCGACGCCTACCTCACCCGGGCCCGCCCCGAGCTGGCCGCCGTGGGCACCTCGGAGCGGGCCGGTGCACTGTTCCTCAACGCCCGCGGAGGGCGGTTGTCGCGTCAGTCGGCCTGGACCGTGCTGGTCAAGGCGGCCGACCGGGCGGGCGTGAGGCGTGACGTATCACCCCACACCCTGCGACACTCGTTTGCCACACATCTGCTCGAGGGGGGAGCAGACGTGCGCGTGGTCCAGGAGCTGCTGGGCCACGCCTCGGTGACCACGACGCAGATCTACACGCTGGTCACCGTGGACAACTTGAGGGAGGTGTTCGCAGCTGCGCACCCGCGTGCGCGTTGAGCGCTCGTCTAGTCCATCGGGACTATGGGGCTGTCCCGTTGGGCCTACTTCTTTGCCAATCGCATGCAGTCGGTCCTGTAGCACTCCTATCGTGGCTGCGCCGGGCGGCACAGCCCGACCATTTCCGATCACCGGGGATGCGGGTTCGACTCGAAACTCTTTGGAGCACCGTTGAGGAAGAATCGCAACGACGCCAAGCCTGGCGCGTTCTCAGCTTTCCGCGTGTCGGAGTGGTCGGTCCGCCGCAAGGTCGTGGCCGTGCTCGCGATCCCCGTCGTCCTGGCTGCCGTGTTCGGCGGCCTGCGTGTCACCTCTGAGCTGCAGGACGCCAGTGCCTACTCGACCAACGAGCAGCGTGCGGCGGTCCTCGGCCCCGCTGTCGACTACCTGGCCGCCACCGAGAACCTCGCGCTACCGACCGGGCTGTCCAGCCAGATGTCCACCGGCAAGACCGACGTGCAGACGGCGTACGCCGCGGCCGAGAAGCGATTGACCCAGGCGGCCGCCTCGGCGGGCCTGACCTCGGCCCAGAACGGCTACGTCAAGATCATCACGAACGACGGCCACACCTTCGCCACCGGGTCGGGTACGGGCATCACGGCCGACCCCGCCACGCTGCTGAGCGACATGACGCGCAACACCCAGCTGCTGATCAACTCGACGCTGAACACCCAGGGCACGCCCGACGCGCGGGTGCAGGCGCTGATCCAGTCGCTGAACGGTCGGGTGTCGCTGGTCAAGCAGCAGCTGCTGATCGAGAGCAACTCCCAGCAGTCCTCACAGCTCGGCTCGGTGTGGCTCGCGTCCGAGATCGGCGTCGAGGGCAACGCTCTCGACAACCTCCAGAACTTCGTGGGTGGCCGGCGCGTCGGCATGCTCGTGTCCGACAACGGGGCGCGTCTCGGCCAGGCCACGAGCCACAAGGTCAGTGCGCTCAAGGCCACGCCGAAGATGTTCGCGGTGTACGACGGCCTCAACGTCCGGCTGCTCACCGCGATCCAGGACCAGTTGTCCGCGAACGCCTCGCAGTCGAAGTCGCGCGCGCTGACCGACTCCGCGATCATCCTCCTCGCGCTGCTGGCCTCGCTGCTGCTGGCGCTGTTCGTGGCCCGGGCGCTGATCGTCCCGCTGCGCAAGGTGCGCGCTGGTGCTCTCGAGGTCGCCACCGAGCGACTGCCCGAGACGGTCGCCCGGATCCGGAGCGGCAAGGCGCCCGAGGAGATCACGCCCATCCCCGTCCACAGCCACGAGGAGCTCGGTCAGCTCGCGCGTGCCGTCGACGACATGCACAAGCAGGCGGTCAGCCTGGCGACCGGTGAGGCCCAGCTGCGGACCCAGGTCGGCGCGATGTTCGTGACCCTCTCGCGGCGCAACACGACGCTGGTCAACCAGCAGCTGGCGCTGATCGAGTCGCTGGAGCAGGACGAGGAGGACCCGCAGCGTCTCGAGCAGCTGTTCAGCCTCGACCACCTGGCCACCCGGATGCGTCGTACCGCCGAGAGCCTGGTGATCCTCGGTGGTACCGAGGGCCGCACCGCGGGCTTCGAGGAGCTCAGCGTCTCCGACGTGATCCACGCCGCCGTCTCCGAGGTGCAGGACTACCAGCGGGTGCGCATCGACGCGGCCCCCGACCGGTTGATCGTCGGGCGCGCGGCCTCCGACGTCGTCCACCTGATGGCGGAGCTCATCGACAACGCCTTGTCGTACTCGCCTCCGGGCAGCCCGGTCACCATCCAGGCCGGCGAGGAGGACGGCCGGGTCGAGATCGAGATCATCGACAACGGTCTCGGCATGGCCGGCGACGCGCTCGCCCAGGCCAACGACGCCCTCAAGACCGGTGGCGAGGTCACCGTCGACACCGCTCGGCGGATGGGCCTGTTCGTGGTCAGCCGCCTCGCGGAGGAGCACGGCCTCAAGGTCAAGCTGCGTCGCAACTCCAACGGTGGCGGCATCATCGCCTCGATCCTGCTGCCGCCCTCGGTGCTGGTCTCCGACGCCCCGGTCGAGCACGTCTCGGTGATCGACGCGCCGGATGGCCTCGAGGAGGCCGTCGCCGCTCCGGTCGTGGACGACGAGCCCGAGGAGGAGTACGACCCCTACCTCGAGCGCATCGAGGAGGCCATCGCGGCCGTGACGGGGTTGCCACGCCGGCGCCCCGGCCAGGTGCCGGGTCCGGCCCACCCCGTCGCTCCGGCGGCCTCGGTGAGCATGTTCGACGCCGGCCCCACACCGGAGCTCCCCGCGGCCTTCGAGCCGGTGGAGCTCGCGAGCCCGGTCGCCGACGAGACCGTCCCCGAGGAGGCCGCGCCCGCGTTCGAGGCACCCGCCGCCGAGCACGAGGACGCCGAGGAGGTCCTGGCCCCCGTGGTCACGCCTCGCTTCGGCGTCGGCCGCGACGGCCGCGACGTGGCGGACGACGAGCTGGCCGAGTCCGATGACGAGTCGGAGGCGGCCGAGGAGCTCGAGCCGGTGACGGCCCAGGCCGACGAGCTCGACGCGACCGACTGGTCTCGCCACGACGACGAGGTCGCCGCTGAGGAGCCGCGGCAGGCGGTCGCCCTGGTCGACCAGCCCCACGACGAGTCCGCCGCGTCCGACGAGCTGGACGACGAGCCGCTGGCCGCGCCGAGCCCGTGGGCCGGTGTGCAGGCGTGGGCGGGGGTGACCCCCGACGAGGCAGCGGCGGAGCCCGCTCCGCAGCCCGTCTCGGCCGAGGTGGCCGAGGCGGCCGAGGTGCCGGCGTACGACGCTCCGGAGCCGGTGGTCGCTCAGGCCGAGACCTACGACGAGCCTGCCGACGAGGCTCCGGTCCGGCTGCAGATCCGACGTCCTTTGTCGGCGGCCCCCGCGGCCTCCGCTCTCGAGGGGGATTACGTGGACGACACCCGGCAGTCGGGCGACTCGCCGATCTTCGGTCAGCTCCGCTCCAACTGGCTGAGCGACGACGGTGACGAGCAGGACTGGTCCGCCAACGAGGTCGACCGTGGCTGGAACGCCGCCGAGCGTGCGGAGAGCAGTGACACCGAGGACACGACCCGCACGGGTCTGCCGGTACGCCGTCCAGGCGGCCGGTTGCTCCCCGGTGGCGTCTCCCTGGAGCCAGCGAAGGTCGTCCGTGACCCGGAGGCCATTCGCAACCGTCTGGCCGCCCATGCGGCCGGCGTGTCCCGCGGCCGTGCGGCCGCGGCGGCAGAACCCCTGACCGACGACTACGCGCACGAGGAGACAGGACCGGCATGACCGAGAGCCTCCAAGCAGAGATGACCGCCGTCGAGACCGAGACCCGCGAGCTCGACTGGGTCGTCAACCGGTTCGTCGACAGCGTTCCGGGCGCCGCTCACGCGGTGCTGGTGTCCGCCGACGGCCTGTTGATGGCCGCGAGCGGCCGGCTACCAGCCGAGCGCGCCGAGCAGGTCGCGGCAGTCTCGTCCGGTCTTGCCAGCCTGGCCACCGGCGCCGCGCGCCTGTTCGAGGGCGGCGCGGTGATGCAGACCATCGTCGAGATGGAGAACGGCTTCATGCTCCTGATGAGCGTGGGCGACGGGTCGCACCTGGCGGTGCTGACCCAGGCCACGGCCGACATCGGGCAGGTGGGCTACGAGATGGCCCTCCTGGTCGAGCGTGTCGGCCAGATGGTCCAGGCCCAGGCTCGGGTGCATGGGGTGTAGGGGGGATGACATGGCAGACGAGCCCGAGGTCGAGGAGATGCGCGCCAGCCCGCCGGCTGCTCGCATCGTCCGGCCGTACGCACTGACGGCAGGTCGCACCCGAACGACGGTCGACCTCCCGCTCGAGGCGACGCTCCGGCTCGACACCAGCGCCACGCGACGAGCGTGGGGCGACGACGTGAAGGGAAAGATCGTCGGGGTTCTCGACTCCCGATCGGTCGCCGAGGTCTCGGCCTTGGTGCAGCGCCCCATCGGTGTCGTGCGCGTGCTGCTCGGAGATCTCGTGCAGCAGGGATACGTGCACGTCCAGGCGACCCTGACCGAGAACTCCACCGACGACGAACGCTTCGACCTCCTCGAAAGGACCCTCCGTGGACTCCGCGCGCTCTAACCCCCCTGCGAGTGTCAGCCGCACCGCCGCATCGACGAAGATCGTCGTCGCGGGCGGGTTCGGCGTGGGCAAGACCACCCTCGTGGGATCGGTCTCGGAGATCGTGCCGCTGCGCACCGAGGCCCTGGTCACCAACGAGTCGGTCGGGGTCGACGACCTCGCCCAGACACCGGCCAAGTCGACGACCACCGTCGCGATGGACTTCGGCCGCATCACCCTCGCCGAGGACCTGGTCCTGTACCTGTTCGGGACGCCCGGGCAGAAGCGCTTCTGGTTCATGTGGGACGACCTGGTGCGCGGTGCCATCGGCGCGATCGTGATCGTCGACACCGCCAGGCTGGACGCGGCCTTCGCGCCGCTCGACTACTTCGAGTCCAAGCACGTGCCGTTCATCGTGGCCGTCAACGAGTTCGAGGGCGGGCCGTCGTACCCGCTCCACGAGGTCGCCGAGGCGCTCGCCCTGCCCGACGACGTACCTCTGATCACCCTCGACGCGCGCGACCGCGACTCGGCGAAGCGAGCCCTGATCCGGATCACGGAGTTCGCGCTGACCCGGCTCGCCACGCAGCAGCGCACCGCCTGATCCTGCGGATCACCAGGCCGGTCCCGAGCCCGTGGGGACCGGTCAGCTGATCCGTACTATCCGCCCACCCGGCGTACGTCGTACCGCCCCTCGGCGAAGCCCTGCCGGACGACCTTCTTGTCGAACTTGCCCACCGACGTGCGTGGCACCTGGTCGACGAAGGCCCACGCGTCGGGCAGCTGCCACTTGGCGAACGACGCGGCGAGGTGCTCGCGGAGCTGCTCCGGCGTGACGGTGGCCCCCTCGCGCACCACCACGGTGGCCAGGGGGCGCTCCTGCCACTTCTCGTCGGGGATGCCGACGACGGCGGCCTCGACGACGTCGGGGTGGCCCATCAGCGCGTTCTCGAGGTCGACCGAGGAGATCCACTCGCCACCGGACTTGATCACGTCCTTGGCCCGGTCGGAGAGCGTGATGTAGCCGAGCTCGTCCAGGTGTCCGACGTCGCCCGTGCGCAGCCATCCGTCGTGGAACTTCTGCTCGGCGTCGGGGCCGTCCGGGTTGTAGTAGCCGCCGGTCACCCACGGCCCACGCACCTCGAGCTCGCCGAGCGACGAGCCGTCCCACGGAAGCGTGGCGCCGCTGTCGTCCACGATCCGTCCCTGGACACCGCACAGGAGCCGTCCCTGGGTCCCGCGGTAGGCCCACTGCGCCTCGCCCTCGACGCCGGCGGGGACGAGCCCGGCCGAGGCGACCGGGGAGGTCTCGGTCATGCCCCAGGCCTGTCGGATGTGCAGTCCGTGCCGTTCCTCGAGTCCACGCTGCAGCGAGACGGGGACCGCCGAGCCGCCACAGAGGATCAGCCGGAGCGAGTCGAGTCGGATGCCGTCGTGCCCGTCGAGGTAGGAGAGGACGTCGTTCCACACCGTCGGCACGGCGCCGGAGACCGTCGGACGGCTGGCCTGGATGAACCGGACCAGCGGCTCGGCCTGCAGGAACCGGTCGGGCATGCACAACGACGCCCCGGTCATCACGGCGGCGTAGGCGAGCCCCCAGGCGTTGGCGTGGAACATCGGCACGATCGGCAGCACCCGGTCGCGGAAGTCGAGCCCGGCGGCGTTCCCGGTACTGACGGCGAGCGAGTGCAGCCAGGCCGACCGGTGGCTGTAGACGACGCCCTTCGGGTTGCCCGTCGTGCCGCTGGTGTAGCACATCGCCGCAGCGGACCGCTCGTCGGTCTCGGGCCAGTCGAACGTCTCCGGCCGGTCGGCGAGCAGGTCCTCGTAGAGGAGGACCTCTGTGCCCGCGGCGCGGAGGGATTCGAGGTCGGCCTCGGCGGCGGCCGGCCCGCTGACCAGCACATGCGTCACGGTCTCGAGCTTCGGGAGCTCCTTGGCGAACAACGGCACGAGGGTGTCGTCGACCACGACCACGCGGTCCTCGGCGTGGTTGGCGATGTAGACCAGCTGCTCGGGGAAGAGCCTGACGTTGAGCGTGTGCAGGACCGCGCCCATCGACGGGACGGCGAGGTAGGCCTCGAGGTGCTCGGCGTTGTTCCACATGAACGTCGCGACCCGCTGGTCGCCGTCGATCCCGAGGCTGCGGAGCCCGTGGGCCAGCCGGGCGGCACGGCGCCCGACCTCGGCGTACGTGCGGCTGCGGGTGCCGTCGCCGGTCGAGGTCACGACCTCGGAGTCGCCCTGGACCGTGGTGCCGTGCTCGAGCACCGAGGCGATCGTCAGCTGCGCGTCCTGCATCGTGCTCTTCACCGGGGTCTCCTCACGGTCGGCGGACGTGACGACCTCATCTTGCACCTTCCTATGCTGACCGGGTGACTGCGAAGTCGATCGCCCTCCGCCTCCTCGAGGAGGTCTCGTTCGGTGGCGATCCGATCTCGGGCGCGCGGTCGGCCGACCTGCTGGCCGCGCTCGCGCTGCACCGGCCCGGGCTCCCGGACGCGCGCCTGCTCGAGGAGGTGTGGTCCGACCACGCGCCGAGCCCCAAGGCCCTCCAGGTTCAGGTGTCCCGGGTGCGAGCGCAGTGCGGGCCCGGCGTCGTCGAGCGGTACGACGGCGGGTACCGGCTCGGCCTCGCCGACAACGCCGTGGACGCCTGGGTCGTCGAGTCCCTGGTGGACGCGGCCCGCCGAGCGCTCGTCGACGACCCACACCGAGCCCGCGCCCTGGCCGCGGAGGCGGACGAGCTGGTGAGCCGGCTGGGTGCCGCCGACGGCGACGGTCCGCTGGCCGAGGTGCGCCGACGGGTGCTCGCGCTCGGTCCCGGGCTCGTCCGCACGCACGCGCTGGCCCTGGCGCGCACCGGCGACGACAACGGCGCCGTCGCTCGGCTCCGGCGAGCCCACGAGACCGATCCGGACGATGTCGAGGTGCTCGAGGCGTTGCTGCGCAGTGAAGCGGCCACGTCCGGGACCCCCGTCGCCCTGGCCCGGTACGACGCCTACCGCCGCGACCTCGCCGACCGCCTCGGCGTCGATCCGGACCCGTCCCTCCAGCGCCTGCATCGCGAGCTGCTCGCCGCCGACGACCCCGTGCGCAGCGGGGTGCGGTACGACGTCGACGAGCTGCTCGGGCGCGCCGGTGACCTGGCCGGCCTCCGCGCGCTGGTCCGCACCGGCCGGCTGACCACGATCCTCGGTCCGGGCGGCCTGGGGAAGACGCGGGTCGCGCACGTCCTCGCCCGTGAGGCCACCCAGCCGCGGGTGCACTTCGTCGAGCTGGTCGGGATCTCCTCGCCGGCAGATGTCGTGTCCGAGGTCGGCTCGGCGCTCGGGGTCCGGCACTCGGTGACCGGCCGTCGTACCCTCACCCCCGCGCAGCAGGCGGACGTCCGGGCACGGATGGCCGGCGAGCTCGACTCCGTGCCGACCCTGCTCGTGCTCGACAACTGCGAGCACGTGCTCGACGCGGTCGCCTCCCTCGTCGCGTTCCTGCTGGTGACGACGCGCGACCTGCGCGTCGTCACGACCAGCCGGGCGCCCCTGGGAATCGCGGCCGAGCGGGTGTTCCCGCTGAGCCAGCTCGCCGCGGTCGACGGTGCCGAGCTGTTCCGGCGCCGGGCGCTCGCCGTACGACCCGACGCCCAGC
Organism: Nocardioides sp.; assembly: GCA_025936915.1. GTDB lineage: Bacteria > Actinomycetota > Actinomycetes > Propionibacteriales > Nocardioidaceae > Nocardioides. Next base: position 10,462 of record JAICSK010000054.1, read on the forward strand.
TGCCCGAGGACGTCGTGGCGGAGATCGTGGCGCGGCTCGACGGGCTCCCGCTCGCCGTGGAGCTGGCCGCGGCGCGGATCCGCACCATGTCCGCCGACGAGGTACGTCGTGCGCTGGACGACCGCTTCGAGCTCCTCCGCGGCCGCGATCGGTCCGCTCCGGCGCGGCACCAGACCCTGACCGCGGTGATCGCCTGGTCGTGGGACCTGTTGTCGGCCGACGAGCAGCGGGCACTCGCCTGGCTCTCGGTGTTCCAGGACGGGTTCTCCCTCGACGGTGCGCGCGACCTGCTGGGGCGGGGCGGGCCCGGCCTGGTCGAGGCGTTGGTCGACCAGTCGCTGCTCACCGTGGTGGAGCATCGGGGTGCTTCCCGCTACCGCATGCTCGAGACGGTCCGTGAGTTCGGTGCCCTGCGTCTCGCCGACGCGGGTGAGGTCGACGCCGCTCAGGCCGCCCTCACCTCGTGGGCGGTCGGACTCGCGGAGCGGGTGCGGCCCGACATGTTCGGGCCGCGTCAGATCCAGGCGGTCGACGTGCTCGACACCGAGGAGACCAACCTCGCCGACGTGCTTCGGCAGCTGCTGATCGCGGGAGACGCACCGCACGCCGTACCGGTGCTGGCCGCACTCGGCGCGCTGTGGTCGGTGACCGGCAACTTCCCGCGGTTCCTGGCGATGGCCGACCTGGCCGAGCGGGTGCTGGTGGACTGGGACCCTCCGCCGGAGCAGGTCGAGGTGACGGTGGACGCCGTCGCCATCGTGCTGGTGCATCTGGGCTTCCTGCGACCGGACGGCGTCGTCGACCTCACCGGCGTCATGCGGCGGCTTCCCGAGCCCACGCAGCCGTGGAGCAGGGTGGCGCGGGCGATGTTCGTCGAGGCGGAGAGTCCGGCCGACCGTCGTACGGCGGTGCTGACCCTGACCCGCGACACCGATCGGCGCACCGAGGCCATGGCCTGGCAGTGGGCGGCGATCCTGGCCGAGAACGAGGGCGCGATCGAGGAGTCGGGGCACTACCTCGACCAGGCCCTGGCGCTCGTGGACGACGACACCACGACGTGGGAGGTGGCGACCTTGAACACCCAGGCCGCGATGCAGGCGCTGCATCTGGGGGACCACGACCGAGCGGACCTCCACGCCCGGAGGGCCATCCCTCTCCTGCAGCAGCTCCACGCCCGGGAGGACGCCTACAGCATGCAGGCCAGCCTGGCGCTCTCCGCGATGCGCCAGGGCCGCCTCGACGTCGCGGAGGCGATGCTCGCCGAGATCGGCGAGATGTCCTCGAACGACCCCACGGCGAGCCTGGTGACCACGCAGGTCCGCGCCGAGCTGGCGATGGTGCGCGGCGACGTCGACGCCGGGCTGGCGGCGTTCGACCGCTCTCTCGACGCCGTCCGGGAGTGGGGCTTCGGCCCGCTGGCCACCAACGGTCTCGAGCCGTGGACGCTGGTCGCCCTGGCGACCGACCTGGCCGCCCACGCGCGCTACGCCCGGACGCCGGAGCAACGGACGCGTGCCGCGGAGCTGGCCGCTCAGCTGGGGACCCTGCTCGAGAAGTTCGACGACGTCCCCGACGTGTCTGTCGACTACCCGATCACGGGCATGTCGTTGGCGGCGCTCGGCGTGTGGCTCCTGGTCCACGACGAACCGGGACCCCGCAGCGAGCCGGCCGTGCGGCTGGTCGCCCTCGCCCACGGGTTCGGGTACAACAGGTGGTTCCCGGTGATGGCATGGGACTCCCTGGTCACGGCCGCGGACGCCGCAGCCCCCGGCCTGCTGACCGCCGTCCTCGCGGAGTACGGCGACCGCCGTGGCCGGGAGCTGCGTCCGGAGGCCGAGCGTGTGCTGGCCGCCGTGCTGGGGCCGGGTCTCACATCTTCCGGGTGAAGCTCCGCACCGACAGCGGCGCGAAGATCGCCACGACGAGCGCGCAGCCGAGCAGCGCCCAGCCGCAGTCGGCGGTGATCCTGCCCTCGTTGGCCAGGTCGCGGATCGCCGAGATGACGTGCGAGACCGGGTTGACGTCGGCGAAGGCGTGCAGCCAGCTCGGCATCGTGTCGGCGGGCACGAACGCGTTGGAGATGAAGGTCAGCGGGAACATGATCATCAGCGACGTGGCCTGCACCCCCTGGGCGGTGCGGCCGATGGTGCCGAACCAGGTGAAGATCCACGCCAGCGACCAGCCGGCGATGATCGCGAACACGATCGCGCCGAGGACGCCGAGCACACCGCCGCCGGGGCGGTAGCCCAGGAAGACGATGCCGGTGAAGAACGTCAGCGAGCTGGCGATCGCGTAGCGGAGCATGTCCGCGACCATCGGGCCGGCCAGTGGGGCGATCCGCGAGATCGGCAGCACCTTGAACCGGTCGAAGACGCCCTTGTCCATGTCCTCGCGGAGCTGGACGCCGGTCGCGACACACGCCGTCATCACGGTCTGGCCGACCAGCCCGGTGATGATCATCGGGTTGTAGCCGCCGACGCTGCCGGCGACGGCGCCACCGAAGATGCCGGCGAACATCGCCGTGAACAGCAGCGGCTGGATGGTCACGTCGAACATCTGCTCGAAGTTGCGGCGCATCTTCATGGTCGCCCGCCAGGCCAGGGTCAGGGTCTGGCTGACGGTGTCGCGGATCCCGACGTGCGACGACAGGCCCTCGGCCGGGTCGCGCAGGGCGGTGGTGAGTGCGGTCATCGGACGGCCTCCAGGTCGGTCGAGGTGGGTTCGGTGGTGTCGTCGCCGGCATGGGTGTCGTGGCCGGTGAGGATCATGAACACCTCGTCGAGCGACGGTTTCTGGACGTTGAAGGAGTCGATGCCGATGCCGCGCTCACGCAGCGTCACCAGCACGTCGACGGCCTGCTCGCTGCGTTGCAGCGGGAGCGAGAGCCGGCGGGCCTCGGGCGAGAGCGACGGCTGCTCGCCGAGCAGGCGGCCGGCGATCTCGGCCGCGGCCGAGGTCTGGGTCGGGTCGACCAGGCCCAGGGTGAGCGTCGAGCGGCCGACCGAGGCCTTGAGCTCGTCGGAGGTGCCCTCGGCCACCTTGACCCCGTGATCGATCACCGCGATCCGGTCGGCCAGCTGGTCGGCCTCGTCGAGGTACTGCGTGGTCAGCAGGACGGTGCACCCGTTGGCGACCAGGTCGCGGATGGTGTCCCACATCTGGCCGCGGGTGCGCGGGTCGAGGCCGGTGGTCGGCTCGTCGAGGAAGATCAGTGGCGGCCGGGTGATCAGGCTGGCGGCCAGGTCGAGCCGGCGCCGCATGCCGCCGGAGAACGCCGAGATCGGCTTGCTCGCGGCCTCGGTCAGGTCGAACTGCTCCAGCAGACCGGCCGCCGTCGTCCTCGCCGTCGGCTTCGGGACGCCCTGGAGCCGGGCGAACAGCATCAGGTTCTCCGTCGCCGTCAGGTTCTCGTCCACCGACGCGTACTGCCCGGTCACCCCCAGCAGCTGTCGCACGACGTGCGGCTCACGTCGTACGTCGTGCCCGAACACCTCCGCCCGGCCCCCGTCGATCGGGAGCAGGGTGGCGAGCATCTTCAGCATCGTGGTCTTGCCGGCGCCGTTGGGACCGAGGACGCCGAAGACCTGTCCACGCCGTACCTCCAGGTCGACGTGGTCGACGGCACGCTGCTCGCCGAAGTTCTTGACCAGGCCCTCGGCCCGGACTGCGGGTGTGGTCTCGTTCATGGGACCAAGCGTGGCCTGCGCCGGTTTCACCGCGGTTTCACTCCGCCAACACCCGGACGCACCTGCGTAGCCTGAGGCCATGTCCGAGGCCCGGTCCCGCCGTTCGCGATCCACGCGCTGGGAGCCGCTCACGGTCGGGATCGACATCGGCGGGACGAAGGTCCTGGCAGCGGTCGTGGCCGCGGGGGGCGACGTGGTGGCGCTCGAGCGTCGTCCGACCGAGGGCCACGACGTCCGCAAGGTCGAGGACACGATCGTGGAGCTGGTCCAGGACCTCGGCGAGCGGTACGACGTGGCGGCCGTCGGGATCGGGGCGGCCGGGTTCGTCGACGCGAGCCGCACGGTGGTCATGTTCTCCCCCCACCTCGACTGGCGTCGTGAGCCGTTGCGGGCGCGGGTGGCCGAGCGTATCCGGATCCCGGTGGTGGTCGACAACGACGCGAACACGATGGCGCTGGCCGAGTGCCGGTTCGGTGCCGGGCGAGGACACCGCTTCGTGCTCTGCGTGACCCTCGGGACCGGCATCGGAGGAGCCCTGGTGCTCGACCACCGCGTCTACCGAGGAGCGAACGGGATGGCGGGGGAGTTCGGCCACATCCAGGTGGTGCCGGACGGTCACCGGTGCGAGTGCGGCAACCGAGGCTGCTGGGAGCAGTACGCGTCCGGCAACGCGCTGGTGCGGGACGCGCGTGAGCTGGTGCGGGCGACGTCGCCGATGGCCCAGCATCTGCGTTCGCTCGTCGGCGGCGACGCCGACGCCCTGGACGGACCCGTCATCACCGAGGCCGCCCGGGCCGGAGACCCGTTGTCGGTCGAGCTGATCGCCGACGTGGGTCGCTGGCTGGGGGTGGGGCTGGCCGGTATGACGGCGGCGTTCGACCCGGGGTGCATCGTCGTCGGCGGCGGGCTGTCGGCGGCGGGCGATCTGCTGCTGGGACCGACCCGCCAGGCGTTCTCGCGGTCGCTGACCGGACGCGGCCATCGCGAGGAGCCGGTGATCGCCCAGGCCGAGCTCGGCCCGCAGGCCGGGGTCATCGGGGCGGCGGACATGGCGCGGTCGGCGGCTCGTCGTTCGCGCCGGGTCCGGGTACGGCGGTCGCGTGCCGGACGGGCCCGGCTGCGGCTGTTCGAGCGGCCCGACTCGAGCGACCGATGAGCCCGTCCGGTCCAGACCGGACGTGCACAGAGTTGTGCACAGGCAGGGGTCTGCCTGTGCAGTCCCCTTGTCGCCCGTGCACACGCTGTGCACAGATTTCGCCCGGAGCCTGGGGGATTCCCAGAACTGGTTGAGACCCTTCGGCGCGCCCTCCTACAGTCGCGCAGGACCTCGGGGCAACATGTCGGAAAGTCGACAAGTCGCCGAGCACACGACATCTGGAGAGCACATGCCTGGGATCTTCTTTCGCGGCCATCACGGAGCCAACGCACCCGTCGTACCGCCGCAGGTCCCGCCGGCTCCCCAGGACTCGTCCGAGGAGGCCGAGCACCCGATGACCGACCCGCTGCCGTTCGCCCGTCCGAGCGTCGAGGAGCCGGTCCCGGAGAACGCCGACCTCGAGGCCGCCGGGGTCGCAGTCGCGGTCGAGGTGGAGGAGGCCGTGATCGGCCCCACCGGCCGGCCGACGCCGGTCTTCCCAGACCCCCCGCCGCTGACCTCCCACGGTCATGCGCGGGTGATCTCGATGTGCAACCAGAAGGGCGGCGTCGGCAAGACCACGACCACGATCAACCTCGGTGCCTCCCTGGCCGAGCTCGGTCGCAGGGTGCTGCTGGTCGACTTCGACCCCCAGGGCTCGCTCTCGGTCGGCCTCGGGCTCAACCCGCACGACATGGAGCTCACCGTCTACAACCTGCTGATGGAGCGGGATGTCCGCATCGAGGACGTCGTCGTGCCCTCCGGCGTGGCCGGCATGGACCTGCTGCCGTCCAACATCGACCTGTCCGCCGCCGAGGTGCAGCTGGTCCACGAGGTCGCCCGCGAGCAGACCCTGCAGCGGGTGCTCGGCCCCGCCATCGAGAAGTACGACGTGATCCTGATCGACTGCCAGCCGTCCCTGGGCCTGCTGACGGTCAACGCGCTGACCGCCTCCGACGGCGTCATCGTGCCGCTCGAGTGCGAGTACTTCGCGCTCCGTGGAGTCGCGCTGCTCAAGACCACCATCGACAAGGTGAGGGAGCGGCTGAACCCGCGCCTGGAGATCGACGGGGTGCTCGGGACCATGTTCGACGGCCGGACGCTGCACAGCCGCGAGGTGATGGAGCGCCTCGTGCAGGCCTGGGGCGAGAAGGTGTTCCACACGGTGATCCGGCGGACCGTGAAGTTCTCGGACTCCACGGTCGCCGGTGAGCCGATCACGTCGTACGCCTCGACCTCGGCGGGCGCGGACGCCTACCGACAGCTGGCCAAGGAGGTGGCGCTGCGGTGCCTCGACGCGTGAACCTGCCCGCCGCCGACGACCTCTTCCGCCCTACCGACCCGGCCGCCGACCCTGCCTCGCGTGAACGTCGCGTGCGCGCCGTCCCGACCGCTCAGGACGTCGACGACGACATACGACGTCGCCCGAGCGGCCGTGTGCGGCACGACGAGAAGATCACGATCTACGTCACCGCCGACGAGCTGCTCGACCTCGAGCACGCTCGACTGGAGCTGAGGCGCCACCACGGCCTGGCCGTCGACCGTGGGCGGCTGGTGCGGGAGGCGGTCGCGCTGGTGCTGGCCGACCTCGACCAGCACGGGCATGACAGCATGCTGGTGCAGCGCCTGTTCGAGGCCTGACCCAAGACCGCTCGAGGACTGAAACACCCCAGATGACCGTCGCCACCTCCGACTCGACCGGGTCGGCCGCCGCGCTCTCCGATCGCGGAGCCGAGTCCGCGTCGGAGGTCTCCCACGCCTTCGAGGTGCGGCTCGACAACTTCGAGGGCCCCTTCGACCTGCTGCTCAGCCTGATCTCCAAGCACAAGCTGGACATCACCGAGGTCTCGCTGCACCGGGTGACCGACGAGTTCATCGCGCACGTGAAGGCCGGAGCGGCTCGTCAGCGGGACGGAGGCTGGGACCTCGAGCAGACGTCGTCGTTCCTGCTGGTCGCCTCCACCCTGCTCGACCTGAAGTCGGCGCGCCTGCTGCCCCAGGGCGAGATCGAGGACGAGGACGACCTGGCGCTGCTCGAGGCCCGCGACCTGCTCTTCGCCCGGCTGCTGCAGTACCGCGCCTTCAAGCAGGTCGCGTCGGTGATCGAGCAGCGGCTGACGGGCGAGGCGAGGCGCCATCCCCGCGCGGTCGGGCTCGAGGAGCGCTACGCGGGACTGCTGCCCGAGGTGCTCATCGGGATCGGCCTCGACGCGTTCGCCGAGCTCGCAGCCAGGGCGCTGGAGCCCAAGCCCGAGCCTGAGGTCTCGCTCCAGCACATCCACGCCCCGGCGGTCTCGGTGCGCGAGCAGGCCGAGCTCGTGGTCGATCGGCTGCGGCGTGCCGGCACCATGACGTTCCGGGCGCTGTGCGGCGACTCTCCCGACATGCTGACCACGGTGGCGAGGTTCTTGGCGCTGCTCGAGCTCTTCCGCGAGCACGCCGTGGCCTTCGACCAGGTCTCACCGCTGGGTGAGCTGACCGTCCGGTGGACGGGCGGCGACGACGCCGAGGCGGTCGCCGACTTCCGGATCGACGAGTTCGAAGGGGCACCCGAGCCCGACGCGACGGCCGAACCGGTCGGGACGAACGCCCCCGAGCAGGAGGAACGATGAGCGAGGACGTCCTGGAGGTCCCGGTCGCCGAGCTGCGCCCGTCGCTGGAGGCGCTGCTGATGATCGCCGACCAGCCGCTCGACGACGCGACCCTGGCCTCCGCTGTCGGCGCGCCGGTGGCCGACGTACAGGGAGCGCTCGCCGAGCTCGCCCAGGAGTACGCCGTCCAGGGACGAGGCTTCGAGCTGCGCAACGTCGCGGGCGGCTGGCGCTACTACACCCGGGAGGAGTTCGCCCCGGTCGTCGAGGCGTTCGTGCTCGACGGCCAGCAGGCGCGGCTGACCCAGGCGGCGCTCGAGACGCTGGCCGTGGTCGCCTACAAGCAGCCCGTCTCCCGTGCCCGGGTCTCCGCGATCCGCGGCGTCAACGTCGACGGCGTGATGCGCACTCTGGTCACCCGCGGGCTCGTCGAGGAGGCGGGGGAGGACCACTCCACGGGTGCCCACCTCTACCGGACGACGTCGTACTTCCTCGAGCGGATCGGCGTCACCTCGCTGGACGACCTGCCGGAGCTCGCGCCGTACCTCCCCGACCTCGACGACCTCGACGAGCTCGAGGAGGAGCTCGGCGGCAGCGTGGGCGTGGTCTCGACGGGCTCGTCCGACGGCGACGCGTGAGCGGACCCGATCTCGAGCGGGACGACGACGGGCTCGTCCGACTGCACAAGCTGCTCGCCCGTTCTGGGGTGGCCTCGCGGCGCAGGTGCGAGGAGCTGATGCTCGCCGGAGCGGTCACCGTCGACGGTGAGGTGATCACCCGGCTGGGGACGAAGGTCGACCCCACCGCGGCGGTGGTCCGGGTGTCCGGGCGACGCCTTCCACCGGTGTCGCCGAACGTCTACCTCGTGCTCAACAAACCCGTCGGCGTCACCTCGACGATGTCCGACCCGCACGCCGAGCGGACCCTGTCCGACCTCGTCGCCGATCGGCCCGAGCGGCTGTTCCACGTGGGACGCCTCGACACCGACACCGCCGGGCTGCTGCTGCTCACCAACGACGGCGAGTTCGCGCAGCGGATGGCCCACCCGTCGTACGAGGTCGACAAGACGTACGTCGCGGCCGTCGAGGGAGTGGTGTACCCGAGCACGGTCAAGCGCCTGCTCGCGGGCGTGACTCTCGACGACGGACCCGTCACGGTCTCGTCGGCGAAGCTGGTCGGCGGCCGCGGCACCAGCAGGGACGGGTCCATCGTCGAGCTGGTGATCCACGAGGGGCGCAACCGGATCGTCCGCCGGCTGCTCGACCACGTGGGTCATCCGGTCCGGCAGCTGACCCGTACCGCGATCGGCCCGGTCATGCTCGGGCGGTTGGCGGTGGGTGAGATCCGCGACCTCACCAACGACGAGCTCGGGGCGTTGTTGGACGCTGCCCGGCTCTGAGGCCCCGGGGGGCGGTGACTGGGGATCGTTTTCCACCTGCATTTACGGTCCTGGCCCACCGCTCTGAGGGGTGCTGGGTCGGGGGCGGTGAGTGCGGACCGGTTCGTGCCGGCGAAACGGGGCCGGTCTCACCGCCCGGAGGCTGCTGGTCAGGGCTGCTGGTCGGGGGCGGTGAGTGAGGACCGGTTCGTGCCGGCGAAAC
>JAICSK010000283.1 GCA_025936915.1 Nocardioides sp.
CGACCGGTTGGCCGCGACCACCGGAGTCCCGTCGGTCGCCCGGTTCGCGCAGGGCGTCTCCGTCGCGATCGAACGCGGCACCCCGCTGGCCGACGTCCTGCACGCCCAGGCTGCCGACGTCCGCGACGCGGGACGTCGCGAGCTGATCGAGGTCGCCGCGCGCAAGGAGGTCTTCATGATGGTCCCGGTCGTCTTCCTCGTACTGCCGGTCACCGTGCTGATCGCCTTCTGGCCCGGCGTCATCGGGCTCCACCTGACCACTCCGTGACCGACGGAAAGAAGAGGAACCATGGCCCCACTCACGCTCCTGCTGACCCGCTGCCTGCTGCTGACGACGGTGACCCGGCGCCGCGACGAGCGCGGCGACGTACCCGGCTGGGTGCTGGTGACGGTGATGACCGCCGGGCTGGTCGGGGCCCTGTACTCCCTGGCCAAGCCGCAGCTCACCGACATGCTCAGCTCGGCGCTCGACAGCGTGCACTGACGATGTCGCGCCGACGCGACCACCGCGGAGCAGCGGTGGTCGACTTCGTCCTGGTCGTGGTCGTGCTCGTGCCGGTCTTCCTCGGTGTTCTCCAGGTCGCGCTGGTGCTGTTCGTCCGCAACACCCTCACCGCCGCCGCGTCGGAGGGAGCGAGGTACGCCGCCACCCTGGACCGCGACCCGGCCGCCGGGGCCGCCCGCACCCGCGCGCAGATCAGAGGCGTACTGGCCGGTCGCTACGCCCACGACGTCACCGCGCACGAGACGACGATCGACGGCGCCCCGGCGGTCGAGGTCACCGTGCACGTCGTCGTCCCGGCGCTGGGGATCGGCGGCCCCGGGGTCGTCCTCGACGTCTCCGGCCACGCGATCGAGGAACAACCGTGAGACGCCGCGGCGAACAAGGAAGCGCACTGGTCGAGCTCTCCTGGCTCGGCATCCTGCTGGTGCTGCCGGTGCTCTGGATCGTGCTCTCGGTCTTCGAGGTGCAACGCGGAGCGTTCGGCGTCTCGGCCGCGGTCCGCGCGGCCGCCCGGGCGTATGCCCTGGCGCCCGACGACGCATCCGGTCTGGCTCGTGCCCGCATCGCCGCGCAGGTCGCCCTCGAGGACCAGGGCGTCCACGACGTCACGCCCGAGGTGCGGGTGACCTGCACGCCGTACCCCGCGGACTGCCACCAGGGGACGTCGGTGATCACCGTGGCGGTGCACTCGCGGGTGGTGCTTGCGATGATGCCGAGCGCGCTGGGCGGCAACCGGCCCAGCTTCGCGCTCGACGCGACCCAGACGGTGCCGATCGGACAGTTCCAGGAGGTCGCCGGTGCGGCGCCGACGGGATGAGCGCGGCCAGACCACGCTGTTGATCATCGGGCTGGCCGTCGTGCTGCTGATGATGGCGGCGGTGGTCACCGACGCCTCCGCGGCGTACCTCCAACGGCAGGGCCTGGACACGCTCGCCGACGGAGCCGCCCTGACCGGCGCCGACGCGGGCGCGTCGGGGGACGAGGCGTACGGCGCCGGGCTCGACGCCGATCTCCACCTCGACGCCGACGTCGCCCGCGCGGCGGTCTTCGGCTACCTGCACAAGGTCGGCGCCTTCGACCGCTACCCGGGACTCACCGCGCAGGTATCGGTCGACCAGGCGACCGAGCGCGTGATCGTCGAGGTGCACGCGCCGATCCACCTGCCCCTGCACGTGCC
>JAICSK010000126.1 GCA_025936915.1 Nocardioides sp.
ACCACTGCGACGCCCAGGATCGTGTACCAGACCATGACCGACTCCCTCCCCCGAGAGTGAGGACAGGGTACGTCCGAAGAAACGCGTCGGGGAGTTCCACGGAGCCTGAACTTCGCGGCAGCCCGATATCGCGTGCTCTTGCCCGTCGTCACGAACGGGGCATACGTTGTCGGCCATGGAGCTGCTGCCGTCGGCCCACGTCGACACGTTCTGCCGTGACCACCTGCCGCCGGCCGAGCAGTGGCCGGAGCTGACCTTCGACCTCCCCGAGCTCCACTATCCCGACCGGCTCAACTGCGCCACCGCCCTGCTCGACCAGGTCGCCGCGCGACACGGTGCCGAACGTCCGTGCCTGCACCAGCCCGGGCAGCACACCTGGTCCTACGCCGACCTGATGGCGGCCGCCAACAGGGTCGCGCACGTCCTCGTCGAGGACCTCGGGATCGTCCCCGGCAACCGCGTGCTGCTGCGCGGGCCCAACAACCAGTGGCTCTCGGCCGCGTGGTTCGGCGTGCTCAAGGCGGGCGCCGTGCTGGTCACCACGATGCCGCTGCTGCGCACCGGAGAGCTGCAGACGATCCACGAGATCGCCCATCTCGACGCCGCCCTGGTCGACCACCGGTTCCTCGAGGCGGTCGAGCCGCTCGGGGTCCCGATGATCGCGTACGGCGACGACGCCTGGGCCGATCGTGTGGCGGCCAAGGACCCGTCGTTCGACGACGTCGAGACCTCGAGCGACGACGTGTGCATGTTGGCGTTCACGTCCGGGACGACGGGGCGGCCCAAGGCGACGATGCACTTCCATCGCGACGTGATGTCGATCTGCGAGACGTTCTCGCGGCACGTGCTCCGGCCGTCGGCAGACGACGTCTTCACCGGCACCCCGCCGTACGCCTTCACGTTCGGGCTCGGGGGCGTGCTGCTGTTCCCGCTCCATGCCGGCGCGTCGACCTTGCTGGTCGAGAAGGCGACGCCGGTCGAGCTGGCCGACCTGATCGACGATCACGGCGTGACGATCTGCTTCACCGCGCCGACGGCGTACAAGGCGATGCTCGCGGCCGGGAAGACCGTCCCGACCCTGCGCAAGGCGGTCTCGGCCGGCGAGCACCTGCCGCGGGCGACGTGGGAGGCGTTCCGCGACGCGACCGGCGTCGAGATCATCGACGGCATCGGATCGACCGAGATGCTGCACATCTTCATCTCGGCGGCCGGCGACGACATCCGGCCGGGCTCGACGGGTCGCGCCGTGCCGGGTTACGCCGCGACCATCGTCGACGGCTCCGGACACGAGCTGCCCGCCGGTGAGTCCGGGCTGCTCGCGGTCCGTGGACCGACCGGGTGTCGCTACCTCGACGACCCGCGGCAGGCGACCTATGTCTCGAACGGCTGGAACCTCACCGGCGACACCTTCGTCCGCGACGACGACGGCTACTTCTGGTACCAGGCGCGCAGCGACGACATGATCATCAGCTCCGGCTACAACATCGCGGCGCCGGAGGTCGAGGAGGCGCTGCTGCGGCACCCGCTCGTCGCGGAGTGCGCGGTCGTCGGCATCCCCGACGAGGCGCGCGGACACATCGTCAAGGCGTACGTCGTGAGCGCGGGGTCGGTGAGCGCGGGCGAGCTGCAGGACTTCGTCAAGGCCGAGATCGCGCCGTACAAGTACCCCCGGGCGATCGAGTTCGTGGCCGAGCTGCCGAAGACGGCGACCGGGAAGCTGCAGCGCTTCCGGCTGAGGCAGGCGGCCGACCCGACTCCCGCCGATGCCTGAGCAGTCGCCGCGACACCTGATCCTGTCGCTGTTCGGGCTCTACGCACGTGAGGGCTCGCACTGGCTGTCGGTGAGGTCGCTGATCGCGTTGATGGCCGACCTCGATGTCGACGCGGCCGCGACCCGGTCGTCGGTGTCGCGGCTGAAGAAGCGCGGCGTCCTGGAGCCGGCGAAGCCAGACGGCGCGGCAGGCTATCGACTCTCGACGACGGCGCTGGCCGTGCTCCGCGAGGGCGACGCCCGCATCTGGTCACGGCCGCGCTCGTCGGTCGACGACGGCTGGCTGGTCGTGGTGTTCTCCGTGCCCGAGGCCGAGCGGGGCAAGCGGCACGAGCTCCGATCGCTCCTGACCCGGCTGGGCTTCGGCACCGCCGCGCCGGGCGTCTGGATCGCGCCCGGCACGGCGTACGACGAGACCCTGGCGGCGCTCGACCGCGCCGCCCTCACGTCGTACACCGAGCTGTTCCGGGGGTCCTACCTGGGCTCCGGGCCGCCCCAGGTGCGGGTCGGCGAGTGGTGGGACCTGCCCGCGATCGCGTCGCTGTACGACGAGTTCGTCGCCGACCACGGGTCGCTGACCGCCCTGCGCTCCCCCGGGCCGGCCCGGGCCTTCGCGGCGTACGTCCCGATGCTGACGGCCTGGCGCCGCCTGCCCTACCTCGACCCGGGCATCCCCCTCTCGCTCCTCCCCCCGGACTGGCCAGGGGTGCGCGCGGGCGAGCTGTTCGCCGAGCTCGACGGGCGGCTCCGTGCTCCCGCGGCCGAGCATGCGCGGGGGCGGTTGGAGACGGTTCATCACGCTGAGTAGGTGAGCCGGTCCCGGGCCAGGTGAACTCCGCTTGCCAACCCCCGGTTCGACCACTCAGCGTGATGAACCGTCGGTTCCCCCATCAGAGAACGGCGTACCCCTGGATCTCCACCAGGGCATCGGCGTCCCACAGGCGGGCGACCCCGATACCCGCCATCGCGGGGTAGTCGGTGCCGACGAGCCGCCGCCAGACCTGGCCGATCTCGCGGGCATGGGAGCGGTAGTCGTCCATGTCGACGATGTAGACCGTCAGGGAGGCGATCCCGTCGGGAGACCCGCCGGCCTCGCGGAGGGCGGTGAGCAGGTTGGACAGCGCCTGCTCGAACTGCGCCACCACGCCCCCGGACACGATCGCGCCGGATGCGTCCATGCCGGTCTGACCGGCCAGGTGGATCGTCGTACCCCGCGCCAGGACGGCGTGCGAGAAGCCCGACGGCTTCGCCAGTGAGGGCGGGTTGAAGCGCTCCAGGTCGGCCATCAGCTCTGCACTGCCCCTCCGTCGACGTTGATCCCCTGCCCGTTGATCGCGGCGTTGTCGACGCAGAGCATCGCCGCGGCCGCGACCTCCTCGACCGTGACCAGCCGCCCGATCGGCTGCATGTGCTCGAGGATCCCGCGCGCCTCGTCCGCCGAGCGGCCGGTCCCGGCCGCGATGCTCGCCACCGACTCGTCGGTCATCGGCGTGTCGACGTACCCCGGGCAGACGGCGTTGACCGTGACGCCGGTCGTCGCCACCTCCATCGCGGCCGTGCGGACCAGCCCGAGCACGCCGTGCTTGCTGGCCGTGTACGCCGCGATCCGCGCCGACCCGACCTTCGCCGCGACCGAGGCGATCACCACGACGCGCCCGAAGCCGGCCGCGGTCATCGCCGGCAGCGCGCGCCGCAGGCAGCGGAACGGCGCCGTCAGGTTGAGGTCGAGCATCCGCTGCCAGTCCTCGTCGCTGGTCCGCACCAGCGGTGCCGACATCGACGCCCCGGCGTTCACCACCAGGATCTCGACCGGTCCCCACTCCTCCTCGACCCGTGCGAACGCCGACTCGACGGCGCCGGCGTCGGTCATGTCGGCGGGTACGACGAGGGACTCGCCCGGCAAGGAGGCCGCGACCGACCGCAGGGAGGTCTCGTCGCGAGACACCAGCGCGACCCGGTGACCGGCCTGGGACAGGGCCCGTGCGCACCCCGCGCCGATCCCCTTCGACGCGCCGGTGACCAACGCGATCATCGGGCGTTCACCGGAACGCCGGGATCCCGGTCAGCTGGCCGCCCACCGAGAGCAGGTGCATCTCCTCGGTGCCCTCGTAGGTCATCACGGTCTCGAGGTTGTTCATGTGCCGCATCACGGTGTGGTCGAGGGTGATCCCGGCGCCGCCGAGCGTCGTACGCGCCTCGCGGGCGACGTCGAGGGCGGCCCGGACGTTGGAGTACTTGCCGTAGGACACCTGGATCGGCGTCAGCGTGCCGGCGTCCTTGAGCACACCGAGCCGCCAGGCGACCAGCGCGGCGTTGTTGACCGCGACCGTCATCAGCGCGAGCTTGCGCTGGGTGAGCTGGAACGACGCCAGCGGCTTGCCGAACTGCTCGCGCTCCTGGGTGTAGGCCAGGGACTCCTCCAGGCACGATCGGGCCGCGCCGACGACGCCCCAGACGATCCCGTAGCGCGCCTCGTTCAGGCACGACAGCGGGCCCTTCAGTCCGCGCACCTCCGGGAACGCCGCGGACGCCGGCACCCGCAGGTCGTCGAACGCCAGCTCGGCGGTCACCGACGCCCGCAGCGACAGCTTGCGCTCGATCTTGTGGGCGCTGAACCCCGGTGCATCCGTCGGTACGGCGAAGCCGCGGATCCCGTCATCGGTCTGCGCCCACACGATCGCGACGTCGGCGAGGGTGCCGTTGGTGATCCACATCTTCGAGCCGTTGATCACCCAGTCGCTCTGCCCATTCCCGGGGGCGTCCCGCCGCGCACGCGTCTTCATCGACCCCGGGTCGCTGCCGGCGTCCGGCTCGGTCAGGCCGAAGCACCCGATCGCCTCGCCGGTCGCCAGCCGCGGCAGCCACTCGTTCTTCTGCTCCTCGGTGCCCCACCGGTGGATCGCGTACATGGCGAGCGAGCCCTGCACGCTGACGAAGCTGCGCAGCCCCGAGTCGACGGCCTCGAGCTCGCGGCACGCCACGCCGTACGCCGTCGCGCTGGTGCCGGCGCAGCCGTAGCCGTCGAGGTGCATCCCCAGCAGACCGAGCTTGCCGAGACGCGGCCCGAGGTCGTCGGGCAGCGTGCCCTCCTCGTACCACTCGGCGACATGGGGTGCCAGCTCGCTCCGGGCGAAGTCACGGACGGTGTCGCGGATCGCGCGGTCCTCGTCGGTGAGCAGGTCGTCGACCTGCAGAAAGTCGTGGCTCATCGGCCGGTCCATTCGGGGGGTCGCTTGGCGTTGAACGCGGCATGGAACTCCGCGTGGTCGTGGGTGGTCATCAGCAGCGCCTGGGTCATCGCGTCGAGCTCCATCGCCGGCCCCAGCGGCATGTCGAGCTCGCGCGTGATCAGCGACTTGGTCTGTTGCAGGCCGAGGGTCGGTCCGTCGGCGAGGCGCCGGGCGAGGGCGGCACAGGCACCGTCGAGATCATCGGTGAGCTGCGTGACCAGGCCGTACCGATCGGCGGTCTCGGCGTCGATCGTGTCGCCCAGCATCAGCAGCTCCGTGGCGCGGCCGTAGCCGACCAGCCGTGGCAGGAGGTACGCCGCCCCCATGTCACCGCCGGACAGGCCGACCTTGGTGAACAGGAACGCGAACCTCGCCTGCGGTGTGCAGATGCGGAAGTCGGCCGCGATCGCGACCACGCTGCCGGCGCCGGCCGCGATCCCCTGGATGCCGGCGATGATCGGGATCGGGCACTCGCGCATCGCCCGGATGACGTCGCCGGTCATCCTGGTGAAGCCCATCAGGCCGTCGGCATCCATCTGGATCAGCTCGCCGATGATCTCGTTGACGTCGCCGCCGCCGCAGAATCCCTTTCCCTGCCCGCGGATCACCAGCACCCTGGTGTCGCCGCGGTGCGGCAGCTCGGCGAGCAGGTCGCGCAGGTCGGCGTACGACTCGAAGGTGAGCGGGTTCAGCTTCTCGGGGCGGTTGAGGGTCACCGTCGCCACGCCGTCGGCGACCGCGAAGTCGAAGTGCTGCCAGTCGTCGGTGATCCCGGCGCTGGCGCGGTATCGGCTCACTTGCTCATCAGGCCTCTCGCGATGATCGTCCGCTGCACCTCGGAGGCGCCTTCGTAGATCCGCGGGGCGCGGACCTCACGATAGAGCCGCTCGAGGAGATGTCCCTGCTGGAGTGCCCGTGCGCCGTGCAGCTGGACGGCCCGGTCGACGACCCATTGCGCGGTCTCGGTGGCGAACAGCTTGGCCTGGGCGGCGGCCGTGGTGATTGTGCTCGCCGGCGCGCCGTCGTCGTACGCCGCGGCGGCACGTCGTACCAGCAGCCGACCGGCCTCGATCCTCGTCGACATCTCGGCCAGGGTGTGCTGGGTGGCCTGCTGGTCGATCAGCCGGCCGCCGAAGAGCTCGCGCTCCTGGGCCCAGGCCAGGCTGGCGTCGAGGGCCGCCTGGGCCATCCCGACCGCGAACGCGCCGACGCTCGGCCGGAACAGGTCGAGCGTCCGCATCGCGACCGCGAACCCCTGGTCGACCTCGCCGAGCACGTCCTCGCGGGTGACGTGGACGCCGTCGAAGTGCAGCGTGCCGAGGGCGTGGGGGGCGACCATGTGGAGGCGTTCGCCGGTCAGTCCGGGCGCGTCGCCGGCGACCGCGAACGCGGTGATCCCACGCGCCTTGGTCCCGGGCGTCGTCCGCGCGAAGACGGAGTAGACGTCGGCGTCGGGCGCGTTGGAGATCCAGGTCTTGGTGCCGTGCAGGGTCCAGGCGTCGCCGTGCTGTTCGGCCTCGAGGGCGAGCGCGCCCGCGTCGGAGCCGGCGTCCGGCTCGGACAGGGCGAACGCGGGTACGACGTCCCCGCTCGCGACCCCGGCTATCCAGCGGTCGCGGGTGGCGTCGTTGCCGGCCTGGAGGATCGGGTAGGAGCCGAGACCCTGGAGCGCGAGCGCCGTCTCGGCCTCGGTGTTGACGGTGGCGAGCATCTCGCGGAGCAGGCACAGCTGCATGGCTGCGGCGTCCCGAGGCGGCTCATCGGGAGCGCCGCCGAAGAGCCCGCGCAGCAGCCCGGCCTCGCCCAGCGCCTTGATCAGCGACCGGTTGACCTCGCCGTGAACCGGTGGGATGTCGTCGAACGAGGTCGCCGCCGACCGCACCCACGCGGCGTACTCCCCCTGCTCGGCCGTCAGCCCGAAGGTGTCACCCACGCCGCCGACCATACCCACGACCGTATTGCGTCTTGACAACGCCCGTCAAGAAAACGCTATGTTGTTGGGATACTCCGTGACGAAACGGCCCCTCAGGAGGCCTTTTCCGGGCCGTTTCGTCACGGACTACCCAACACCCACGGAGGGCACATGCGGATCGCGGTAATCGGCGGCGGTCCGGGTGGCCTCTACTTCTCGGCCCTCGCCCAGCAGCTGGCCGCCACGACCGGACAGCAGCACGAGATCACGGTGTGGGAGCGGAACGCCGCGGACGACACCTTCGGCTTCGGGGTGGTGTTCAGCGACGAGACGCTCGGCGGCATCGAGCACGCGGACCCGGCCGTCTTCGCCCGGATGCAGCGCGAGTTCGCGATCTGGGACGACATCGACGTCCACTTCAAGGGCGAGGTGGTCACCAGCGGCGGGCACGCGTTCGCCGCGATGAGCCGCCGGCGGCTGCTCGAGATCCTCCAGGAGCGTTGCCGCGAGCTCGGCGTGACCCTTCACTTCCGCACCGAGGCACCCGACATCGACGAGCTCACCGCGTCGTCCGACCTCGTGGTGGCCGCCGACGGCCTGAACTCCGCGGTGCGACGACGGTACGCCGACACCTTCCGCCCGAGCCTCGACGTCCGCGACTGCCGCTACATCTGGCTCGGCACGTCGCTCGTGTTCGACGCGTTCACGTTCGACGTGCGCGAGACGCCGTACGGCGTGATGCAGATCCACGGCTACCCCTACGACGCGACCGGCTCGACGTTCATCGTCGAGATGACCAGCGAGGTCTGGCGCCGGGCCGGGTTCGAGGTCTTCGCCGACCGCGACTGGGCACCGGGCGAGTCCGACGAGAAGTCGATCGCGCTCGTCCGCGAGCTCTTCGACGACATCCTCGGCGGCCACGAGGTGATGGCCAACAACAGCCGCTGGATCTCCTTCACCACGGTCCGCAACGAGCACTGGGTCCACGCTGAGCCCGACAAGGCGGCGGTCGTCATCCTCGGCGACGCCGCACACACCGCCCACTTCTCGATCGGCTCGGGCACCAAGCTCGCGATGGAGGACGCCCTGGCCCTCGCCGCGTGCCTGCACGAGGAGCCGGACATCGAGGCGGCGCTCGCCACCTACGAGGAGGAGCGCAAGGCGGTCGTGCTCTCCACCCAGCGCGCGGCGCAGGCGAGCCTGGAGTGGTTCGAGAACCTCGCACAGTACGTCCACCAGGAGCCGGTGCAGTTCTCCTTCAACATCATGACCCGGTCGCGCCGGGTCACCTACGACAACCTGCGCGCGCGCGACCCGGAGTTCGTCGCCCGCTGCGAGAGCAGGTACGCCGAGGACTGCCACGGCCGGCCGGACACACCCCCGATGTTCCAGCCGGTGACCCTGCGTGCCGCCGAAGGACCCGGGCTGACGCTGAACAACCGGGTGATCGTCTCGCCGATGGACATGTACGTCGCAGAGGACGGCGTACCGACCGAGTTCCACCTCGTCCACCTCGGGGGCAAGGCGCTCGGTGGGGCAGGCCTGGTGATGACCGAGATGATCTGCCCGTCGGCGGTCGGGCGGATCAGCCCCGGCTGCGGCGGCCTCTGGACCGACGAGCAGCGCGACGGCTGGAAGCGCGCGGTCGACTTCGTGCACGCGAGCACGTCGGCCGCGATCGGCTGCCAGCTCGGCCACTCCGGGGCCAAGGGCTCCACCAGGCTGATGTGGGAGGGCATCGACGAGCCGCTCCCCTCGGGCAACTGGGACGTTCTCGCCGCGTCACCGGTCGCCTACTCGGAGACCAACCAGACGCCGCGCGAGCTCGACCGGGCGGGACTCGACGAGATCCGAGAGGAGTTCGTCGCGTCCGCGCGTCGGGCGGCCGAGGCAGACTTCGACGTGCTCGAGCTGCATTGCGCGCACGGCTACCTGCTGTCGGGCTTCCTCTCCCCGGTGACCAACCTGCGCACCGACGAGTACGGCGGCGACGTCGCCGGCCGGTTGCGATTCCCGCTCGAGGTGTGGCGGGCGATGCGGGAGGTCTGGCCACCCACGAAGCCGATGACCGTCCGCATCTCGGCGACCGACTGGGTCGAGGACGGGCAGACGCTCGAGGCCGCGCTGGCCGTCGCCGCGGCGTTCGCCGAGGCCGGCGCCGCGGCCATCGACGTGTCGACGGGGCAGGTGACCAAGCGCGAGCGGCCGGCGTTCGGCCGCAGCTACCAGACGCCGTACGCCGATGCGATCCGCAACCGTCTCGGCATCCCGACCATCGCGGTCGGCGTGATCTCGTCGTACGACGACGTGAACTCGATCCTGATGGCCGGCCGGGCCGATCTCTGCGCACTCGGTCGCGCCCACCTCTACGACCCGAACTGGACCCTTCACGCCGCCGTCGAGCAGGACTACGACGGTCCGGGCGCGATCTGGCCCGATCCGTGGCGCGCCGGGCGACGCAAGCCGCAGACCGGGCGTACCGACGGCCCCAAGCCCCGGCTCGAGCTGATCCGGTCGGGAACGACCGGCACGTCGCACCGCCGCTGGCGCCCCTGACCTGGTCAGCGGGTCGCGGCCCGCATGATCGCCCGGCGGTGCGAGGCGAGGTCGATCACGTTCTCGCGCGTGACCACGTCCTGTGGCTTGCGCAGGGTGCGGCGGGTGACTCGGCCCGAGCGGGTCGAGACGATGACCAGGCGGCGGGTCCGCTCGTCGTACGCCGCGACGACGCCGTCGTAGACCCGTGAGCCCAGGTCGATCGCGACCAGGTCGCGCAGCCCCTGGACGCAGTCGTCGAGCGCGGCGTCACGTCGGGGCCGGATCGTCCGGCCGTCGCCGGAGGCGGTCCACTCCGCCCGCACCAGCCACTCGCCCTCGTCGGCCCGGATCGGCGGCTGGACCTCGACTGCTCCGGCGTACTCCATCGGCAACCTCCTCGTGTCGGGTCCGCTCCTTCTTCCCCGTGCGCACCTCGTCCCAACCCGACCGGTGCGGGCCTGTGGATGACCGCGGGCACGCGTCGCCGATTCGGGGCATGGTCGGGACATGACCGAGACCCCGCCGTTCCGCCCGGTGCTCCGCACCCAGTCCGACGTCGAGCAGATGTGGCGGCGGCTGATGTCGCCCCTGGGGTTCTCGTCGGCGTCGTTGTGGATGGTGGTCATCGAGGGGGAGCGCCCGGTGCCGCACATCCTCGAGATCGTGGAGCTCGGCGAGCCGCCGGACTCCGGCGAGATCGACTCCTTCGCCGGCTTGCTCGCGCCGCTGGCCGACCCGGACACCCGGTTCGCGCTCCTCCGGTCGCGGCCCGGTGGAGGTCGCCCGGACGCGACCGACCAGGCGTGGGCACGAGCGCTGTACGAGGCCGGCCGCCGAGCCGGTGCCCGCCTGGAGATGATCCACCTCGCCCACGACCACGACGTACTGCCGCTGACCGCCGACGACCTGATGGCCGAGTCGGCGTGATGTGAGTACGGTGAGCACCACATCGACAGCCGTCTCGGGAGGCACCGCTTCGATGCACGTACGTCGTTCCCTCGGTCGTCACCTCGCCGGCGCGCTGACCGCGCCCGTGTTCGTCCTCGCTGCCTGCGGTGGCGGCGACTCCGTCGCCGACCCGCCGGTCTCGTCGCCGCCGACCTCGTCGCCCACGCAGCCGCCGAAGCACGAGAGCCCGGAGGCGTTCATCCGCCGCTGGGCCGAGACCGAGAAGCGCATGGAGAACACCGGTGCAGTGCGGCCGTATCTCGCGATCTCCAGCCGATGCAAGGCATGTCGCGAACTCGCAAACGACATACGTCGGTACTACGGAAACGGAGGTTTCGTGCACTGGAAGGGCTGGACGATCGAGTCGATTGTTAAGAGCACAGCGTCCCCAGGAGAAGGCACCTACGTAGTGACTGTGAACTCGGGTCCTACAACCTACGAACGGTCCGCAAACGGTGCCGTCCAACATCTCGCCGGCGGGGGATCAACTCATCAGTTGACGATCGGGCAGATCAATGGAAGTTGGCAAATGCTGGTGAAAGCTCAGCTGGAGTCCTAGTGCGACGCATTCTGTTATCCGTTGCGCTCCTGGTGCTGGGCGTCCCAGTCGCAGCGGTTGCGGACGATGAC
>JAICSK010000285.1 GCA_025936915.1 Nocardioides sp.
CTCCTTGTAGAGCAGGTCGTGGAGCTCGCGCTTGTTGAACTTCTTGATCGGCTTGTCGGGGTCGAAGAAGCCGCTGCCCTTGAAGATCCGGCCGTACCAGCCGTCCATGCTGTAGCCGGGGATCGTCAGCGCACCCTCGCTCAGCGACTTGCTGTCGTCGTACAGGGCCGTCAGGTCGAAGTCGGTGACCGAGCCCCGGCCCTCGCAGCGCGGGCACATGCCGCCGAGGATGCTGAACGTCCGCCGCTCCTTCGTCGTCCGGCCGGCCCGCTCGACGGTGACCGCGCCGGCGCCGCTGATCGAGCCGACGTTGAAGGAGAACGCCTGCGGCGAGCCGATGTGCGGCTGCCCGAGCCGGCTGAACAGGATGCGCAGCATCGCGTTGGCATCGGTGGCGGTGCCGACCGTGGAGCGGACGTCCGCGCCCATCCGCTCCTGGTCGACGATGATCGCGGTCGTGAGCCCGTCGAGGACGTCCACGTCCGGCCGGGCCAGCGTCGGCATGAACCCCTGCACGAACGCGCTGTACGTCTCGTTGATCAGCCGTTGCGACTCCGCCGCGATCGTGCCGAACACCAGCGAGCTCTTGCCCGAGCCGGAGACCCCGGTGAACGCCGTCAGCCGGCGCTTCGGGATCTCGACGCTGACATCCTTGAGGTTGTTCACGCGGGCGCCGTGCACGCGGATCATGTCGTGACTGTCGGCAGCGTGCAGCGCGTGCCTCTGCCTGTCCGGCCTCGTGGCCGTGCTCATCGTGTCTCCATCCGTCGGGCGGGAAGGTCCCGTCCAGTGATCGTGCGCGGCCGCCTCAGGCCGACGCGGCCTGCCAGGCGAACCCGTCCGGATCGGTGAACGACCCGGCATCGCCTCCGATGACGATCCGGTGCGACCCGGTGCCGTCCGGCGCGACCCCGGCGTCCTTGGCCAGGGCGCGCCGCCCGTACAGACCCAGCTTGACGCGGGAGCCCGGGGTGCCGGCGAACTCGACGTACTTGCTGCCGAAGCTCTTCCCGACCGGGAAGCCGTGGTCGACGTAGAACTGCTTGGTCGCCTTGACGTCCGCCACGCCCAGCAGCAGCGCGACGTCGTCGACCTTCCGGGTCGCCGGCCCGGTCTCCTTCTTCGACGACGTCGCGACCTTCCAGATCGCGCCGTCCGGCGCCTGCAGCGAGCCGCCGTAGCCCCAGAAGCTCTTGCTCACCGGCTTCAGCGGGGTGGCGCCGGCCTCGAGCGCGGTGCCGACGAGGCTGTCGACGGAGCTCGGCTGGGAGACCACGAGCGAGAGCGTGAACCCGCGGAAGCCGGTGGTCGGCTCCCCGGACTCGCGTACCCGGACGATGTCGTCGAGATCGAAGGCGGTCTTGTAGAACGCCTCCGCGGCCGCGGCGTCGGGCACCTCGAGGGTGACGAAGTCGATGCCGGCCATCTCAGCGCACCTCCTGGATCCGGACCAGGTTGCCGGCGGGGTCGCGCACGGCGCAGTCGCGCACGCCGTACGGCTGCTCGGTCGGCTCCTGGACGATCTCGGCGGTGTCGCTGGCCTGCAGCTTCTCGAAGGTGCCGTCGAGGTCCTTGGTGGC
>JAICSK010000164.1 GCA_025936915.1 Nocardioides sp.
GACTTGTCGTGCCAGTCGAGGGAGTTGAGCATCGTGGTCTGCAGCCGGGCCCCGGTCATCCCGAAGGGGTGACCCACGGCGATCGCGCCGCCGTTGACGTTGAGGCGGTCGAGGTCGATCCCGAGGTCCTGGTACGACGGCACCACCTGGGCGGCGAACGCCTCGTTGATCTCGACCAGGTCGATGTCGTCGATCGTCATGCCGGCGTGGCCGAGTGCCCGTCGCGTCGCCTCGACCGGTCCGAGCCCCATGATCTCCGGGGACAGAGCACTGACGCCGGTGGCGACGATCCGGGCGAGCGGCGTGATGCCGAGCTCGGCCGCCTTGGTGTCGGACATGACGACGACGGCCGCGGCACCATCGTTGAGCGGGCAGCAGTTCCCCGCAGTGACGACGCCGTCGGGGCGGAACACCGGCTTGAGTCCGGCGACCGCCTCGAGGGTCACGCCCGCGCGCGGCCCGTCGTCGGCCGACACGACCGTGCCGTCGGGAGTGGTCACCGGGGTGATCTCGCGCTGCCAGAACCCGTCGGCGAGCGCTTTCTCCGCGAGGTTCTGCGAGCGCACGCCGAACTCGTCGAGCTCGAGCCGGGTCAGGCCGCGCAGGGTGGCGACGTTCTCGGCGGTCTGGCCCATCGCGATGTAGGCGTCAGGGAGCACGCCGTCCTCGCGCGGGTCGTGCCACGGCTCGCCGCCGGAGCCGTGCTCGGCCCGGTCGGCGGTGCGCGCCATCGCGTCGGCGTACGCCGCGTTGCGGGTGCCGGGCCAGGAGTCGGAGCTTCCGTGCTCGTAGCGCGACACCGTCTCGACGCCGGCGGAGACGAACACGTCGCCCTCCCCGGCCTTGATCGCATGGAACGCCATCCGCGTCGTCTGCACCGACGAGGCGCAGTAGCGGGTGATGGTCGCGCCGGGAACGTCGTCCATCCCGTTCATCACGTTGACGATGCGGGCCAGGTTGAACCCTGCCTCACCGCCCGGCAGCCCGCAGCCGACGTAGACGTCGTCGACGTCGTGCCGGTCGAGGGCCGGCACCTGGTCGAGGGCTGTGCGGATCATCTGGGCGACCAGGTCGTCGGGCCGGACGTCCTTCAACGACCCCTTGACGGCACGGCCGATGGGGGAGCGGGCGGCGGAGACGAGGACGGCTTCGGGCACTGGTTCACCATAGTCGGGGCGTCGCGGCCGAGGCTGGCAGGATCGGGGCCGTGCGCCACGTGTACGAGTGCCAGATGCGCCGCGCCGACCTGCACGGCGACAACATCAGCAACGTCGCGTTCGTCGACTACCTGCAGGAGGCCCGGCTGGACCTCCTGCGCCACCACGACACCTCGCCCACCCCCAACCCCGGAGAGGGGCTGGTCGTGGTCAACACGGTCGTCGACTACCTGGCCCCGCTCCGGCTGACGCAGGCTCCGTTGTACGTCGCCGTCTGGGCGACCGAGGTCCGGGCCGCGTCGTTCACGCTCGGATACGAGCTGTACACCGGTGCCGGCGACGAGACGATCGTGCACGGACGCGCGACGACCCTGCTCGCGCCGTACGTGTTCGCCAGCGAGAGGCCGCGGCGGATGACGTCGGCGGAGCGCGAGCGGCTCTCCGGTCACCTCGGTCCGGTACCGGTCTCCGGTCGAGCCGCTCCGCGCGGGGGACGGGTCTGGGACGGCACCGTCGTCGAGCGCCCGGTGCAGGTGCGGTTCTCCGACGTGGACCTCCTCGGCCACGTCAACAACCTGCGCTACCTCGACTACGCGCAGATCGCGCAGGTCGACCTGCTGACCGGCGTCTTCCGGGAGGCGAGAGTCAACGGCTCCGTCACGACCGTGATCGCGCGGAGCGAGATCGACTACGTCGGGCAGATGAGCCTCCGCCCCGAGCCGTACGTCGTCAGGAGCCGGGTGGTGGCCCTCGGCGACCGGTCCATCTCGTTCGAGCAGGAGATCCGCGATCCCGAGAGTTCGGACCGGGTGATGGCGCGGAGCCGCCTGGTGGAGGTCAACGTCGACGAGGATCACGAGCCGTTGGCGTGGCACCCGAAGCACCGGGAGCTCTTCCAGCAGCGGATGGGCGGAGTTGCCCGGGCGTGACCGTGCTCAGGTCTCGTCGAAGGAGTTGACCATGAACTGCGCGGCGTGGGTGATGTAGTCCCAGAACTGCGCGTCCTGCTCCGGCGGCAGGGCGACCTCGTCGAGGGCGTCGCGGAAGTGACGGAGCCAGTGCTCCTTCGCCTTGGGCGTCACCGCGAACGGAGCGTGCCGCATCCGCAGCCGCGGGTGGCCGCGGCGCTCGGAGTACGTCGTCGGCCCGCCCCAGTACTGCACCAGGAACAGCCGGAAACGCTCCTCCGCCGGCCCGAGGTCGTCCTCGGGGTAGATCGCGCGGAGGTAGGGATCCTCCGCCACCCCGCGGTAGAACGCAGCAACGATCCGGGTGATCGTCTCCTCGCCGCCGATCTCGTCGTAGAACGTCGACGTCAGGCCCTCACTCATTGGGGTCCTGCCCCGCGCCGACGTTGGCGGCGGCGGGCGCGTCGGGCGCGCCCGGCGTCCGGTTCATCACGTACGACGTGGGGTAGGGCGCCTGGATGCCCTCGTGGTCGAACCGCGACTTGATCCGGCCCCGGAGCACGCGAGCGACCCGCCACTGCTCCATCGGCGCGGTCTTGAGCGCCACGCGGAGCGTGATCGCGTCCGGCGTGATCGCCTCGATGCCCCAGATCTCGGGTTCCTCGATGATCACTCCCTGGAAGTCCTCGTCCTGCCAGAGGTCGTGGATCACGTCGGTGAGCACGCGACGGACCCGGGTGAGGTCCTCCCGGGCGCTGACCTGCACGTCGAGCACGGTGCGGGCCCAGTTCTGGCTCATGTTGCCGACCCGGTAGAGCTCCCCGTTGCGGACGTACCAGACGGTGCCGTTGGTGTCGCGCAGCCGGGTCACCCGGAGGCTGACCGCCTCGATCGTGCCGCTGAGTCCCTCGCCCATGTCGACGACGTCGCCGACACCGTACTGGTCCTCGAAGAGCAGGAAGACGCCGGAGAGGAAGTCCTTGACCAGCGTCTGCGACCCGAAGCCGAGGGCCACGCCGACGATGCCGGCGCTGGCGATGATCGGGCCGATGTTGAGGCCGATCTCGCTCAGCATCATCGTCAGCACGATCGCGACGATCACGCCTGAGGTGATGCTCTTGAGCAGGGTGCCGAGGGTCTTCGCGCGCTGGACCCGGCGGGTGGAGCCGGGTTGCGGCTCGGTCTGTGTCCTGCCGAAGGCGGCCTGGGTGATCCGGTCGGGCAGGACCCCCTCCTCCGCCTTGCTGACCAGCTTGTCGATCAGCCGGTGGAGGATCCACTGGACGATCAGGCCGATCACGATCAGGGTGACCAGGGCGCCGGCCTTGCGTGCCAGCAGGTTGCCGAGGTTCGCCCACTGGGTGTGGTTGATGACGGCGAGTACTGCGGACATGCGGACCAGTATCCTCAAGGGCGTGACTCCGACGACCCAGGCCCTGAGGCGCACCGCGCTCGTTGTGGGCTCCGCCACGATCCTGCTGCTCGCCTACGCCGGGCCGGCCGCCGCGGACGTCCCCGACGGGTGGAGCAACCCGGCTCCGGTGCCGGTGCTGCACTTCCTCCTGCTCTTCGTGGGCATCCCGCTGCTGATCACCCTCGGGATCCTCGCCGCGATCTATCTGCCGAGCGTGGTGCGCGGAGAGTCGGTCGCTCCGGCCGGCGTACGCCCCGAGGACCAGTGGTTCGGCGGGCGACGCACCACGCCCCAGCTCGAGCCGGCCTCCCGTGCCGCCGACGAGAACGAGGGTGACACCGGCGGGGCCGGCGGTACCTGGTGAGGGAGTTCACCGCATCCCAGCGGGTCGCGCTCGACCAGGCCATCCGAGCGGCCGAGCGGGTCTCCCGCTTCGAGTTCTCGGTGTTCGTCGGCACCGCCGAGGGCGAGCCACGGCAGTACGCCGAGCGGCTGCACGCCGCCTTGTCGGCCCCCGCCCGCAGCGTCCTGATCATGGTCGACCCGGTCGCGCGGGTCATCGAGGTCGTCACCGGCGCCGAGGTGCGCCGGGTGCTCTCCGATCAGGAGGTGGCGCTCGCGGTGCTCGAGATGCGCACCGAGTTCGCGACCGGCGACCTGGTCAAGGGCCTCCGTCGCGGGATCAGCATGCTCGCGATGTCAGCGCGGGCCCCGCGCACCCTGCACGCTCAGGTGTAGCTCTCGCGGTCGCGCGCCTGCGCCGCCAACGCCCTGACCACGTCGGCCCGGCCCTCGCGCACGTAGCGCTTCGCCGCCGGGTTGGCCGGGGACTCCTCGAGCCAACGATCGAGCCGCTCGACCAGCTCCGGGCTGCCGAGCGGCAGCGGGAACGCGTCCTCCAGGAGGTTGGACGCCATGTGCGTCCCCATCTCCTCCCAGGCCGTATCGGCGGCCGAGAGGTACTTCTCGAGGTACGGCGCGAGCAGGTCCTCCTGGCCGAACCGCATGAACGTGGTGGCGATGGAGCGGTGCGTCTCGTTGGGGACGTCGGGGTTGTCGACGAGCTCCGCCCAGGCGGCCGCCTTGGCGTCGGCGTCGGGACGTGACGCGCGCGCAGCCGCGGCGTTCTCCTGGCCGGAGATGGTGTGGTCGCGCTCCAGCTCTGCGTCGATCTCGGCGTCGCCGACGACCCCGCTCTTCGCGAGCCCGACGAGCAACATCCAGCGCAGGTCGGTGTCGACCACCAGGCCCTCGAGGGAGACGGAGCCGTCCAGGAGCCCGCGCACCTCGGCCCGGCCCTCGTCGCTGACCACGGCTCCGGCGTACAACCGGGTGAAGATCAGCTGGGCGTTGCTGCCGGGCTCCGCGGCGTGGAGCAGGTCACGCAGCCCGGCCTCCCACGTCTTCCGCAGCTCGGGGCGCCTGGCGGGCGCTGAGTAGAGGTTGACCGCCAGCGAGGCGTAGCTGGGGATGGCGCGGATGCCGAAGGCATCGGACTCGCTGCCGATGTTCTGCAGGACCAGCGTGACGTAGTCGGACGCGGCCATCTCCGCGTCGCGGGTCATGTCCCACGCGGCCCCCCAGCACAGGGCCCGGGCGAGCGAGTCGTCGAGCTTGCGCAGTCCGTGCACGACGGTGTCGAGCGAGCGCTCGTCGAGCCGGATCTTGGCGTAGGTGAGATCGCCGTCGTTGAGCAGCAGGAGATCGGGCTGAGGCTCGCCGACCAGCTCGTCGAGCGGGGTCAGCTCGCCCTCGACGTCGACCTCGACGTATCGCCGGCGGACGATGTGGCCGTCGCGCGCGTCGTACAACCCGACGCCGAGCCGGTGGCGCCGGAGTGTCTGGTTCTCGTCGGCGGCGGTCTGGCGCACGCCGATCGAGGCGTAGCTGCCGTCGGCGGCGAGCTCGAACTCGGGGGACAGCGTGTTGACGCCGCTGGTCTGCAGCCACTCCTTGGCCCACGCGTCCAGCTCGCGGCCGGAGGACTTCTCCAGTGCCGTGAGCAGGTCGACGAACTCGGCGTTGGCGTAGGCGTGGTCCTTGAAGTACTGCCGCAGCCCGCTGATGAACTCGTCGAGGCCGACCCAGGCCACGAGCTGCTTGAGCACCGAGGCGCCCTTGGCGTAGGTGATGCCGTCGAAGTTGACCTCGACCGCGTGCAGGTCGTGGTTGTCGGCCGCGATCGGGTGGGTCGAGGGCAGCTGGTCCTGGCGCAGCGCCCAGTTCTTGCGGGCGTTGGTGAAGCCGGTCCACGACTCCGTGTACGACGTGTTCTCGACGGCCGCGTGGTAGCACGCCCACTCGGCGAACGACTCGTTCAGCCACAGGTCGTCCCACCAGCGCATCGTCACGAGATCGCCGAACCACATGTGCGCCATCTCGTGCAGGATCACCGAGCAGCGGAACTCGTAGAACGCCGTGTCCTGCCGGCTGCGGGGCAGGTACTCGTCGCGGAAGGTCACGGCGCCGGCATTCTCCATCGCGCCGGAGTTGTACTCCGGGACGTAGAGCTGGTCGTACTTCTCGAACGGGTAGGGGAAGTCGAACACGTCCTCGAAGAACTCGAAGCCCTGCTTGGTCAGCAGCAGAAGCTCATCGGTGTCGAGGTGGTCGACCAGCGCCTGCCGACAGTAGTGACCGAGCGAGATGGGGCCGTTCTTCCCGTCGTAGGAGTCGAGGTGCTCGTGGTACTCGCCCGCGATCAGCGCGGTGACGTACGTCGACATCCGCTTCGACTCGGGGAAGCTCCAGCGGGCCTTGCCGTCGCCGAGCGGCTCGGGCACCGGCGTCGGGGAGGTGGAGACGACCTTCCAGTGCTCGGGGGCCACGACCGTCCAGGTGTAGACCGACTTGAGGTCCGGCTGCTCGAACGTGGTGAACACCCGGCGCGCGTCGGGGACCTCGAACTGGGTGTAGAGGTAGACCCGGTCGTCGGCGGGATCGACGAACCGGTGCAGCCCCTCGCCGGAGTGGGAGTAGGCGCAGTCGGCGCGCACCACCAACTCGTTGTCCGCCTCGAGGTCGGTCAACGCGATCCGGCTGTCGGCGTACACCTCGACCGGGTCCAGGAGGCGACCGTTCAGCGTGATCTCGTGGATCGTCGCGCCGACCAGGTCGGCGAAGGTCTCGGCCCCCGGCTCGCGGCAGGTGAAGCGCAGCGTGGTGGTGGAGGCGAAGGTCTTGTCGCCCGTCGTGAGGTCCAGGTCGATGGCGTACGACGTGACGTCGAGGAGGGCCGCGCGGGTGGCGGCCTCTTCCCGAGTGAGGTTCTTGCCAGGCATGGCTCGATCCTGCCATCGGCCCTGAATGGCGACACAATCGGAATGATCTGTTCGACGACAAATCGTGATGGTGGGGGAATCGTCGCGCGAGGCTGCCTGTTGGTGTTGCTATGACCCCCACCTCGGAGAACGCCGACCGCACCCTGGACACCGCCGACTTCTGGTTCGACCCGCTGTGTCCCTTCGCCTGGATCACCTCCCGCTGGATCCTGGAGGTCGAGCAGGTGCGCGACATCCACGTCGACTGGCACGTGATGAGCCTCTACTTCCTCAACAAGGACCGCGAGGGCCTGTCGGAGGACTACCGCAAGGGGATCGGCCGCGGTCTACCGATCGGGCGGGTGCTGATGGCTGCCGAGCAGCACGAGGGCCCCGGCGTCCTGCTGCCGCTCTACACCGCGATCGGCAGCCGGCTGCACCAGAACCGGCCCGAGGGCGAGGAGCGGCCCGAGCTCGACCGGGCGTTCGTCGAGTCC
The DNA here is from genome assembly GCA_025936915.1 of Nocardioides sp. Taxonomy (GTDB): domain Bacteria; phylum Actinomycetota; class Actinomycetes; order Propionibacteriales; family Nocardioidaceae; genus Nocardioides. The sequence continues at coordinate 7,237 of JAICSK010000164.1, forward strand.
GCCCTGGCCGAGGCCGGGCTGCCCGCCGACCTGGCCGACGCGATGGACGACCCGTCGTACGACGAGGCCCTGGAGAAGTCGCATCAGGGCGCGATCGACCTCGTGGGCAACGAGGTCGGCACCCCGACGATCTCCTTCAACGGCACCGCGTTCTTCGGCCCGGTGATCTCCTCGATCCCGCGCGGCGAGGACGCCGGCCGGCTCTGGGACGGCACCATCGCGGTCGCCGACTTCCCCTACTTCTACGAGATCAAGCGCACCCGCACGCACAAGCTCGACTTCACCTGAGTCGTTGGTCACCCACGTGGCGGCCGGAGCGCCCGCGCACTTGGTCGAACGATCGAGGCCCCCTGGCTGGACCTTCGGCATCGACGAACGGTCTGCCGGGGTCTAGGAGGGCACCGGCACTCACGTCAGCGGGGCCAGCATCGGCGCGGTCGCTCCCGATCCGGATGATCTGCTCGACCGGCTGCGGCATGAGGCACGCGAGCTTGACGCCGGGTAACGGCTGACCAGTCCGGACAGGCATGTGAGTACCTTCGGGCTGGGCCGTCGGTCAGGTGAGCCCGTCCAGGAGCCCCAGCCCGAGTGTGTGACGGAGTACGTCGGCATGTACGGGATCCTCGACGTCGAGGTAGGCAGCTGCAGCGGGGGCTGGCAAGGCGAGCACTTCGACGACCCGTTCACCGTCCGGTGGGTTCGTCGGAGGTCCGATTATCTCTACCCGGGCGGCCGCGTATCCCCAGTAGGCCCTCGGATGTGGGAAGTACGGGCGGTATGGCTCGCTTCGGTCGCTGTCTACTTGATGCGCTGCGACGTGGCTGAGCCCGCTCAGCAGGGTGGCTCCGGCTTCCTCACCAAGTTCTCGACTCGCGAGGTCGAGGAGCGTCTCACCCTGTTCACGGGTTCCACCCGGCAGGAACCTCCAGCCCTGGGCACTGCGGCACACCACGACCCGGCTGTCGGCTGTGACAGCCACAAGATGGAGACGGGTGATCAGATGCTCGGGAGCCGCGTTTGGCACATACGTTGTTCGCGCTGCCGCGTACTCGACATAGGACTCTGCGAACAGCCGGGGTAGATGGGTAGACCAGTCGCCCTCCTCTGCGCTCACCCGAGGAGTGTCGCATCCGCGAACGGCCTCACATCGGCATGTGAAGGAGCCGGACAGCGGCA
>JAICSK010000132.1 GCA_025936915.1 Nocardioides sp.
TGTCCGAGCCGCGCGCGCGAGCGTCGGCTGCATCCCTCGACGTCGACCTCTCGGCGGTCGCCGACAACACGTCCACCATCGCCGGGAGGACGTCGGGCGAGCTGATGGCGGTCGTCAAGGCCGACGGGTTCGGGCACGGCGCCCTCGACGTCGCTCGGACGGCGCTGGCTCACGGTGCGACCTCTCTCGGCGTGACGGGCCTGGCCGAGGCCTGGCCGTTGCGCGACGCCGGGCTCGACGTCACGGTGCTCAGCTGGCTGAACCCGGTCGACGCCGACTTCGACGCGGCCGTGGCCCGCACCATCGACCTCGCGGTCCCGGGCCGAGAGCACCTGGCCGCCGTGGCGGCCACCCGAGGACGGGCTCGGGTGCACCTGCACGTCGACGCCGGAATGGCGCGCGACGGTGCCTCACCGGCGGAGTGGGCCGGGCTGTGCCGCGCTGCCCGGATGGCCGAGCGACGCGGGCAGATCGAGGTGGTGGGCGTGATGGGCCACCTCGGCTGCGCCGACGACCCCGGCGATCCCTGCAACGCCCTCGGGCGCACCCGGTTCGCCTGGGCCCTCGAGGTCGCGCGGGCGTGCGGCCTACGGCCGCCTCACCGACACCTCGCCGCGACCGCCGCGACGCTCACCGATCCCCGCACCCACCACACGATGAGCCGGGTCGGTGCCGGGCTCGTCGGGATCGACCCGAGCGGCACCACCGCCCTGCGGGCGGCCCTGACCCTCACCGCCCCGCTCGTCTCGGTGCGCCGGGTGCGCGCCGGGACGCCGGTCGGCTACGGCCACGCCCACATGACCCAGGAGCCGACCTACCTCGGCCTGGTCCCGCTGGGGTACGCCGACGGGTTGCCGCGGGCGGCGTCCGGCCGGGCCGAGGTGCTCGTGCGTGGCCGACGTTGCCCGGTGGCCGGACGGATCTCCATGGACCAGACCGTCGTCGACCTCGGTGCCGCGGGGGCCGAGGTCGGCGACCGGGTCACGGTGTTCGGACCCGGCGGCGACGGGGAGCCGACCGTTCTGGAGTGGGCGGGGTGGTCCGACATGCTGCCGCACGAGATCGTCACCGGGATCGGTGCGAGGGTGCCGCGTCGGACCCACCGGCTGCCCCACCTCCGGAGCGTCCGGTGACGACCCGGGTCGCCGTGATCGGCGGCGGGCGCAACGACGAGCACGAGGTCTCCCTGGCCTCGGCCGCCGGCGTGGCCTCCGGCCTCGACCCCGCGGCCTACGAGGTCGTGACCCTCACCATCGGGCGCGACGGCACCTGGCGCGACCACGGCGGGCGCCCCATGAGCCTCGCCGGGGTCGCCCAGGTGCTCCGGGGCTGCGACGTGGCCTTCCCGGCCGTGCACGGACCGCACGGCGAGGACGGGACGCTCGCCGCACTGTTCGACCTCGCCCGGCTGCCGTACGTCGGCTCCGGCCTCGGGGCAGGGGCGCTGGCGATGGACAAGTGGGCCACGAAGCTGGTCGCGAGCGCCCTCGGCATCGCCACGGCACCCGGCTGCCTGGTCACACCCACCACGGCCGACGCCCTTGTCTGGAATGAGCCCGTCGTGGTGAAGCCCGTGGCGGCGGGTTCCAGCCTCGGCGTCTCACTGGTGGCACGGCCGGAGGACCTCCCGGCCGCACTGGCGGCAGCATTCGTCCAGGACTCCCGCGCCCTGGTCGAGCACGTGGTCGACGGGCGCGAGATCGACGTCGCCGTGCTGCGACGGTCGGACGGCTCGCTGCTCGTGCCGCCGGCGCTCGAGATCGTGCGCGAGGGAGTGTTCGACTACGACGCGAAGTACGGCGGCCACGCCGACTTCCGGATACCGGCTCCGCTGAGCCAGACCGAGGCGAAGGCGCTGGGCGACGCGGCGGTCGCGACGTTCGACGCGCTGGGTTGCGCGGGCGTCGCCCGGGTCGACTTCTTCCTCACCGAGGACGGCCCGGTGCTCAACGAGGTGAACACGATCCCGGGGATGACACCGCACTCCCAGGTGCCGCGGATCCTCGAGTCGGCCGGCATGTCGTATGCCGACCTGCTCGACGAGCTGGTGCGCGGCGCCCACCGGTGACCCGGCTCATGGTTCGATGGCCCGCATGACCGCGCCGGCCGACGTCTGGTGGCGCTCCCGCCCGTGGCTCCCGGACGCGGTCGCGGGCGCGGTGGCGCTCCTGCTTGGGCTGTACGACGTGCGTGGCGACCATGTCGTGACCAGTCGCCTCGCAGAGCTGCTCGTCGTCTGCGGCGTCGCGTTGGCCGTCGGGCTGTCGCGTCGCGCCCCCGAGTGGGCGCTGGTCGTGGCCTGGTGCGTCGGCTTCGTGCACCTGCTCAGCGGGACCGGACCTCTCGCGAGCGAGGTGTTGCTCGCCGCGGTGGCGTTCGGGTGTGCCCGCTGGGGCAGTCCGGTCGTGGTCTGGGTGAGCGGCGTCTCCATCCCGCTGTCGGCCGTCGTCGCGGTGCTCTGGCTGGATCCCAACGTCTTCTACGACTCGCTCCGGGTGGCCGGGGTCCGGGTCCTGGCGCGCCAGGCTTACGACGGCAGCAACGGCTGGCGGCTCCCCGCGATGATGCTCGGCACCGCGCTGCTGATGGCGCCGTGGCTGCTCGGCCTCGCGCTCCGGTTCTCGGCGCGGTCGGATGCCTCGCGCGCCTCGCAGGTGGCGGCCGAGGAGGCGCGCGACCAGGCCGAGGAGATCGCCCGGCTGCGCGAGGGCCAGGCCCGGCTGGCCCGGGACGTCCATGACGTGGTCGGACACTCCCTGACCGTGATCCTCGCCCAGGCGGAGTCGGCGCAGTACCTCGACGACGCCGACACCGCCGGCCTGAAGCGCACGATGGCGAACATCGCGACGTCCGCCCGGGAGTCGCTCGACGACGTTCGCACGGTGCTGTCCTCCACCCAGGGCAGCCCGATGTCGGGCGACGCGAACGCCCCTGGTGTGCGCCGGCCCGACCTCGACGCCCTCGTGGACGGCGTACGCGCGAGCGGGCACGTCGTCGATTCGACGGTCGTCGGCGTGCCACAGCCGATGCCACCGGAGCTCGAGGTGGTCGCGTTCCGGGTGCTGCAGGAGATGCTCACCAACGCGATCAAGCACGGCGACCGGAGTCAGCCGGTGCTGGTGGAGCGGCACTGGGACGGTGACCTGCGGATCGAGGTGCGCAACGCCGTCGCCGACCAGCCCGTCGACGAGACCCAGCCGATCACCGGCGGACCCGACTCGGTGCCCGACGGGCAAGGCGTCGACGGGATGCGGCGCCGGCTCGAGGCCGTCGGCGGGCGGCTCGACGTACGGCGACGCTCCGACCCGCCGACGTTCACCGCGACGGCGTGGGTGCCGGTCAGGGTGCTCACGTGACCGAAGCCATCCGCGTCCTCCTGGTCGACGACCAGGAGCTGTTCCGCGAGGGCGTGCGCGTGATCGTCGACGCGCAGGAGGGCCTCGAGGTGGTCGGCGCGGCGGGCGACGGTGTCGAGGCCGTGCGCATGGTCGACGAGCTGGCACCCGACGTCGTGCTGATGGACGTCCGGATGCCGGAGATGGACGGCGTCGAGGCGACCCGTCAGCTGTTCCTCCCCGAGCGGGTGTCGCGGCGGGAGCGGCCGGTGCGGGTGATCGTGCTGACGACGTTCAACCTCGACGACCGGGCGGCGACGGCGATCCGGTACGGCGCCAGCGGGTTCCTGCTCAAGGGCACCACGCCGGTGATGCTGCGCGACGCGATCCGGACGGTGTACGCCGGCAACGCGGTGCTCGCGCCCCGGGACCTGGCCACCCTCCTCGACGGTCAGTTCCAGACGCGGACACCGGCGCCCGCGTCGTACCTCGGGCTGACGGACAAGGAGCGCGAGGTCTTCGGTGCCGTGGCCCAGGGCCTGTCGAACACCGAGATCGGCGCGCAGATCTTCGCCAGCGAGTCGACGGTCAAGACCCACGTCGGAGCGATCCTGCGCAAGCTCGGGTTACGCGACCGGGTCCAGATCGTGGTCTTCGCCCACGAGCACGGGCTCGTGGGCGACTGACCACCCGTCGGCGCCGCGCACCCGATCGCTCGACCGGGTGCACGGGCCTCGAGGACTACCTGCTCGCGACGGACCTCTGCCACAGGTTCGTGTGCACGTCCGGCCGGTACTGCGGCCGGGGACGCTGCGGCGCGACCGTCGGGCGGGTGATCCCCTGGCGCTGCGAGGACGGCGCCCACGCGAGGTGGACGTGGCGCTTGACCCTGGCGATGCGACAGTCGACCAGACCGCAGGCGATGATCGTGACCTTGGCGAGGCCGGGTCCCTGCGCGTAGTACCCGGTGGGCGAGACCACCTTGGCCGTCCAGCGGTGACGCGCTCCGTCGCAGTGGATGCCCGTGCCGCCCTCACCCTGGATCTTCAACCGCCCGGCGCGCTGCCGGAGGCGGGCGTCGACGACGGAGCCGAACTCGTCGTGGCGGCACCGGTAGCTGCCGTGGAGCTGCGCGGCACCGCGGTGGAACGCGAGGCCGTGCTTGGACGCCGAGACGTGCACGCGGGGCTCCGGCGCCTTCTCCAACCTCAGGTCGAGGTTGCCGCCGTTCACCTCGTTGTCGGAGAACACCATGATGTAGTAGGTGTGCCCGGCGGTGACCGGGGCGCCCACGAGCTCGGGTCCGCAGGCGATGAGGTCGTCAGGGGTCGGGGTGCCGTCGAAGATGATCGCGCCGACGCCGTAGTCGGAGGCGCTCATGTCCACCGCGATGTTGCGGGTCACGCTCGGCGTGTACTGGTACCAGACCGAGGCGTTGGTGAACGGGGCGCCGCAGCTCGCGTTGAGGTCTGAGTCCCCCTGGTTGGTCGTGGCCTGGGTCGTGTCCTGCGTGTCGTGGTCGCCGAGGTGGAGCACGACGGCCCCACCGACCTCGTCGTTGCTCGGCGGCGCCGCGTTCGCGGCCCCCGCGGCGAGTGGCACGATCGCCACCCCGAACGTCGCCGCTACGAGAAGTCGTACTGCCCTCATCTGCCGTCCCCCTCGGTTCGCTGGATTCTGTGTGCGGACCCTACTGCCGGCTGCGCGACCTTGTCGCCTACGAACCGCCGGACGCCCGTCCGGGTGCTCAGAAGCCCAGCTTGCGGCCGCTCGACGAGGAGCGGATCTTCTTGCCCTTCTCGTGGGCGGTCCGGCGGAGGTCGGCCTGGAAGTCGAGCATCCGCTGCCGTAGGTCGGCGTCGGACGCCGCGAGGATCCGTACGGCGAGCAGCCCGGCGTTGCGCGCGTTGCCGACGCCGACGGTGGCGACCGGCACACCGGCGGGCATCTGGACGATCGAGAGCAGGGAGTCCATGCCGTCGAGGTGCTCACGAGGCACCGGCACGCCGATCACCGGCAGCGGCGTGACCGACGCGAGCATCCCGGGCAGGTGGGCCGCTCCCCCCGCGCCGGCGATGATCACCGAGAGTCCGCGGTCGGCGGCGTCGCGGCCGTAGGCGAGCATCTCGTCGGGCATCCGGTGCGCCGAGACGACGTCGGCCTCGTGGGCCACGTCGAACTCACCGAGGGCCGTGGCGGCGGCCTCCATCACCGGCCAGTCGGAGTCGGAGCCCATCACGATGCCCACGCGGGGTGCGTCACTCACTCTCGTCTCCCAGCTCTCCGGCGAACCACGCGGCCGCGTGCCGGGCGCGTTCCAGACACTCTTGCAGGTCGTCGCCGTAGGAGTTGACGTGCCCGACCTTGCGACCGGGGCGGGGTTCCTTGCCGTAGAGGTGGACCCGGAGTCGCGGGTCGCGAGCGAGGGCGTGCGGGTAGCCGTCGTACAACCGACCGCCGGAGTCGGCCGGGCCGCCGAGGATGTTCACCATCACCGTCCACGGCGCGCGGGCGACCGGCGATCCGAGCGGCAGGTCGAGGACGGCGCGCAGGTGGTTCTCGAACTGCGAGGTCACCGAGCCGTCCTGGGTCCAGTGGCCGGTGTTGTGGGGGCGCATCGCGAGCTCGTTGACCAGGATCCGGTCGTCGAGGGTCTCGAACAGCTCGACGGCGAGGATCCCGGTCACGTCGAGCTCGCGCGCGATCCGGAGGGCGAGCTCCTGCGCCTGCGTCGCGAGCCCGTCGGAGAGGCCGGGCGCCGGGGACACCACCTCGTGGCAGATGCCGTCGCGCTGCACCGACTCGACGACGGGATACGCCGCCGCCTGGCCGCTCGGGCTGCGCGCCACGAGCGCGGCGAGCTCGCGCCGGAAGTCCACCCGCTCCTCGGCCAGGATCCGGGCGCCGGTCGCGGCCGCCGCCTCGAACGCCGGCCCGCAGTCCTCCGGCGTACCGACGAACCAGACACCACGGCCGTCGTACCCGCCGCGGCTGGTCTTCAGCACGCACGGGAACCCGAAGGCGGCGACCTCATCGGCGTTCGACACGACCCGGAAGCGCGGCACCGGGGCGGCCAGTCCGGCCAGTGCCTCGCGCATCACCACCTTGTCCTGGGCGTGCACGAGGGCGTCGGGACCCGGTCGAACGGCGACGCCGTCGTCCGCGAGCGCCCGGAGGTGGTCGGTGGGCACGTGCTCGTGGTCGAAGGTCACGACCCGCGCGCCGGCGACGACCTCACGCAGCGTCTCGAGGTCGGTGTAGTCGCCCACGACGTGGTCGGGGATGACCTGCGCGGCGGAGACGCCGGGCGCCTCGGCGAGCAGCCGGAGCGGGACCCCCATCGCAGCGGCCGGCTCGGCCAGCATCCGCGCCAGCTGACCGCCGCCGATCACGGCGACGGTGGGCGCGGCCCGGTCGGTACGACGCTCTCCGGGAGTCACCCGGAGAAGGGTAGAGAAACCCTCAGGCCGTGCGGACCGCGGCCTCCTCGGGGGCGCCCAGGACGTCGGACGTGTCCGGGGCCTCCACCTCGAAGCGGAGACCGTGACCGCGAACGGTGGTGATCAGGCTCGGGGCGCTCGGGTCGTCGCCCAGCTTGCGGCGTACCCAGCCCAGGTGGACGTCGATCGTCTTCGAGGAGGTCCAGAAGGTGGTGTTCCAGACGGTCAGCATCAGCTCGTCGCGCGACACGACGGACCCGGCCCGCTGCATCAAGAAATGCAGCAGGTCGAACTCCTTGCGCGAGAACACGATCTCGCGATCATCGCGCCACACCCGGCGGGTGGCCGGGTCGATGACGACGTCCTGGACCTTGAGCACGCATCGAAAATAGGGAGCCAACAGGGCAATGCGCCGGAGAATCGGGCAACTAGCCCTCCGCCGAGGGTAAAATTCCCCGGGTCATGTCACTCGGCATAGGCCATCGGGGCCATGCCCTAGTGACGCCGAACGGCCACGGGCTCCACCAGTCCGAACCCCCTCACCGGCCTCGCCGGCAGCGGGCGCGCCTCGAACTGGTCGTCGGGCAGCAGGCGCGCCGTGGCGTCGTCCACGATGATCCGGTTGCGGCGGGCGACGGCCGTCAGGCGTGCCGCCAGGTTCACCGCCGGGCCGAAGACGTCACCGAGGCGCATGACGACCGGTCCCGTCGACAGCCCCACCCGGACATCGGGCATCCGCTGGTCGCGGCCGATCACCGCGATGATTCCCTCGGCGGTGTCGTAGGCGCGGATCGGGTCCTCGTTCACGAAGAGCACGGCGTCGCCGAGGCTCTTGATCACCCGGCCGTGCTGTCCGGCAACGACGTCGGCGCACCGCGACTCGAAGATCTCGACGAGGTCGCCGATCCGGTCGTGGTCGAGCCGGTTGGTGAGCGCGGTGAACTGGACGATGTCGGCGAACCCGACGGTCAGCTGGGTGGTGTGCAGGTCGGCGTCGTCCGCCCCGAGCGCCTCCACCCGCGCGACGGCCGCGGCGAGGTGCCGGCGCCACACGTAGACGAGCAGCCCGTCGAACGGGCCGTTCAAGGCGCCCAGGAGACCCAGGGCAGCGGTGGCACGCGAGCCCGTGGCGTCCTCTCCCGCCTCCAGCTCCTGCACCCGGTGGACGAGGGTCGCGACCTCCCAGTCCGCCAGCCGGGCCATCGTCTGCCCGACCGCCCGCGTCAGGTCGACCGCCATGTCGAAGTCGATCGCGCCCTCGTCGACCAGCCGGAGCAACGTCGAGACAGCGTCGGCGTCGGCCCGGGTGAACGCCCGCTCGCTCCCCCGGTCGGGGAACCCGAGCGCGCGCCACAGCCGCTGGGCCTGCTCGATGCTGGCCCCCGTCTCCGCGGCCACCTCGAGAGCGTTGTAGACGGCGTCCTCGCCCAGGATGGCGTGCTCGAGCTGCTGGGCCGGGGTCTCGTCAGGTTCCGTCATCGTCCTGTCGGTCGACCGTCTGCGCGTCCCCGGTGCCGCTACCGCCGCCGAGGAGCTCGGTGATCTGGCGCTGCACCTGCTCCACGTGTGGGATGTCGTGCAGCCGGACCGAGCCATGCGTGCTGGCGTCGCTGATCACGAGCGTGCCACAGCCGAGCATCCGGTCGACGACTCCCATGTCGTAGGCGACGTCGCTGATGCGCATCAGCGGGATGTCGTGGCCCTTGCGCGACACGATTCCCTCGCGGGTGATCAGCCGCTTGGTGGTGATCGTGTACGTCGAGGTGAGCCAGTCCAGGAACGGCCGGAGGACCCACCAGACGACCACCACCAGCGCCACGATCCACACCAGCAGACTGACGATGCCGTTGCCGATCTTGCGGTCGAGGAAGATCGCCAGGGCGAGCGTGACGACCAGTACCAGGCCCGGGACGATCAGGGCCTTCGGGTGGGTCCTGGTGTCGACGACGACCGACTCACCGTCGGTCAGCAGCTTGTGTGAGATGGCCACGGCGGGAGTCTCTCACCCTTCGCCGTCGGATGGCACCGACCGCACGTGGACGACGTCGCCGGCCCCCACGGGCACCACCCGGCCCTCCGACTCGACGAGCAGCCGCCCAGTGTCGTCGATCCCGGAGGCGGTGCCGGTGAGACGCGCGCCGGAGGGGAGGTCGACCCGGACCTCGCGGCCGATCGTGGTGCACACCCGCTGGTAGTCGGCCGCGAGCGACTCGCCCGCGGCCCAGGCGTCGTACCGGACGGCGAGGACGTCGAGGATCGAGCCCAGCAGGTCGGTGCGGTCGACGTCGAGGCCGAGCAGGACGAGCGAGGTGGCGTCGTCGACGGGCAGCTCGTCGCGCGTCGTCGAGACGTTGACGCCGATCCCGAGCACGGCCGCCGGGCCCTCGGACGTGTCCACACGCTCGAGCAGGACGCCCGCGATCTTCTGGTCGTGGACGGTCACGTCGTTGGGCCACTTCAGGCAGGCGTCGGCGCCGATCCCACGCAGGGCCGAGCCCACGGCGTACCCCGTCAGGAGCGGGAGCCACGGCCACCGCTCCGCGCCGGCGTCCGGGCGCAGCAGCACCGAGAACGTGAGGGCGGCGCGGTCGGGTGTCTCCCACGTGCGGTCGAGCCGTCCTCGGCCGGCGGTCTGGTGCTCGGCGACCAGCACCAGCCACGGCGGTTCGCCGGCGCGGGCGCGTTCGGCAACCAGGGCGTTGGTCGAGGGCGCGCGGTCGAGGATCTCCACGCGCGCCGGGTGGGACGACCTCAGCCGCCCGGAGTCCAAGGGTGGTCGTGAGGAGGCGTCGTTCACGGGCACTAGATTGGCTCAGCAGACCTCAGGAGGCCAGACACGTGAGCGCCCGACCGACGCAGCAGCCGACCCATCCCGACGAGGGCACCGACGTCCCGCCCCCCGAGGCCGGCATCGACATCCACACCACCGCAGGCAAGCTCGAGGACCTCCACCGGCGACTGGACGAGGCCGTCCACGCGGCGTCGAAGAAGGCGGTCGAGAAGCAGCACGCCAAGGGCCGCAGGACCGCCCGCGAGCGGATCGAGCTGCTCTTCGACGAAGGGTCGTTCGTCGAGCTGGACGAGCTGGCCCGCCACCGCTCGACGGCGTTCGGGCTGGAGAAGCGCCGGCCGTACGGCGACGGTGTCGTCACCGGCTACGGCACGGTCGACGGTCGTCAGGTGTGTGTGTTCAGCCAGGACTTCACGATCTTCGGCGGCTCCCTGGGCCAGGTGTACGGCGAGAAGATCTGCAAGGTGATGGACCTCGCGATCAAGACCGGCTGCCCGATCATCGGCATCAACGAGGGCGCCGGGGCGCGGATCCAGGAGGGCGTCGTCTCGTTGGGGTTGTACGGCGAGATCTTCCGGCGCAACGTCCACGCCTCGGGCGTGATCCCGCAGATCAGCATGATCATGGGCTCCTGCGCCGGCGGACACGTCTACTCCCCCGCTGTCACCGACTTCACGATCATGGTCGACGGCACCTCCAACATGTTCATCACCGGCCCCGACGTGATCAAGACCGTCACCGGCGAGGACGTCACGATGGAGGAGCTCGGCGGCGCGCGCACCCACAACACCAAGTCGGGCAACGCCCACTACATGGGCTCCGACGAGGAGGACGCGATCGAGTACGTCAA
>JAICSK010000197.1 GCA_025936915.1 Nocardioides sp.
CGGTGTGGTCGATCTGGTCGGGGTCGAGGCTGGTGGAGTACGGGAAGGTGTCGGCCGGCGTCATCAGACGGACGGCCCGTCTATGTCGTTCGGGGATCTCGTAGGCATCGACCGGGGCGAGCCCCTCGAGGTCGAGCACCGGCTTGACGGTCACGTGGGCGTGCGGGGAGAGGTGGTCTCGGATCCAGGTCTCGGTGAGCGCCCCGTAGCGCTCGACCCGGGCGATGCCGGTCGAGTCCCCCGTGCCGGGGTCTGCGTACAGGTGGACGTTGATCACGACCTGCGGCAGCAGCTGGTCCCAGTTGATCACCGGTTTCGGGCCCGTGCGCGGCCGCTCGGCCGACCCGGTGGAGACCCAGGTCTCGTCGTCGGGGAGGTCGGGCGGGTCCTCGGGCCGGTCCCGCCAGGCGCGGTACTCCTCGATCAGCTGGGCGGCCAGGTCGGGACGGGAGAGGACCAGCAGCGCGGTGACCCGGCGCTGGTCGACCGGGTCGGTGTCGCCGAGGTCCTGGAGGATGTCGGCGATGCGTTGCAGGGCGGCGTCGAAGACCAGCACCGTGCGCGCCGGTGCCTTGATGTAGAAGCCGCGCAGCCCGTGGTCGGTCTCCGGATCCGGCCGGGTGGGGCGGGCGACCTGGTCCCGTTCGGCGGCCTTCCGCTCGGCCTCCGCGGTCGCCTCCGGGTCCGAGGCCGCGACCGCGGCATCGACCAGCGCCTGGAACCGCGACCAGCTCACCCGACCGTCGGCGTAGGCCGCGACCCGGCCATCGACATAGCCTGCCCGCTCCAGGGTCAGGTCGCGGGTCTTCCGCGCCACCAGTCGCGCCAGGTAGACCCGCACCTCACCGGCCTCGACCCGCCGCCACAGCCGAGGCAGCCGGTGGCACAGGTCCAGGCCGTCGGCCATCAGCGACCACGCCGAGATGTCCGACATCCCCAACCGGGCACCCAGCTCGGCGGCCGCGAACTCGGTCACCTCCGGCGTGCCCTCTCCGCCGAGGCGCTTGGCCCGCTCCCGGCCCGGCCTGCCGGCTTCGTCGCGCTCGAGGGAGTCGGCGTGGTGGAGATAGGCGTGCCGCACCGCGACGTGGAGGATCTCGACCTCACACCGGTTCCGCGTGGCAGCCAGCATCCCGGCATGGTCGAGCAGCTCCCCGCCCGACATCTCCTCGACCGCCACCACATCCATATGGCCACTCAAACATGAGCCACCGACAGTCAGACCCCGCCGACGCCACTTCTCCACAGAGACCAGATCACGAACAGGTCACGATCACGAGCTCAGTCGAGGCGTAGCGACCTCGGTCGCCCGGCCCTCAGGCGTAGCGGACCGTGCGCTCCTCGCGGGTGAAGCCGAAGAGTCCGAGCCCGGCCTCGCGGGCCAGGTGGACACCGAGCGAGGACGGTGCGCCGACCGCCACGAGCGACCCGATCCCGGCGGCCACCGCCTTCTGCACCAGCTCGAACCCGGCCCGGCCGCTCACCACGAGATAGGCGTCGGCCACGGGTTCACCGCCGAGCAGCCGCGAGCCGGTCACCTTGTCGACGGCGTTGTGCCGCCCGACGTCCTCGCGTACGACGAGCCGGTCGCCGTCGGCGGTGAACAGCCCGGCCGCGTGCACGCCACCGGTGCGGCCGAACACCGACTGCTCCTCGCGCAGCCCCGCCGGCAGCCGGCGTACGACGTCCGGTTGCGGCGGTGGGCCGTCCCACCGGGTGCCGCGCACGGTCTCGAGCGCCGCCTCGATGCTGTCCTTCCCGCACACCCCGCACGCCGACGAACCGGCGGACATCGCGTCGTGCCGATGGACCAGGTCGATCGCCCGTGAGGCGCGGAGGGTGACGACGTTGAACTCCTGCTCCGGGGTGAGGTCCTCGTCCGTGCAGTAGGCGACCTCGGCGATCGCGTCGGCCCCCACCAGTCCTTCGTGGAAAGCCCAGCCCGCTGCCAGCTCGAAGTCGTGGCCCGGAGTGCGCATCGTGACCCAGGCCCGCCGCGGGTCCGAACCGGCCCAGGCGAGCCGGATCTCCAGGGGCTCCTCGGCGACGACGTGGTCCTCGCGGTCGAGGTCACTGCCCGGTAACGACTCGACGACACGGACTCGTGAAATCGGGCCAATCCGCCGCGCCAGGTCGGTCACACCCACAGACTATGTCCGGCTCGGGTGAACCCCTCGCTCCTGGACGCAACCAATCGTCTGGTCGACGCGTCCATTCGGGCAACACACGCGCCGCCCACGGGGGAGGCGACCTAGAGAGGGAGTCACATGAAATCACCCACTTCTCGGGCCCGGCTGGCCGTCTCGGCCGTCGTGACGGCGGGGCTCTGCCTGGCCGGAACGGCGGCGTTGACGACGAGCTCCCAGGCCGCCGAGGGCACCTGCGACACACCGGCCAACATCGCCGACCTGACCCAGGGCCAGCCGGTCCACGGTCTCACCGTCACCAGCGGCACCCAGCCGTCGCCGTTCACCGGCAGCGTCCTCGGCGTCCTCAAGGACGGCCTCGAGCCCGGTGTCGACCTGGTCATGGTCACGCTGACCTCCGACGAGATCGACGCCAACGGCATCTGGGAGGGCATGTCCGGCTCCCCGGTGTACGACGCCGACGGCAACCTGATCGGCGCGGTCTCGTACACGCTCGCCTACGGTGAGACGCCGATCGCCGGCGTCACCCCGTGGCAGGACATGTCCAAGTACGCCGGCGCGTTGCCGCTGACCGTACCGGTCAGGAGCGGGGCGGCACGCACGATCGCCGGCAACTCGTCGTTGACCCTCGCGCAGGCCGCCCAGGGCTTCCACGAGCTCCAGGCCCCGGCCCTGGTCGCCGGCGTCTCGCAGCGCGCGGTCGACAACGCCCGCACGCGTCCCTACCTGAGCAAGGACGTCGCCGCGGCCGGTCGCACCTCGTCAGACTCGCAGCTCAGCGACATGGTCGCCGGGGGCAACCTGGTCGCCACGCTCTCGACCGGTGACATCACCATGGGTGGCCTCGGCACGATCACCTCGGTGTGCGCCGACCGCGTCGTCGGCTTCGGCCACCCGATGAACTTCGTCGGCACCACCACCTACGGCCTGGCCGGGGCGGACGCCGTCTACATCCAGGGCGACCCGCTGGGCTTCTCCTACAAGGTCGCCAACATCGGCACGATCCTGGGCACCATCGACCAGGACCGGATGACCGGCATCTCCGGCCCGCTCGGCCCGACGCCGGCCAGCACGTCGATCACCTCGACGGTCCACTACGACAACGGCACGCAGACCGGTGACCGCACCGGCGAGACCGACGTGCAGCTGCCCGATGCGACCGCCGAGGCCGCGTACTACGAGCTGGTGGCCAACCACGAGGCAGCCATCGACGCCTACGCCCCCGGTGGCGAGGAGCAGTCGTGGACCGTCACCGGCGAGTTCAACGGCACGCCGTTCACCTTCACCGGCAGCAACCTGTACGCCGACAAGTACAGCATCGCCGACGGCGCGTCGTACGACGTGCCCGACCTGCTCTGGGCGCTGACCCGGGTGAAGAACGTGACGGTGAACTCGGTGTCCGTGCAATCGGACGTCAACGATGACACCTCGCGGCTGAAGATCGACGGCGTGCAGATGCGCCGTGGCGGCAGCTGGGTCGACGTCGACCGTCGTCACCCGGCGATCGTCACCGCCGGCAGGACCGCGACGCTGCGGCTGGTGTTCAAGGGTGGGGACACCCAGAACTTCCATCTCGCCGTCCCCGCCAAGGCTCGTGGACTGCAGGGCGAGCTCTACGTGTCCGGCGGTTACGCCTACCCGTTCGAGCGTGGCGGCCTGGGCAGCTTCGCCGGCATCAAGAACGCCGTGGAGAACCTGACCCGCAACGATCAGGCGCGGGTGCAGTTCGCCGCCTTCGGCAAGCGCCACCTGGTGCGGGTGCGGACGACGACCCCGCCGGCGGGCAAGGTCCTCAGCGGATCGCAGTTCGTCGAGGTCCGGATCAAGTGACGCTCGACTGAGTGGTTCCTCCCGGGGCCGCGTCCCTCGCACTGCGAGGGGCGCGGCCCTTGTCGTCCTCGGGTCCCGCCAGGGATCAGGGCGGCATCAGGGTGGCGCACCTCACCCGCCTGCGACGTGCGTCCGCCTCCTCGACACCCGTAGAATGTAAGAGTCAAGCCAGCGTAAGAGGTCATGACAGTCCCACCACAGAGAGCACGAGGCCCGAACGGGCCCGAGAGGGTGATCGAGATGAGCACGCAGATGTACCTGATGGGCGGACTCGTGGAGAGCCGGGTTCCGACCGATCGGGACCGGGCGCATCTGCGAGCCGTGCGCACCATCCGGCGGGAGGCGCGCGCCGCCCGGCGTACCCGCCGGACGCGGCGCCGCTGAGCGTCGTACGCCGAAGCAGGGGAGGGGGCCGTTACCGTGTCGGCATGAGCGAGGAGACCCTGCGCCGACTCGACCTCACCCGGATCGGTGAAGGCCGGTTCGAGGCGGTCAACGTCCGTGGTGGAGTGCTGCCGGTGGGCTCGGGTGGCGACTCCGACTTCACCCCGGTCGAGCTGCTGCTCGCGGCGCTGGCCGGGTGCACGGCGATCGACGTCGACCTGATCACCCGCAAACGGGCTCAGGCCGACTCCTTCGACGTCCGCGTCGAGGGCCACAAGGTGCGCGACGACGGCGGGTCACACCTGGTCGACCTCGCGCTGACCATCGCGGTGAGGTTCCCCGAGGGGGAGGACGGCGACCGGGCGCGCGAGGTGCTGCCACGTGCGATCCAGCAGTCCGGGGACCGGCTGTGCACCGTCGGTAGGACCCTGCAGCTCGGCACCGCGATCGCCTACCGGCAGGAGTGAGCTCCTCGGCTCAGCCGACCGTCACGCTGTCGATGGTCACCGACACCCTCGGGTGTCCGTCGCCTTGGCCGTAGGCGTTGTCCGTGCCCTGCTTCGCCGCCTTCTGGACGTCGGCGAGCCCGGCCGCGTCCAGCTGCCCGAACACGGTGTACTGCGGCGGCAGGGGAGTGGTCCGGTAGACGATGAAGAACTGTGACCCGCCGGAGTCGGGCTGCCCGGTGTTGGCCATCGCCAGCGTTCCGGGACCGTACTTCTCGTGGCCGGAGAGCTCGTCGGGGATCGTATAGCCCGGTCCGCCGGTGCCGGTGCCGGTCGGGTCTCCGCACTGCAGCACGAAGATCCCGCTGGCGGCGGTGGTGAGGCGGTGGCACGGCGAGTTGTCGAAGAAGCCCTGTCGAGCGAGAGACACGAACGAGTTCACCGTGCACGGCGTCGTACCCGCGTCCAGGGTCGCACCGAGGTCACCGATGCTGGTCTTCATCGTGACCGTGACCTTGCCGGACACCTCGGGAGTCGACGGCGGCTTGCTGGCGTTGCCGGTCTTCCCCTGAGGGGCGTCGGGGTAGTCGCACGAGGCGTTGCTCGTCGAGCCGCTCTGGCTCTGGCTGGGGGACTGGGGCCCCTGATCCTGGGCAGTGGTGCTCGAGGAGCCGCCACCGCAGCCGGCCAGCA
>JAICSK010000225.1 GCA_025936915.1 Nocardioides sp.
GACTCACCCGACGACGTCGATGCCACCATCGAGAAGGCGATGGCGATCGACGACCGGCCCGTCGTCGTGGACTTCCGGGTGCACCGCGACGCCATGGTGTGGCCGATGGTCGCAGCGGGCACGAGCAACGACGACATCCAGTACGCGCGCGACCTGGCGCCCCACTTCGACGAGGACGACATCTAGATGAGCACGACCCACACCCTGTCCGTCCTGGTGGAGAACAAGCCCGGTGTCCTGGCCCGGATCGCCGGGTTGTTCAGCCGCCGCGGGTTCAACATCGACTCCCTCGCCGTCGGCCCGACCGAGCACGCCGAGGTCTCGCGGATGACCATCGTCGTCAACGTCGAGGGCTCCCCGCTCGAGCAGGTCACCAAGCAGCTCAACAAGCTGGTCGAGGTGATCAAGATCGTGGAGCTCGACGGGCCGTTGTCGGTCAACCGCGAGCTGATGCTGGTCAAGGTGCGCGCGGACGCCGCGACCCGAGGTCAGGTGCTCGACGCCGTCCAGCTGTTCCGCGCCAAGGTGGTCGACGTCGCCGTCGACGCGGTCACGATCGAGGTCACGGGGAACGCGGACAAGCTCAGCGACTTCCGGCAGGTGCTCGAGCCGTTCGGCATTCGCGAGCTCGTCCAGTCGGGCATGGTCGCCATCGGTCGGGGGTCGCGCTCGATCAGCGAACGCACCCCCCGCCCGATCGCGGTGCCCACCGCTGCCGGATCCTGAACCAACACCGCACCACGCGACGACACCACCCAGCGAAGGAGAGCCCACCGTGGCCCAGATGTTCTACGACGACGACGCCGACCTGGCTCTGATCCAGGGCAAGAACGTCGCGGTCCTCGGCTACGGCAGCCAAGGGCATGCCCACGCGCTCTCGCTGCGTGACTCCGGTGTCGACGTACGCGTCGGCCTGCTCGAGGGCTCGAGCTCTCGGGCCAGGGCCGAGGCCGAGGGCCTGCGCGTCCTGACCCCCGCCGACGCGGTCGAGGAGTCCGACGTGATCGTCGTTCTCGCGCCGGACCCGGCCCAGCGGCAGCTCTACGCGGAGGCGATCGAGCCGAACATCACGCCCGGCGACACCCTGGTGTTCGGGCACGGATTCAACATCCGCTTCGGGTACATCACCCCGCCCGAGGGCGTCGACGTGATCATGATCGCACCGAAGGGTCCCGGACACCTGGTCCGTCGCGAGTACGTCGACGGCCGCGGAGTCCCGGTCCTGGTCGCCGTCGAGAAGGACTCCTCCGGCAAGGCCTGGGACCTCGCCCTGTCGTACGCCAAGGCCATCGGCGGTCTTCGCGCCGGCGGCATCCGCACGACGTTCACCGAGGAGACCGAGACCGACCTGTTCGGCGAGCAGGCGGTGCTCTGCGGGGGAGCGTCGCAGCTGGTGCAGTACGGCTTCGAGGTGCTCACCGAGGCCGGCTACCAGCCCGAGGTCGCCTACTTCGAGTGCCTGCATGAGCTGAAGCTGATCGTCGACCTGATGTACGAGGGCGGCATCGCCAAGCAGCGATGGTCGGTCTCCGACACCGCGGAGTACGGCGACTACGTGTCCGGGCCGCTGGTGATCGACGAGCACGTGAAGCAGAACATGCAGCAGGTGCTGGCCAAGATCCAGGACGGCTCGTTCGCCCAGCGGTTCATCGACGACCAGGACGCGGGTGGCCCCGAGTTCGCCGCGCTCCGCGCCCGGGGCCAGCAGCACCCGATCGAGGCCACCGGCCGCGAGCTCCGCAAGCTGATGGCGTGGGTGAAGTCGCACGACTCCGACTATCACGAGGGAAGCTCGGCTCGACACTGAGCATCGCGCCGCGCTCCTCGGCACCCTTGCTAGCGTCTCCGTGTGCCGTTGACCATGATGCGACGCGAGATCGCCGAGCAGGGCGAGGCGGTGGCCGCCACGCTCGAGGAGGTACGCCGCCGGGCCGAGCGCGTGCGGGAAGCGATGTCCGGACGGCGTCGGATCCTGTTCGTGGCCCGCGGGTCGTCGGACAACGCCGCGATCTACGGCCGCTACCTGGTCGAGACCCAGCTGGGTGTGCCTGCGTCGCTGGCGGCCCCGAGCATCGCCACGCACTATCGGGCGCGGCTCGACCTCTCCGACACCCTCGTCGTCAGCGTCTCGCAGTCGGGGCGCACCGAGGAGATCGTCGAGGTCCAGCGCTGGGCCGCCTCCCTCGGTGCGGCCACCGTCGCCGTCAGCAACGACGCGGAGAGCCCGCTGGCCATCGAGTCCGACGTAGCCCTGACCACGCAGGCCGGCACCGAGCGGTCGGTGCCGGCGACCAAGTCGTACACGTCCCAGCTCGCTGCCCTCGCCGGGCTGGCGGCGAGCCTCGACGGCGGGGAGAGCCTCTGGCCGCTGCTCGACGGGGTGCCTGCGGAGGTCGCCCGCCTGGAGGCGGCGGAGGACGGCGTGGCGGGGGCGGTCGACCTGCTCGCCGGCTCGGACGAGATGCTGGTCACCGGACGCGGGCTGGTCTTCGGGACCGCCCTGGAGGTCGCCCTGAAGCTCGAGGAGACCTGCCTGCGGCCGGTGCGCGGGCTGTCGTACGCCGACCTCCGGCACGGACCGATCGCCGTGGTCGGTCCCGGGTTGACGGCCGTGGTGGTGGCGGCGCCGGACGGGCCGATGCTGGCACCGATCGTGGAGCTGGCCGGCGACCTGTCGGCCCGTGGAGCCCAGGTGATGGCGATCGGCGGAGATTCCGCGCTGGCCGCGGCCTCGGCGTACCGGGTGGCCGGGCCGGACCTTCCCGAGCTCGTCGCCCCCATCGCCCTGATCGTCCCGGCCCAGCTGGTCGTCGAGGCGCTCGCACGCCGACTCGGCCTGGATCCCGACGCCCCCCGAGGCCTGTCCAAGATCACAGCCACCGACCCGGCGTGACCGGTGACTAGACGGTATGAGTGATCTCGTGTCCTGACGGGGTTGCGGGCCGGGGCCTCACTCACAAATGGTCGTGGGTTACCGAGTAGGGGCTGCCTGCTCGGCCTATCCAACAGTTGTGGGAGGCCCCGGTGTTCACCGAGCGTACGAGCGTGGGGCTCGACGTGCACGCAAGGTCGGTCGCGGCAGCGGCGATCGATGGCGTCACGGGCGAGCTCGTCCAGGCGAAGCTGACTCCTTCGCACGAGCACATCAGAACGTGGATGCAGAACCTGCCGGGGCCGGTGGCGGCGGCCTATGAGGCTGGCCCGACCGGTTTCGGTCTGTCGCGGTCGTTGAACGCGGCTGGGATCCGGTGCGAGGTGGTCGCGCCATCGAAGCTGCAGCGCCCCTCGGGTGACCGGGTCAAGACCGACGCCAAGGACGCGGTGCACCTGGCGCGGTTGCTGCGCCTGGACGAGATCACCCCGGTCGCGGTACCCAGCGTCGGACAGGAAGCGGCCCGGGATCTGGTGCGTGCCCGTGAGGACGCCCGCGGAGATCTGATGCGGGCCCGGCACCGGCTGTCGAAGCTGTTGTTGCGCCAGGGACACGTCTACTCCGGCGGCCACGCGTGGACCGGCGTCCATGACGTGTGGTTGCGCCAGGTCGGCGTCCAGCTCGACGCGCCGGCGACGAGGGCGACCTTCGAGTCCGACTACGACGCCGTCTTGACGGTCAGGGCCCGCCGGGATCGGCTCGACGCCGCGGTCGCCGCGATGGCTGCGGACTGCGAGTTCACCCCACTGATCCACCGACTGGGGTGCCTGCGTGGGATCGGTACCTTGACCGGGTTCGCGTTGGCGGTTGAGGTCGGCGACTGGGACCGGTTCACCGGCAAGACCATCGGCTCCTTCATCGGCCTGGTGCCCAGCGAGTACTCCTCTGGCCAGTCGCGGGTCCAGGGCTCGATCACCAAGACCGGGAACACTCATCTACGCAGGCTGCTGGTCGAAGCGGCCTGGCACCACCGGGCCACCTACCGGGTCGGGAAGACGATGCGCGACCGGTGGGACCTGGCCGGCCCAGCCGCCCGTGCCCGTGGCGACGAGGGCAACCGACGACTGCACCACCGGTGGAACACGATGCGTGCCCGTCACAAGCGTCATGTCGTGGCCAACATCGCCATCGCCCGCGAGCTCGCCGGCTGGTGCTGGTCCCTGGCCGTCCTCGACGAGTGATGATCGAGGAGTAACCAACCCAGACCGCTTCGTCGACCAAGACGGTGGCAGCAGCGCGAGGAGTGACCCGCGAAACAGCTATGAGCAACGCTGAGCGATCAGCGCGACGCTCGACCCTAGACACGCGATCCGCTCCAGCCGAACAGCCCGTCCTGCGGTAGCCAACCCGCGCATATCAGCCTGACCGCGCGTCGAAAGACACGCTCAGCCACACGAGCCCGGACGACGAAGCAGAGGCGCCCGCCCCGAACCATCGGGACGGGCGCCTCACCCTGCC
>JAICSK010000084.1 GCA_025936915.1 Nocardioides sp.
AGCCGATGCCGGCGTCCTTGCAGGCGCGGATCACGCGCACGGCGATCTCGCCGCGATTGGCGACAAGGACCTTCTGCAGGGGATGCACGGTCGTCGGGTCGGGCAAGGCGCACTCCTGGTCTCGAGACTCCGCCGAGCACACTATCGTCCGCTCTCCCGCGGGCAGCCCTCGCTCGTGGCCGCCCACGTCGGACGTGGTTGCATGACCTCATGGGTGTCTCCGTCGCCGCACTCGACGAGCTGCGCGCCGCGCTCCCCGGCGGCGTCGTCGTCACCGACACGCATGCCGTCGAGAAGTACCGTCACGACTGGTCGCGCGACCCGTCGGCCGGTACGCCGGTGGCGGTGGTCCGCGCGGAGGACGCCGGGCAGGTGCAGACAGCGGTCCGGTGGGCCGCCGCCCACCGCGTGCCGGTCGTCCCCCGTGGTGCCGGGAGCGGTCTCTCCGGTGGCTCGAGTGCGGTCGACGACGGCATCGTGCTCAGCCTGGAGCGGATGACCGCGGTCGGGATCGACCCGCTGTGCCAGGTGGCGGTGGTCGAGCCGGGAGCCTTCAACCAGGACGTGAAGGCGGCCGCGGCGAAGGAGGGTCTCTGGTACCCGCCGGACCCCTCGTCGTTCGAGATCTGCTCGATCGGCGGCAACGTCGCGACGAATGCCGGCGGCCTGTGCTGCGTGAAGTACGGCGTCACCACCGACTACGTGCTGGGGCTCGACGTGGTGCTCGCCGACGGCACCCTGGTCACCCTCGGCGGGAAGCGGATCAAGGACGTCGCCGGCCTGTCACTGGTCAAGCTCTTCGTCGGCAGCGAAGGCACGCTCGGGATCGTCACCCGGGCGATCCTGCGGCTGGTGCCGGCCCAGGGGCCGCGGTCGACCATGGTGGCGATGTTCGACACCGTCACCGCCGCCGCCGAGGCGGTGGTCGCGATCCGCACCACGATGCGGCCCTGCCTCCTCGAGCTGATGGACCGCGCGACGATCAACGCCGTCGAGGACTTCCGGCCGATGGGGCTCGATCGCACCGTCGGGGCACTCCTGATCGGTCAGTCCGACGCACCCGGCGAGGTGCGGTCGGGGGAGATCGCGGCCATGCGGGCCGCGTGCGACGCGGCCGGCGCGGCGGAGTGCTTCGCCACCGACGACGTCGACGAGGGCGAGATGTTCGTCCAGGCG
The DNA here is from genome assembly GCA_025936915.1 of Nocardioides sp. Taxonomy (GTDB): domain Bacteria; phylum Actinomycetota; class Actinomycetes; order Propionibacteriales; family Nocardioidaceae; genus Nocardioides. The sequence goes on from JAICSK010000084.1 coordinate 1,177, forward strand.
CGGCGCGTGTCGTTCCACGCGCTCGAGGTGCGCGGCGCGCTCCTGCTGGAGGATGTCGGCGTACCGATCCCGCTGCTGCCCGACCTGCTGGCGCGCATCGTCGAGATCGCCGCACGCCACGAGGTCGAGATCCCGACCGTCGCGCACGCCGGTGACGGCAACACTCACCCCCTGATCGTCTACGACGCCGACGACGCCGACTCGACGGGTCGCGCGCGCCTCGCCTTCGCAGAGGTGATGGCCGCTGCCATCGCTCTCGGCGGCACCATCACCGGCGAGCACGGCGTCGGGCGCGCCAAGGCGGTGGCCCTTCCCGACCAGCTCGGGCCCGACGTGATGGCGCTGACCCGGCGGATCAAGTCGGCGCTCGACCCGCAGGGCATCCTCAACCCGGGCGCGATCCTGTCGAGCTGAGCGCCTCGGCGACGGTGCCGGCCAGCTCGACGCGGGACGGCCCGGGGGAGTACGCCGGCCGCCACCCTCCGGCGTACAGCTCGCGAGCGATCGGCTCCGCCTCGCGCAGCGAAGCAGGCAGCGCCGCCATCGCGAGGTATCCGCCGGCGGAGGCCATGATCTCGGGCCGCTGCTCGGCGGCCCTCAGGATCAGGTCCGAGGGCAGCGGTGCGTCCAGGTCGACGTCGCGGCCGGCCCATCGCGCCACCCGGTCGCCGTCCATCAGGATGTGGTCCTCGACCCAGGGGCGCATCACGTCCTCGGCCCAGGCGTCGTAGGCGAGCGTGACCCCGGCCAGGTCGGTCGTGTCGTGGTCCAGGAGGCTGATGAGCGCCTCGCACTGCCACAACGTCGTGGTGATGCCCCTCCCGAACACGGGTGTGGTGGTCGCGACGGAGTCGCCGACGAACACCAGACCCGGCAGCACGAGCTCGCCGTCCTCGGTGCACTGGCTGCGGTACACGTTGAGCAACGGCCCGCCGGCCAGCACGTCGGTCACGGGGTCGGCGCGGGTCGGGTCGGTCCACGTGTCCAAACCCGGGATGCTGGCCATCGCGGCGTCGAAGGCGGCGTTCACCCTCAGGTCGCGGAGACCCGCGTCGGCGAGACCGCGCGCGATCACCACCGAGAACATGCCGTGCTCGTGCCGGAACACGAGTGCGAGATACCCGTCGAAGTCGCCCTGCCACGCCATCGGGCTCACCATCGGGCCCGGCTCGGCGCCCGGGCGGAGCCGGTAGACCCGGTCGACGTACGCCATCCCGCACGGCCCGCCGACCTCCCGCCGCGGGCCCAGCTCCCGGGTGACCCGTCCGGACCGGCCGGAGGCGTCGACCACGAGGTCGGCCTCGTGGCTCGCGCCGTCGACGACCACACCTGCCGCCCGGCCGTCGCGCTCGATCACCGCATCCACATGTCCCCGCCGCAGCTCGAAGCCGGGCGTCTCGCACGCAGCCGCTCGCAGTGCGCGCTCGAAGGTCTCCCTCAGCGACCGGTGGCCCTGCAACGTCTCGGGAGCTCCCGGCGGGCCGCCGCGCACCGGCTCCGCGCCGAGCCCCAGCCATCGCTCCATCGCCTCGGGCACCTCGCGCTGGAGTGCGTCCCCGACCGTCGGCCGGAAGGCGTGCGCGTGGTGGAACTGCATGACGCCGCGTCGTTCCCACCGGGCACCGTCGTGCGGACCCGGGTCGCGGTCGACCGCCGTCACCGCGTGCCCGCGGCGTGCCAGGGCAGCCCCGAGGTACAGCCCGGCCGGGCCGGCTCCGATGATCGCGATCCGCATCTGCTCTCCTCCTCGGTGGAGACTCGTGCCGTCGAGTCTGGTGGCCCGTGCCGGACCGGTCCATCGGATCAGGAGAACGAAACGGTGACGGACGTACCTCCGGGTCGGGGATCTAGGGTGCGGACCATGGCGGAGACGCGATGGGAGCAGGCGCGGGCGAGCGAACGGGCGGCGGGTCAGGGCGGGTACGGCGCGCACTTCGCCCGGCTGCTCGACGAGGGGGCCGACATCGAGGGTGAGGCACGGCTGGCCGACGTGCTCGCCCCGCGGGGTGCCTGGATCCTCGATGCAGGGTCGGGGATGGGGCGCGTCGGGGGTGCCCTGGTGGCGCGGGGGCATCGGGTCGTCGGCGTCGACTTCGACCCGGAGATCCTCGACCAGTCGCGGCGTACCTATCCCGACCTGCCGCTGGTCGACTGCCGCCTCGACGAGCTGACGCCCGACCGGCTCTCCGCGGCCGGGTTCCCCACGTCGTACGACGTGGTCGTGTGCGTCGGCAACGTGATGATCCTGCTCGCGCCCGACACCGAGCGGACCGTGCTCGCCAACCTGACGGTGCTGCTGGGCCAGGCGGGTCGGCTACTCGTCGGGTTCGCCCTGTCGGGGGCGCCGTCGGGCTTCTCCCGCCGGTACCCGCTCGACGAGTTCGTGGCGGACTACGAGGCGGTCGGGCTCGAGCTGGTGCACCGGTTCGCGAGCTACGACCTCGAGCCGTTCGTCGCCGGTGGCGCCTACGTCGTGCACGTGCTGCGGCGCGCCCGCTGACCGGGCCGGGTCAGCCGCCGGGCTGGTAGACCATCAGCACCACGATCACGGCGTACACCAGCCCGATCGCGCCACCGGTCGCCGCGACCCGCCCGACCAGCGACCGGGCCGACCCGGTGCCGCCGATCTCGGCGGTGGCCTTCGTCAGCGACGGTGCGAGCACGCCGAGCGACAGCGCCATGGCGCAGACCCAGAGCAGCAGCGACAGCCAGATCCAGGTGTCCCCGATGTCCGCGACCTCGTGGGTCTTGTCCCACGGCGCCTTCTGCGACATCAGGCCCATCCCGAGGACCACGACCACCACCGAGACGTAGCTGTAGAGCCGGACCATCCGCGCCGCGGACGACGCGGCCGCCGCGTCGGAGTGACGCAGCGCGCGCGCAGACGTCGTGGCCGCTCCGACGAGAGGTCCCACGGCGAAGATCGCGGCGAGCAGGTGGAGGAACAGGAGGAGCTTGAACATCCCTCGAACCTACCGACCTCACAGGAGACCGTGCTCGTAGGCGTAGATGACAGCCTGGACCCGGTCGCGCAGGTCGAGCTTGGTCAGGATGTGCGCGACGTGCGACTTCACGGTGGTCTCGGCGAGGAAGAGTGCGTCCGCGATCTCGGTGTTCGACCGGCCGCGCGCCACGAGGTCGAACACCTCGACCTCGCGCTCGCTGAGGGGCGCGAGCGCCTGGTGGTCGGCGCCGGGCCGTCGCGCCGTCGTGTAGCTGGCCACAAGGCGCTCGGTGACGGCGGGGGAGAAGAGGGCCTGCCCCGACCGCACGATGCGGACGGCGGCCACGAGCTGCTCGGGGGAGACGTCCTTGAGCAGGAAGCCGGCGGCGCCCGCCTGCAATGCGTCGTACACGTACTCGTCGAGGTCGAACGTCGTGAGCACCACGATCCGCGGTGACGAAGCCAGAGGCCGCTCGAGGATCGCGCGCATGGCCGAGATGCCGTCGAGCTCGGGCATCCGCACGTCCATGAGGACCACGTCGGGAGCGAGCGCGACCGTGGACTCGATGGCCTGCACGCCGTCGCCCACGTCGGCGACGACCTCGATGTCGTCCTGGCGTTCGAGGATGAGGCGGAACCCCTCCCGCACCAGCGCCTGGTCGTCGGCGATGAGCACGCGGATCGTCACACCGGCACCGCCTCGGGCGGAGCGCCGTCCCGGGAGTCGCCCCCGGGCCGGAGGGCGCCGACGATCTCCCGCATCGCGGACAGCGCCGAGCGTCCGGTCGTCTCGATCGAGGCCAACGCCTCGACGCTCGCGTTGGGCGGATCGCCGAGCAGGCGGTCGGCGAGCGCCACCATGGCGGTGACGTCGCGCAGCACCGACGTCTCGAGGTCGCTCACGATGCGGTCGCGCTCGAGCTGGGCGAGTGCTCGCCGGCGGTCGGCGCGCTCGGTCAGGAGCGCCTCGCACGCGGTCTCGAGCCGCGCCGCCAGATCGCGCTGTCCCCGGACCAACCGGCCCACGATCCAGAGCAGAACGGTCAGCGCGAGGTTGTCGACGAGCTGGGCCCAGCCGACGTGGTGCCACGCACCGACGCCGACGAGCATCGCGAGGACGGCGGCCAGGCCGGCGACGGCTCGGCGCCTCTGCGCCCAGGCGGCCACCGAGTAGGCCGGGACGACGAACACGAAGGTGCTGGTCAGGGTCGCCTGGGTGATGTCGGTGAGACCGCCGCTCAGCGGGACCGCGAGAACCGTGACGGTGAGACATGTCGTCAGGGGTCGAGCGACCCGCCAGAGACAGGCGGCGGCCATCGCGGCGACGATCAGCGCGTTCTCCCACAGGGGTCCTCGCCGGTGCCCGCTCAGCGACACCTCGAGCTCGAGGGCCATCAGGAGGATCGCTGAGGCGGCGTACCGGCGCCGGGGCAGGGAGCCCTGCCACGAGTCGAGGAGGGCCGGTGGCCGCCATCGCGGAGTGTCGAGGGAGGTGCTGTCGGACCCGAGCGGAAGACGGGCGAGCACCTCGAACGACCCGTCCGGGCGCGGTCCGGCGCGCAGCACTCCACCGTTCTGACGGACGCGCTCGGCCATGCTGGTCAGCCCGTTGCCGCCGGCGTCGGTCCAGAAGGCAGGCCGACCCGTGAGCGGGTTGACGATGCTGACCTCGAGGGCGCCGCCGGTCGATCGGAGGGTCACGTCCGCGCGCGTTCCGCCGGCGTACTTGACCGCGTTGGTCAGCGCCTCCTGCACGACCCGGTGGACGACGTGGACGACCCGGGAGCCGACGTCCCCGTCGGTTGCCTCGACCACCACCACGTCGGTCGGCAGACCGGCCTCCGACGCCCGTGCGGCCAGCTCCGCGAGCCGGCTCCACCCCCGGTCGGGCTGTTCGTCCGCATGGCGTGCGGGGGCGACCAGGAGACGGAGATCGGCGAGGGCCTCCCGACCCGCGGCGACCACCCGTTCGAGCCGGGTGCGGACCCCGGACGTGTCACCGTCGGCGGTCATCACCCGGGCGGCTCCGGCCTGGATCACCATCACGGTGACGGCGTGAGCAACCACGTCGTGGAGCTCGCGCGCCAGGTGACCGCGCTCGTCGTACGACGAGAGGGCGACCCGCATCTCCTGCTCGTCCGCGATCAGCGCACGGGTCAGGTCGAGGCGATGGGCCAGGTTGCGACGCCACGCCATGACGGCACCGGCGACGATCGGTCCCACCGTCACCGGGAGCGCCGCCTGGATGACTACCCCTGGCCCGGAGCGGGGCGCCGCCGCCGCCAGGCCGACCAGGGTCCCCAGTGACAGGCAGCCGAGGAGCGCCACCCGCCGCCACTGCCCGCGGGCGAACCCGACGGCCGCGGCCAGGTAGGTGTCGAGCACGATGGCGAACGGCGGCACGTCCAGCAGCGGTTGGCGGCTCAGTCGTTGGCAGGCGGCCGTCATGGCCAGGGCGACCAGGACCGAGCCGAACGGCGCGATCCGGCGCCAGGCGAGGGTCGCGCCCGCCACGACCGCGGTCACCAGGGCGAGCCACATCGAGGTGGTGTACGGCCGGTCCGGGAGCGCGACGACGGCGACGGCAGAGACGGCACAGGCTGCCACTCCGTCGGCGACGAGCAGCAGGCCGCGCCGCGAGGTGACACCCTTCCAGGTCACCCGTCCGGTCACCGTCCGAGCGTAGATCCCGAGGGCGCCGGCGACTCTCCTCCTCGGGAAGGATTCGCCTCGTCTGCGGGACCGTTCGACCTCGTCCGGTGAGCGACGGGATTCGGCCCTGCGCACGATGCCGGCGGCGCCGCGCCCGGTCGACCCTGGGCACATCCGGGCCCACCGGCATCCCGATCCCCATGGAGGACGCAGATGACCATCTCGCACTTCCGCACCGCAGCGGTCGCGCTGATCGCCTTCAACCTGACCGGCACCCTCATCACCTGGGCGGCGCACCTGTCCAAGCCAGGAACCAGCGACGCCCACGCGATCCTGCAGGGCACCGAGTTCACCGGACCCCTCGCCTTCGTCGCCTGCTGGATCGTGTGCGCCGTGATGCTCTGGATGACAGGCTCTGCGGCCAGGGTGGCCGCCTGGCTGATGACCTTGTTCGCCCTGGCGTTCTCGGTGGGCGAGGTGAGCGAGCTGGTGAAGTCCAACGTCGGCGTGAGCTCGGCCAAGTGGAACGTGATCATCGCCTTGGACGCCTTCGGGCTGGTGCTGGCCCTGACCACCGTCGCCCTGGGGGCCCTGACAGTGGCCCGTCGACGCCGACTTCCCGCCACGGCTTTGTGATCGGGTTGGTTAGCGATCGTTAACCTCGGCGGCTACCATGTCGCCATGACGTTCGAGCTGTCGCGCGAGCACGAGGAGTTCCGCCGCGTCGTCCGTGAGTTCGCCGAGAGCGAGATCGCGCCGCACGCCGCGCGGTGGGACCGGGAGCACCACTTCCCGACCGACGTGGTGCAGCAGATGGGCAAGCTCGGACTGATGGGGCTGACGGCCCCTGAGGAGTACGGCGGCGCCGGGGACGACGGGGACTTCACCAGCCTCTGCGTCGCGATCGAGGAGCTCGGGCGGGTCGACCAGTCGATGGGGATCACTCTCGAGGCGGCCGTCGGGCTCGGGATCAACCCGATCCTCACCTACGGCAACGCCGAGCAGAAGCAGCGGTGGCTGCCCGACCTGGTCGCCGGGCAGACGCTCGCCGGTTTCGGGCTCACCGAGGCGGGTGCCGGCTCCGACGCCGGTGCCACCCGCACCCGCGCCGAGCTGGTCGACGGTGCCTGGGTGGTGAACGGCGAGAAGCAGTTCATCACCAACTCCGGCTCCGACCTCACCTCCTGCGTCACCGTGACCGCCCGCACGGGGGTCTCGACAGCCCCGACCGGAGAGGAGCGGGCCGAGATCTCGGCGTTCGTCGTGCCCGCGGACGCACCCGGGTTCACCGCGGAGCCGGCGTACGACAAGCTCGGCTGGCACGCCTCGGACACCCACCCGATCACGCTCGAGGACGTCCATCTCCCCGAGGGCAACCTCCTCGGCGAGCGCGGACGGGGATACGCGCAGTTCCTCGCCACCCTCGACGACGGCCGGATCGCGATCGCGGCGCTCGCCGTGGGTTGTATCCAGGCCTGCCTGGAGATGTCCCTGCAGTACGCCGGAGAGCGGCAGACGTTCGGAGTCCCGATCGGCCGCAAGCAGGGTGTCGCGTTCCAGATCGCCGACCTCGAGGTGATGGCCCAGGCGAGCCGGCTGCTGGTCTACCGGGCGGCCGCGACCAAGGACGCGATGCGCGACGGAGGGGGGCCCACGCCAGCCGAGCTCAAGCAGGCGGCGTCGGTGGCGAAGCTGTACGCCACCGAGTCGGCGGTCACCGCGACCCGGGTCGCCACCCAGGTGTTCGGCGGGTACGGCTTCATGGAGGAGTACCCGGTCACCCGCTTCTACCGCGACGCCAAGGTGCTCGAGATCGGCGAGGGTACCTCCGAGGTGCAGCGGATGCTGATCGCCCGCGGCCTCGGTCTCCCCGTCGAGTAGCGTCCGCGGGGTGCGTCTGTTCCGTGACCTCCCCGCCGAGGTCAGGGCGCTGACGGGGGTCGGCTTCATGGTCGCCCTGGGCTTCGGTCTGGTCGCGCCCGCACTGCCGTTGTTCGCCCGCGAGTTCGGGGTCGGCAAGGCGGCGGCGGGGGCCGTGGTGAGTGCGTTCGCGCTCATGCGGATCGCGATGGCGCCGTTCGTCGGTCGGCTGATCAACGCCGTCGGCGAGCGGCTCCTCCTCGCCATCGGCATCGGCGTGGTCGCGGTGAGCAGTGCCCTGGCCGGCCTGTCGCAGTCGTACTGGCAGCTGCTGGTGCTGCGGGGCGCCGGGGGCATCGGCTCGATCATGTTCAGCGTCAGCGCCGCCAGTCTGCTGGTGCGGGTGACGCCGAGCCACCTGCGGGGCAGGGCACAGGGGGTGTGGGCGGGGTCGTTCCTGATCGGCCTGGTCGCCGGGCCCGCGGTCGGCACGGTCGCGACGTTCTCGCTCCGGCTGCCGTTCTTCCTCTACGCCGGCACGCTCGTCGTCGCCGGACTGCTCGGGCTCGGCGCGTTGCGCCACAGTGAGCTCGCCGCTCGACAGTCGGTCAGGTCGGAGCCACTTCCCCTGGCCGACGCCCTGCACCATCGCGCCTATCTGGCCGCGCTGGCCGCGGCCTTCGCCGGCGACTTCGCGCTGGTCGGCGCCCGGTCGGCGATGCTCCCGCTCTACGTCCGGGAGTCGCTCGGCCTGTCCTCCGGCTGGGTGTACGCGGCGTTCCTGATCGTCAGCGTCGTCAGCGGGGCCCTGCTGCTGCCGACCGGGAAGCTCGCGGACACCGTGGGGCGACGGCCGGTGATCGCGTTCGGGCTGCTGTTCGGTGCCGTCGCGTTCCTGGTGCTCCCGGCGTTCCCGGCCGTGGCCGGACTGGTGCTCGCGACCCTGCTGATCGGTGTCGCGGCGGCGTCGGACTCGGTGGCACCGGGAGCCGTGATGGGCGACGTCGTGTCCGGCCGGGGCGGCACCGTGGTCGCCGTCTTCCAGATGGCAGGTGACCTGGGCGCCGTGCTCGGCCCGGTCGTGACCGGATGGGTGGCCGACCGCGCGGGTTACCCGCCGGCGTTCGTGCTGTGCGCGGTGGTGTGTGCGCTGCCGGTGCTCGCCGTCGTCGCCGCGCCGGAGACGCTGCAGAAGGAGCACCCCGTGTCTGCGGACGTGTTCACGCAGGAGGCCCAGGACGCCGCCGGCGACGCGACCTGATACCGGATTCAGCGGGGCTTTTCCTTAGACTGCCCCTCGTGCCGACGCGTCTGCCCCACATCTTCGTGGAGATCGGGCGCTTCATGGTCACCGGAGGACTGTCCACCCTCACGTCGGTCCTGGTGTTCAACTTCCTCGCCCACGGGCTCTACCTGACCGACCATCCGTGGCTGGCCGAGCACCCGATCGCGGCGTTCGTCATCGCCAACGTGTGCGGCATGCTCGTGAGCTATCGGCTGAGCCGGACGTGGACCTTCCGGCACCGCCCGCCGGTGCATCCGGACGGCGGCCGCACGGCGTTCTTCGCGATCAACCTGGTCACGATGCCCCTGGCGATCGCGTGCCTGTGGTTCAGCCGGCATGCGCTGGGACTGACCGACCCGTTCTCCGACAACATCGCCGGCAACGTCGTCGGCCAGCTGATCGGCCAGGTGGCGAGGTTCTACCTCTTCCGCAAGTACGTGTTCCGGCAGCCCGTCACCACCAGCGACCTCGCCCACCACCCCGTGTCGCTGCTGGGGCCCGCCCATCGGATGCTCGACACCGAGGCGGCGTCGGACGAGCGGGCCTAACGCCTGCTCCAGAGGTCGGTCCAGCGGTGGCCGAGCTCGGTCACCAGGTCGCGCAGGAGGGGCAGGCTGAGGCCGACGACGTTGTGGTGGTCACCCTCGATCCGGGACACGAACGCCCCTCCGAGGCCGTCGACCGTGAACGCCCCGGCCACCTCGAGTGGCTCGCCGGTGTCGACGTACGCCGCGATCTCGGCGTCGGTCACATCGGCGAAGTGCACGACGGTCGAACCGGTCGCCGCGGCCTCGCGTCCGGAGGTGGTGTCGCGCAGGCAGTGACCGGTGTGCAGGACCCCGCTGCGCCCGCGCATCGCCCGCCAGCGTCGTACCGCCTCGTCCGGGTCGCCGGGCTTGCCGAGCGCCTGGCCGTCGAGCTCGAGCACCGAGTCGCAGCCCAGGACGAGCCGGCCGACACCCACCTCGTCGGCGACCGCCGCACACTTGAGCCGGGCGAGGCGCAGGGCGAGGTCGGCCGGGGCCAGCCCCGACACCTCCGACTCGTCCACACCCGAGACGACCACCGACGGCTCGACCCCCGCAGCCTTGAGCGTCGCCAGCCGCGCGGGGGAGGCGGAGGCCAGCACCAGCGAGATCACCCGGCGAGTCTCGCAGAGGGCTCGGGCCCGGCCGGGGGTCGGTGAGGTCGTGGCCGTTACCCTTCGTCGGTGCCCGGCCCGACGCCCGTGACCCCGCACGGCGGCTCACCGTCGATCCGGCAGCCCGACTATTGGTGGTACCGGGCGCGCTCGGAGATGTTGCGCGCCGCCCTCCAACCGTACGTCGGGTCGGCGGAGCGGCTGCTCGACGTGGGCAGCGCCGACGGTCCCAGCGTCGGCTGGCTGACCGCGCCGCAGAAGATCTCGCTCGACCTCGACCCGCGAGGCCTGCAGGCGCCCGGGGGCATCTGCGGGTCGGTGCTGGCACTGCCGTTCGCCGACGAGACCTTCGACGTCGTCACCGCGTTCGACGTGCTCGAGCACTGCCAACCCGAGGAGACGGCGCTGGCGGAGCTGCGGCGCGTGCTCGCGCCCGGTGGGCGACTGCTGCTCTCGGTGCCGGCGTACCGGTGGGCGTGGTCGGACCACGACGTGGCGAACGGACATCACCGGCGCTACACGCGACCCCGTGCGGTCGCGGCGGTCGAGGCGGCGGGGTTCGAGGTGCTGCGCGCGACCTACGCCTTCGGCGCCGTCTTCCCGGCGTTCGCCGCCGAGCGCGCACTGCGTCGGATGCAGCACCGGCTCGGCTACGGCCCGGGCGGTCCGGCGGACGTGGTCGACCTTCCCGCGGTGCCTCGGCTGGCCGAGCGCGTGCTGGTGGGGCTGTGCCGGATCGACCGCGGAGTGCTCGCCCGAGGGGACCTGCCGTTCGGTTCGTCGGTCTTCCTCGCGGCGGTCCGGGCGTGAGCCGCACCTCCTCGTCGGGGCCGACGGTTCGGGCCGAGGCGAGGTGGGTGGTCGCCGCCGTGGTGACGGTGCTGATCTCCGTGGCGGCCCTGCTCGTCGCCGACCACCGCTACTTCTGGTACGGCGACACGCCCGCCGCCTACTACGGCTGGTGGTACCACCTCGGGGACCTCGTCAGGCACGGCCACTGGACCACGCTCGACCCCCATGCCTGGCGCGCGGGCAACATCGCCGCCGAGGGGCAGTGGGGTCTCTGGTCGCCGCTCTCGATCGGCATCGGGCTGCTGACGACGGTGGTCGGCGACATGCTGGCGCTGACCACCGTGGTCAAGGTCGGGCTCCTCGTCGTCGCCGTCGTCGGGGTCTACCTCCTGGCCCGGTCGTACGACGTGCCGCCGAGCGCGGCGTACATCGCCGGGGTGCTCGCGCCGATGGGCGGGATGACGCAGTACCTCGACCTCCCGTCGTGGCTGGCGGGCGAGACGATCTGGGCGTTGCTGCCCTGGGCGTGGTGGGGGCTGCGCCGCACGATGGTGCAGGGCGCCAACCCCATCGCGGCGCTGGTGGCGGGCTACCTGCTGGTCTCGGTCGGATACGTCTTCGGGACGATCATGCTGATCGTCGCCATCGTCGCCTGCCTGGTGGACTGTGCACTCGCCCGCGACCGGGCGGCAGCGGTGCGAATCGTCGGCGTCGGGGTCGTGCTGGGTCTGGTCGCGCTGACCGTCTACCTGCCCGGCGTCCTGACCGAGTCCTTCACGGCGCGAGCCCAGAACTACGGCAACTCGAACAAGTTCACCACCGACCCGCTGGCACTCCTCGGCGGCGTCCTGCCCACCGGCGTCGTCCCGGCGTCCGACCTCGCGCTGATGCCGTACTCCTACCTCGCCTGGCTCCTCCCGATCGTGCTGTGGGTGGACTGGCGCCGCCTGTGGCGCGGATGGCGCCCGGTCGGTGGGCTGCTCGCCTTCACCCTGCTGGCTGCCGTGCTGGTCGACGGCCCGGGTCAGGTCGGTCCGCTGCGCTACCCGTTGCGGCTCGAGCCGTTCCTGGTGACGGGGGTCGTGGTCTCGCTGGTGGTCGTGTGGTCGCGGTTCGGGCTGGCCCGGCCGTCGGCGACCCGGCTGGCGCTGTCGTCGGCGTGGGTGGTGCTCGCGGGGCTCGAGACGGTGGTCCGCGCCTCCTCGCAGTGGGTGGCCCAGGTGTGCTCGGTGCTGCTGGTCGGCGGCGCCATCGCGGTGGTGTGGTGGCTTCTCCGGAGCGAACGCCGGTCATGGGTCGCGCCGGTCGTCGGTGCCGTGACGCTGGCCGGCTTCGGGGTGCAGCACGCGTTCTTCCCGACCCCGCCCTCGCCGCAGCGCAACGCACCAACGGACCTCGCGGCCTACCGCGACCTGTATCCCGCTGCGTCGGGCGACCTGATGCTCGTCGGTGCGACCGAGTCGGCGGTGCAGGCCGACCCGGCCGCGGCTCGCGCGCTGCCCATCGGATCGGCGTGGTACCTCACGGGCGCCAGCTCCTCGAGCACCTACACCGCGATCAGCGAGGCGGCGTACAAGGACCGCTACTGCGTCTACTACCAGGGCAACTCCTGTCCCGCGCTGCTCCCCACCTTGTTCAGTGTCGAGCCGACCACCGGCCGGGAGCGGATCGATCTGCTGGGGGTGAGCTCGCTGCTGCTCTCGCGGGAGAGCTACTCCGCCGCCACGCTGGCCGACCCACCCGCGGGCTGGCAGGTGGCAGAGCGCTCGCCGTACGCCGTGCTGTGGACGCGGAGGACACCGGTCCCGGGTGCCGGGAGCATCGCGTGGACCTCGCCCGGGACCTCGGTGTCGGCGGTGCGGGCGGGCTCGACCGGCACGTCGTTCCGGGTCGATCGGGTGCCTGCGGGCGGGGGCACCGTCGTGCTGCGCCTCCTCGACTGGCCCGGTTACTCCACGTCCACCGGCTCGGTCGGCGATCCGGTCGACGGGTACCTGCTGACGGTCCACGTGCCGTCGTCGGCCGAGGGGCACACCGTCGACGTCGACTTCCATCCTCCGGGCTGGCCCGTGGAGGTGGTCGCCTGGCTGCTGGCGCTGGCCGCGGGTGCCACCTGGTCGGTCGTCGCCGCCGTCAGACGGTCCCGTCGTACGACGCGACCTGGGCGGTGAGGATCAGTCACCGACAGCGCGGCACGACGCCACCGTGTGGTGCTGGGCGTCGGTGAAGGTCATCGTCACGACCGCGATCACGACGAGCCCGAAGACCGTCTTCATCGCCTTGTCCTTCCCCGGCTGGAAACCTGCGACAGGCCAGGCGATCGGGGGCCGAGCGTGGGCATTTCGAGCCGATGACCCCGATGACCCCGATGACCCGCGTCAGCCGGCGATCGGGTACCGCAGGGCGAGGTCGGCCGGCACGTCGCGTCGATGACGAGGGGAGTACTCCGCGCTGCCGCTCGGGTGCGCGTCGTCCGCCTGCACGCGGGCGATCCGGCTGAGAACCCGGAAGCCCTGCCCTCGCGGGTGCCGGTGCGACATGTCCAGCGCACGCTCGAACTGGCGCAGGTCGATGGCCACGGTGTTCTTTGCCGTGTTCCTTGCCGTGTTCCTTGTCGTGCTCATGGCCGTTCCCCCGGTTCCTCGGTGGCGACCCTCATCCGGTCGCCGTGCCCCGGCGCCCGAGTCCACCCAGAGACAGGGTGACCCGAAACGCGGGCGTCGTTGCCGGAAATCCAGACTTTTTACCTCGATCGAAACCGATATCGTCGTCGGCCCCCGGCGACGCAACCGTTTCCACGGGTCGCCGGGACTGCACTGTGGGGACCACGCGGTCCCCACAGTGCAGTGGGGGGTGGGAGGGTCGGTGAGGCGTCGTCAGCCGTCGTCCGGCTCCGGCGCGGCGAGCCGGTGGCGCGGGGAGTATCCGTCGTCGTCGGTGGGGCGACGACGTGCCATCCGGCTGAGGACACGGAAGCCCGCGCCCCGCGGATGGATCGTCGGCGATGCGTCGGTGGCCGGAGCCGCAGGCATAACGGCGTCGGTGCCCCGGTCCCTCGACTGTGCGCTCATCACGAACCCCCCGGATCGTCCGCGGTAACCCCCGTGACCGCGTGCTGGGAAGAACGGTAGGCCTCGTCTTGTATCGTCGTCCGATATTTCCGGAGATTTTGCCCAAGGCACCTGGAGCGTGTTCGAGGGCTGCTCAGCGCGGCAGACCCGAAGCCCGCCAGCCGCCGGGGCCGTGCGGGTGGACGACACGCTGGAGGCGTCGCGGCGCGTTCCACTCCGGCGTACGCCGCGGGGTCGCCGCCCCGACCCCACCGAGGGAGGCGAGCACGCCGACCAGCGCGGCGAGCTCCTCCGGCGTCGGGTCGCCCGTGACCACCCGCAGGACCGGGAGCGAGCCGTCGTCGCTCACAGCGGCCATCAGAGGGGGATGTTCCCGTGCTTCTTGCTCGGCAGCACCTCACGCTTCGAGGCGAGCAGCCGTAGCGCCTTGACGATCTCGATCCGGGTCTCGTGCGGCGGGATCACACCGTCGACGTAGCCGCGTTCGGCCGCGAGGTAGGGGTTGGCGAGCGTGTCCTCGTACTCCGTGACCAGCTCGGCCCGCCGTGCCTCGGGGTCCGGCGCGTCCTTCAGCTCGGACCGGTAGAGGATGTTGACGGCCCCCTGAGCGCCCATCACCGCGATCTGCGCCGTCGGCCAGGCCAGGTTGATGTCG
>JAICSK010000208.1 GCA_025936915.1 Nocardioides sp.
CCGAGGTAGAGCGCGACCACGGCGATCAACCAGAGCCGCACCTTCGACTCGTAGCGCAGGAACCGCCGCCGCCACGGGCGTCGTGGGTCGGGACGGTGCCGCGGCCGGCGCTTGATCACCAGCACCAGCGAGGCGCCCACGGCGAGGGTCGTCAGGATGCCGAAGACACAGAACAGCAGGATCTCGGCCCACACGATCGTGCTGTAGACGTGCGTCGCGTGCACCGAGCGGAACCACAGCACGTTGGTGCGGATCGAGACGAAGGCCAGGAACGCGTAGAGCAGCGCGATGACCACGATCGCGGCCGCCGCCAGCCGCAATCCGAGACGCTTCCACCGGGATGACGCGAGCGCACGAAGGCGCTCCGGGGAAGCCGTTGGCACGGGACCGAACCCTACCAACGGGGCGGTCGCGAACCCGCTTCCGCGCAGGCGTTGCGGTCGCTGCTCGTGGCGCGGCTCACACGGGCTCGGACACCGCCGGAGCCGGCTCCAGCCAGGCGTGCACAAGAGGTACGACGGATGCGCCCTCGCCGCTCGCACTCGCCACGCGCTTCATCGAGCCCGACCGGATGTCGCCGACCGCGAAGATCCCGGGGACCGTGGTGGCGAGGTTGTCGGGTGGCAGCCCCTCGCGCCAGGCCGTCGACGGCACGTCCCGGCCGGTCAGCACGAACCCGTTCGGGTCCCTCGCCACCTCCTGCGGCAGCCAGTCGCAGTGGGCGACGGCTCCCAGCAGGAGGAACAGTCCGCCGGTGAAACGGCGGGTGCGCTCGCCGCTGACGGTGTCCTCGACCTCGATCCACTCGAGCCGGCCGTCCCCGCCGCCGTCGACCACGCAGCGGCAGCCCTCCACGCTGATCCGCGGGTTGAACGCGATCTCGCCGATCAGGTACGACGACATGGTCGCGGTGAGGTCGGGTCGTCGTACCAGGATGGTGACCGATCGGGCGAACCGGGAGAGGTGGATCGCGGCCTGGCCGGCGGAGTTGCCGCCGCCCACGACGTACACGTCGAGGCCCTCCATCTCCCGTGCCGCGGTCATCGCGGCGCCGTAGTTCACCCCGCTGCCGACCATCCGGTCGATCGCCTCGACGCCGAGCTTGCGGTAGGTCACGCCGGACGCGATCACCACCGCGCGCGCCCGGACGTCTCCGCCGTCGGTGCGGACCACGTGCGGCTCCCCGAGACCCCCGACCTCGAGGCCCGTCGCCGGCCATCCGGTGAAGAACTGCGTGCCGAACCTGATCGCCTGGTTGCGCGCCCGCTGGGCCAGACGCATCCCGGAGATCCCCCTGGGGAACCCGAGGTAGTTGCGGATCATCGAGCTGGTGCCCGCCTGGCCGCCGATGGCCTCGGCCTCCACGGTGACCGTGGTCAGGCCCTCCGAGGCGGCGTACACCGAGGCGGCGAGGCCCGCCGGCCCGGCGCCGACGATGACCACGTCCGCCACGCTGTCGACGTCGATCTGGTCGGGGCGGCCGTAGATGCTCACCGCCACGTCACGCACCGAGCTGACCGAGTACGGCGTGCCGTTCCAGCGCTCCACGACGGGGAACGACGGCGGGCCGTCGGTCGGGTCGCGCTCGAGCCGGGCCAGGATCTCGCGTCCGACCGCGCTGTCGGGGTCGTGCACGAGGTGAGGGACGCCGATGCGGTCGAGGAAGTCGCGTACGGCCAGCGTCAGCCCGTCGTTGGTGGGCGACACGACGCGCAGACTCTCCACGACCGGGGTGGCCACGGTCTGGTTCCAGTCGGAGAGGAGCTCGCAGATGGCGGTGTGGAACTCCTCGTCGCGGGCACCCCGGGGCATCAGCAGGTACGCGTCGTACTTGCCCTTGGCGAGCCCGGGCCGAAAGCGCTCGGCGTCGTCGCGGAAGCGGTCCCAGTGCGCGGCGACGACCCGACGGCAGGTCGGGACGAAGGTCCGCAGGTGGTGGAACGTCTCGAGGACGTCCCTGTCGGGCAGCCACGACTCGGTCACCACGAGCGCGAGCTGCTGGCCCGCCAGCCCCTTCACGACCTGGCCGGCCTCCGCGGCGCTGTGCGCGGTGCGCAGGTCGTAGTCGCGGGCGTAGCGGCCGAACTCGTCCAGGAGGTAGTCGGCGTGCTCGTGCGAGGCGAGCAGGATCACGGGGCGGTCGTCCACGGCGAAAGCCTAGGCCGCGCCGCGTGGATAGGGTCGAGCGCGTGCGGCTGCGGATCGACCTCGCCTACGACGGCGGCGACTTCCACGGCTGGGCGTCGCAGCCGGGGCTGCGCACCGTGCAGGGCGACCTCGAGGCGGCCCTGGCCACCGTCCTGCGCGTGACCGACGCCGCCACCGTGTGTGCCGGCCGCACCGACACCGGCGTCCACGCGCGCGGCCAGGTCGTGCACGTCGACGTCGAGCCCGAACCCGAGGACCTCGTGGGCCTGACCAGGCGGCTCAACGGCGTGCTCGCGCCCGACGTCCGGGTACGCCGCGTGGCCCGCGCCGCCGACGGCTTCGACGCGCGGTTCTCCCCGCTGTGGCGCCGCTACGCCTACCGACTCTGCGACGGCACCCCGGATCCGCTGACCCGAGGTCACGTCCTCGCCTGGCCGCGGCCGCTCGACGTCGACGCGATGAGCGACGCCAGCCGGCCGCTCCTCGGGCTGCACGACTTCGCGGCGTTCTGCAAGCAGCGCGAGGGCGCGACCACCGTGCGCACGCTGCTCGACCTGGCGTGGACGCGCGAGACGGATGTGGTGACGGGGCTGGTGCGGGCCGACGCGTTCTGTCACCACATGGTGCGGTCGCTGGTCGGCTGCCTGGTCGCGGTCGGCGAGGGTCGGCGTCCGGTGGAGTGGCCCGGCGAGGTGCTGCGGGCCGAGGTCCGCGACCCGGCCGTGACCGTCGTACCCCCTCACGGGCTGACGCTCGAAGAGGTCGGCTATCCGCCCGACGACGAGCTCGCCGCTCGTGCCACCGAGGCGCGCGCCAGGCGGGACGCGGGATGAGCGAGCACTACTTCTCCGCCGACCCGTCCGTGCCGTTCGAGCGGGAGCCGGTGACCTGCGAGGTCTGGGGGCAGCGACTGGAGCTGACCAGCGGCAGCGGCGTCTACAGCCGGGGCCGCCTCGACATCGGGACGTCTGTGCTGTTCCGTGAGACCGAGCCGCCCGCTCCCGGGCACGTGCTCGACCTCGGGACCGGGTACGGCGTGATCGGCCTGGCGATCGCGGCGTCGTGGCGAGCCGCCGGCGTACCCGCCGGTGCCTCCTCGGGCGTCACCGGCGTCGAGGTCAACCAGCGCGCCGTGTTGTTGGCGAACCAGAACGCGTCGGCCCTCGGGCTGCAGGACCGCTTCATCGCCTGCGATCCCGAGCTTCCGCCGCCGGACGTGAGGTTCGACGAGATCTGGTCGAACCCGCCGATCCGGATCGGCAAGCAGGCCCTGCACGCGTTGCTGCTGCACTGGTTCGCGCGCCTGCGACCCGGCGGGCGAGCGGTGATGGTGGTCGGGAAGAACCTGGGCGCCGACTCGCTGCAGTCCTGGCTCCTCGACCGCGGGTACCCGACCACCCGGCTCGCCAGCGCCAAGGGCTTTCGGGTGCTCGAGTCGCGCACGGGCACAATGTCGGGATGACCGAGGGGGAGCGGCCGGGGGACCCGGTCACGCCGCGGGGTGCGTGGCTTCCACGACGGTTGGTGGTCGTCATCCTGGTGACCCAGCTGGTCGTCGCCCTGCTGACGGCGGGTGTCGTGTACGTCGGGTGGAGGCACCTCGACGGCAACCTCACGGTCGGGCCCACCATCCCGCACGCCACCCAGAAGAGAGGTGCGAACCAGGCCGCACCCGAGGCACTGAACATCCTGGTGCTCGGCACCGACTCGCGGGCGGGCGCGGGAGACGCGATCGACCACGAGGCCGGGTGCAACTGCTCCGACACCACGATCCTCGTGCACATCTCCGCGGACCGCCGCTCGGCGTACGGCGTCTCGATCCCGCGCGACGCCCTGGTGAAGCCGGTCGCGTGCACCCGCGGCCACGAGTACCGGAGCACGGGTCTGGTCGAGTGGAACGCCGCCTACTCGGCCGGCGGCCCGTCGTGCACGGCGGAGCAGTTGCAGGAGGACTTCCACGTCTACGTCGATGACTACGTCGTGATCGACTTCAGCGGGTTCGAGAACATGGTCTCCGCGATCGGCGGGGTCGACGTGTGCATTCCCTTCGAGCTCTCCGACCCGAAATACGCCAAGGTCGACTTCCAGCCCGGACCGTCGGTGCACCTCGACGGAGCTCGGGCGCTCGCGTACGTGCGACTCCGCCACGTGCTGGCCGGCACCGACATCGGACGGATCAAGCGGCAGCAGGTGTTCATCAGCGCGATGATCGACAAGCTCCGCTCGGCCGACACCCTGACTCGGCCGGATCGGCTCTACCGGTTCGCCGATGCGCTCACGAAGTCCATCACCACCGACCCCCAGCTCGCCCACGTCCGCGACCTGGTGCGGCTCGCCGAACAGTTCCGGCACGTCGGCCTGACTCACATCCGCTTCGTCACGCTGCCGAACCAGATCTACGACGTCCCGCAGACCGACCAGCACTGGGGCCGCGTCCAGATCCTGCCGGCGGCGTACCGGCTGATGCGACTGGTCGATCGCGACCAGCCGCTCGGCGCCTTCGCTCGAGGCGGCATCCATGCCGGACACCACGGCAAGCCCACCGGCCGGTGTGCCCAGGAGGCCGCCGCAGCAGCGGGGATCTGCGCGTAGGCCGACGGCGTGGCGGCCGATGGACTGCACCTAGGGCAATGGCTCCCACGCAGCCCGAACTGTCAGTCGGATGCTCTTCCACACGGCGTGGCGCGAGCTCGACATCGCCGAGGCCGACGGTCGGGAGGTGCGAACC
>JAICSK010000137.1 GCA_025936915.1 Nocardioides sp.
ACACCCCGAGGGCGCAGCCTCCCCCGTCCAGGACCACGTGGTCGGCGACCAGGTGACCCGTGCCGTAGACGGTCACGGGTGTCTGGATCGTGCCGTGGACCGACGTGTCCGACACAGTGGCACCAGCGGAACCAGCGCGACGACGGCGGCCGCTGCTGCGGCCGCAGCGAGCTGACCGACGGACATGACCGGCTCCTTCCCGAGGCGGCTCCGGTACGGCCGCGATGCACCGAAGTCTGGTCGAGCGGCCCCCGCTGTCCGGAGATTCGAGCGATCGTCCGGAACGTCGGCCGGGGACCGTGCCCGCAATTCGTCATCCGTACCACCGGGCATGACCGGCTGCCGCTCCGGGTACTGCTGCCTCATGACACAGATGGGTGATCACGAACAAGAGCGCAAGGTCGAGGTGGAAGGCGTGCCGGAGGGCGAGGAGATCTCCGAGGGCGACGCCGCCGAGCGCATCGACGAGGACCCTGAGGAGCAGTCCAACCGGCACGACCCGGTGTGGGACGACGAGGAGCACGAGGACTGACCGGACCGACCGGACGGACAGCAGGAGGAGGAGCAGTGCCGGACCTGACTGGGAAGACGATCGCGTTTCTCGCGACCGAAGGCGTCGAGCAGATCGAGCTGACCGAGCCGTGGGCCGCCGTCGAGCAGGCGGGCGGTACGCCCAAGCTGCTGTCGGTGGAGTCCGGCGAGGTTCAGGCGTTCCACCACCTCGACAAGGGCGACACCTTCGCGGTCGACGCGCTGGTCGCCGATGCCGACGCGACGTCGTACGACGGACTGGTGCTGCCCGGCGGTGTGGCCAACCCGGACGCGCTGCGCACCGACGAGGACGCCGTGGCGTTCGTCCGCGAGTTCGTGGAGTCGGGCCGGCCGGTCGCCGCGATCTGTCACGCGCCCTGGACGCTGGTCGAGGCCGAAGTGGTCAGCGGCCGAAGGGTCACGTCGTGGCCGAGCCTGCAGACCGACCTGCGCAACGCCGGTGCCGACTGGGTCGACGAGGAGGTCGTGGTCGACGGTCGCCTGGTCACGAGCCGCAAGCCCGACGACCTGCCGGCGTTCAACGACGCCCTGGTCGAGCTGTTCGCGGGCTGAGCGGGCACGATCACCCCGGCGGGGCGGATCGGTGTCAGGCCCGCGCGAGCGCCAGGGCGACCCGTTGGACCAGGCGCAGCCGCGGCGAGGGGAGATGACGGCGCATCGCGTCCTCGACGTATGCCGTGGCGAGCTCGGTGAAGTCGGTCTCCCCCAACGGCTCGTACCGGCGGACGGCCTCGTGCAGACCGTCGAGCGCGTGGTGCTCGACCGCGTGGCGCTGCGACTCGGTCAGACCGAGGCTGTCGGCGACCTCGCCGATCAGCGGCAGGTTCAGGTGGAGGGCCCGGAACTCCAGCGCTCGGGCCTCCCCGGGCCGGGCATGTGCCGCGCGCACCAGGAGATCGCGGGTGAGGATCCGGCGCGTCCGGTCCGCCCAGTCCTCCGCCGGGGCGGCCGTGGCCTGGTCGGCGGGCTCGGCTGTGGGTACCTGCTGCACGGCGCTCATCGCACCACCCCTGTCCGCTGGTAGGGCGTGACCCCGCGCCCGGTTGGTCGGCCGAGGCCCGGTCTGCCAGAGGCCACCGGACCAGGCCGCGGCGGATCAGTACCCTGCTGGCCGCAGGCGCAAACCGGCGAGGTCGGGACAATCTGCCGATGACGGACCGGACCCTCCGGCTGGCTGCTCAACCAGAGGGGCCGTCCCCGCCCGAGAGGGCGGACACCCGGTCCCGTGCCCACCTTCCGCAGATCGAAACGACGGCGTCCTCAGCCGTCCAGCAGCCGTCGGCCGGCGACCACGCGTTCGGCCACGGCATGCAGCTTGACGTTCTCGTTCTGCGAGTAGCGGCGCAGCACGGCGAAGGCATCGTCCGAGTCGATCGCGAACCGCTCCATCAAGATCCCCTGCGCCATCCCGATCAGGTGGCGGGAGCCGATGGCGCGCCAGAGGTTGTCCTGGTCGCGGGCCGCGTCCAACGCGACCGCGGCGTGCCGGGCCAGCACCCCGGCGACCTCCAGGTCGTCGTCGTCGAAGTGGCGCGGGCGTACGTCGTAGAAGTTGAGGCTGCCGATCGTCTGGTCGGTGGTGTGCAGCGGGACGCCGAGCACACTGCGGACACCCGCGTCGGTCACCGCGCGGGTCCAGGTGGGCCATCGGACGTCCGTCGAGCTGTCCTCGACGAGGAATCCTCGTCGCTCCCCGACGATTGCGAGGTCCGGGCCCTCGCCGCAGGCCAGCTGCACCTCGTCCAGCCGCGCCACCACCGGGTCGGTGGCCGCGACGGTCTCGATCTTCTGTCTGGCGTGGACGAAGATCACGCCGGCGTAGGAGCAGTCGAGCTCGCGGACGGCGAACTCGAGCACGGCACCGATGGTGTCCTCGAGGGAGTCCTTCTCGTGGAGCCGCAACGCCAGGGCCGCGAACTCGCGGGCCTGCTGCCGGGCGTCCTCGGCCATCGGCCGTTCACCTCCTCGCGACGACGCTGGGCTCGAGGCCGTGCTGATCACCGCCCGACATCCTCCCACTTCGGTCGGAGGAAACCCACGGGTCAGCCCTCTCCTGGTGCGGCGTACTTCTGGCTCGTGGGCACCGGCGTCGTCCTGTTCGTCCCGGCCGAACGTCGTCCGGTCGGGGAACGGACCCCCCTCAGGCGCGGAGCGTCCGGTCGAGCAGTGCGTGCAGCTCGTCGAACGAACGCTCCGCGCCCTCCTCCTGGTACGACGAGGTGTCGGCCATCGAGTAACCGTGGGGCGCGTCGGGGTAGACCTCGTTGGTCGCGGTGAGCCCGGCCTCGTCGAGCGCAGCGCCGAGGCGGGCGATCGCCGCCTCGTCCATCGAGCGGTCCCGGTCGGCGTGCCCGAACACGAACTCGGCCCTGGTCCGCGGCAGCACCAGGTGAGGGCTCTCGGGGTCGTCCTCGACGGCCAGGCCACCGCCGTGGAACCCGGCGACCGCGACGACGTCCTCGTCCAGGCCCGCAGCCCGGACGGCGAGCCGTGCCCCCATGCAGTAGCCGACGGTCCCGACCTCGGGTCCCGACGCATGCTCGCGCAGGACGGCCAGGTACGCCGGGATGTCGCGGCGCGCCAGCTCGGGCGTCAGGTCGGAGACCCGCGTCCCCAGCGAGGCGAAGAACGCCTCGCGATCTCCCGGCTGCCGCAGGTCACCGGTCGGCGACGTCGCCTCGGCGCTGCCGACCCGGTGGAACACGTTGGGCGCCAGCACGGTGTATCCCCATCCGGCGATGCGGTCGGCCATCTCCGCGATCTGCGGCCGGAGCCCGAGGGCGTCGATGAAGAGGAGCACACCGGGGCCGCTGCCGGTGAGGTAGGTCTCGGCCGGACCGTCGGGGGTCTGGATCTCGATCAGGTTCACGGACTCACGGTAGATCGCTGAGGCAACAGGGACTGGCAGACTCGGATCCGCGTCGGCCGCGGACCGGTCAGGTTCCCGTCAGGTGGCCGGCCCGAGCATGGGACCGGCCGCGGATCCGCCGAGCCCCGACCTGGAAGGCACGTGCGTGAACCACCTGAGCTGGCTCGAGGCCGTCGTCGTCGGGACGATGCAGGGCGTCTCCGAGCTGTTCCCCGTCTCGAGCCTCGGCCACAGCGTGCTGCTGCCGGCCGTGGTCGGCGGCAGCTGGGCTCGCGACCTCGACGTCTCGGCCCCGGAGTCGCCGTACCTCGCCTTCATCGTCGGGACCCACGTGGCGACCGCGCTGGCCCTCGTGCTGTTCTACCGGCGCGACTGGGTGCGGCTGATCGCCGGGTTCTTCACCAGTCTTCGCCGCCGGGGTATCGCCACCCCCGACGAGCGCCTGATCTGGCAGCTGATCGTCGGCACGATCCCGGTCGGATTCGTCGGCCTGGTGTTCGAGCACTGGCTCCGGACCCACCTCGGGCGCCCGGTGCCCGCCGCGTGCTTCCTGATGGTCAACGGGCTGATCCTGCTCGGCATCGAGTGGTACGCCGCCCGGTCACCCGCCACCGAGACGATCCCGGCCGTGGAGGCGGGCGATCCCGACGAGGACTCCGTGACCGCCGACGCCCGGCTCTCGCAGATGTCGTTCGGCCGGGCGTTGGCGATCGGCAGCGTCCAGATCCTGGCTCTGGGCCCGGGCATCTCACGCTCGGGCGTCGCCACCGCCGCCGGGATGCGGGCGGGACTGCGGCGCGAGGACGCGGTGCGGTTCTCGTTCCTGCTGGCGACCCCCGTGATCTTGGCCGCGGGCGTCCTCAAGCTCCCGGACCTGTTCGGCCCTCTCGGCGACGGGATCCGGCCCCAGGTCCTGGTCGGGTCGCTTCTCGCCGGGATCGGCGCCTACATCTCGGTGCGGTGGCTGACCCGGTGGGTGCACACCAACACGTTGCGACCCTTCGGCTGGTACTGCCTGGCCGCAGGGGCCGCGTGCCTGGTGCTCTTCACCGTGCGGTGACCCCCGGCCGTCGACCCGCCAACTCCTGGGATCTGCATGACGGAGTCAGGCCGGAGCGGTAGGTTCGAGGCCACGTCAACGTCCCGTCGATGCGACCGTCGACGAGGTATCAGGATCGCTCGGGCGCGTCTCCTGTGGGGGTGTGATGGCCACGCACGGCGCACAGGGAGGACCCGCGTCCTCCTCCGCGCTGTACGACGCCGCCACCGACGCCTTCCGGCGCTGGCGCAGCGGTGACGAGCCGGCACTCGACGACCTGGTCCGCACCATGAGCCCGGTGCTGTGGCACGTCGTCCGGGCCACCGGGCTGGATCGCGAGGCGGCCGAGGACGTCGTCCAGAACACCTGGCTCACGCTGGTCCGGTCGGCCGACTCCGTCCGGGACGCGCAGGCGATCACCCGCTGGCTGTGCACGGCCGCCCGCCGCGAGGCGTGGCGGGTGAGCAAGGTTTCGGCGCGGACGCGTCCGGTCGACGACGAGGTGCTGGACGCCCGGCTGCCGGTCCAGACCTCCCCCGAGAGCGAGGTCGTCACCGGCGACGAGCAGGCGACGCTGTGGCGGGCGTTGTCGCGGCTGCCCGAGCGTTGCCAGAAGCTGCTCCGGATCGTGGCGTGGGAGCCGAGGCCCGACTACTCCTCGGTCGCGGAGAGCCTCGGGATGCCGATCGGCAGCATCGGGCCGACGCGCAGGCGCTGCCTCGACAAGCTACGGCTCGAGCTGGGGGGTGTGCTGTGACGACGTCCGACGACGAGCTCCTGCAGTCCGTGGCCGACCTCTACTCCGCGCTCGACCCGGCGCCCGGCGATCTGGCCGACGGGGTGCTGGCGCGGATCGCGGTGCAGGACCTGGAGGCGGAGTTCGAGCTGTTCACGCTGGTGCAGCCGGTCGACACGCTGGTCGGGACCCGGTCCGGAGACCAGGCCGAGACGAGCCGAACGGTCGCCCTGGAGTTCGCGGGATCGACGTACCGGGTCCTGGTGCGCATCAGCGACACCGACGACGGACGCCGGCTCGACGGCTGGGTGGTGCCGGCGCTGCCGATGCGGGTCTTCCTCGGCCCTCAGGGAGACGCCCTGGCGCACACCCGGCAGAGCGCGTACGCCGACCGCGACGGCCGGTTCGAGTTCCCGGCCTCGATGACCGGCGAGGTGCGCCTCTGGCTGCTCCCCCAGGCGCCACGCGCCGGCGAGGACACCGTGCCGCCGTTCGTGACCCCGCCGTTCCTGGTCTGAGATCCGCAGATCCTGTGGGTCCCGGCCGTCCGGCCGGGACCTTTTGCGTTCGGCGATGTATCTGGCCGCCACCCCGCCTCTCTTGACGGTCAGAGGCCGGGACGCTGATTCGGGGGGACAGCGCCCCTGGCCCCAGAGGGAGAGCCGCCGCATCGACGGCGTGCAGGGCCGGCTCGTGGAGCGTCGGGGGGTTGCTCCGCGAGCCGGCCCTGCTGCGTCGCGGCCGCGATCGGCCCTCAGCCGTCCGCCGAGTCGATCAGGCGCGCGACCCGTGGGGCCCACCAGCCGGCGTAGCGGCGCCGCAGCTGAGGTATCCGCCAGTCGGTCCCCTCGACCATCTGCCGGCACCGGTAGCTCGGACAGTGGCAGCGCAGGCACCAGTCGCCGTCGGTGATGCTCATCGCGTAGTCGACGACGAGCTCGGAGCCCGCCACCACGTCGGACATGGTCGCGAGCGTCTGCTCGTCGGCCCAGCCGACGTCGGCGTCGCAGGCGTGGTTGGGGAAGCCCGACCCGAGGCGGTCGACCCGGCCGTCCTCAGGGGGTCGGTGGAGGTGGAGGATCCGCGTGCCCGCCGGCAGGTCGGCGGTGGCGAACATCCCCCGCCCGGCGATCTCCGACGGGCGCACCTCGACGTCGGGATGCGTCCACCGGCCGAGGTCCGCCTCAGCCACGGGCCAGGGCCTCGTCGAGGGCGTCGAGCAGCCGGTCGACGTCCCGGTCGTCGGTGTAGGGCGCGAGGCCGACGCGCAGCCCCCCGGCTCCGCCGAGGCCGAGCCGGCGGGAGGCCTCGTAGGCGTAGAAGGATCCGGCCGGCGCGTTGACGTTGCGCGTCGCGAGGTGACGGCGTATGTCCTGCGGATCGCGACCGGCGAACGTCGCGAGCAGCGTCGGGGTACGACGTCGTGACCGGCTGTGCACGATCACCCCGGGCAGGGACATCAGGTGCTCCTCGACCCGGGCCCGGAGCCGGTCCTCGTGCTCCTCGACTGCCGCCCATGAGGCCAGGAGCCGCTCACGCCTGCTGCCCTCGCCGGGGACCAGGCCGGCCAGGAAGTCGACCGCGGCGGTGACGCCCGCGAGGAGCTCGTAGGCCGGCGTCCCCAGCTCGAACCGCTCCGGCACGCCGTCAGCGGCCGGCACCAGCTTGTCGGGGTGCAGCGTCTCGAGCAGCTCCGGCCGGGCGGCCAGGACGCCGCAGTGAGGACCGAGGAACTTGTACGGCGAGCAGGCGAAGAAGTCGGCGCCCAGGCCGGGGACGTCGACGGCCACGTGAGCCGTGTCGTGCACCCCGTCGACATAGAGCTGGGCACCGGCCGAGTGCACCAGGTCCGCGACGGCCGGCAGGTCGGGGCGTGTGCCGATCAGGTTGGAGGCCGCGGTGACGGCGACGAGCCGGGTGCGCTCCGAGAGCACGGCCTGGACCTGGCCGGGATCGAGCTCGCCCGAGTCGGGGTCGAAGTCGGCCCAGCGCACCGTCGCCCCGGCGCGCTCGGCGGCGATCGTCCAGGGGCGGACGTTGGCGTCGTGGTCGAGCCGGGTCACCACGACCTCGTCGCCGGGACCCCATTCCCGCGCCAGCGTGCGGGCCAGGTCCATGGTCAGCTGGGTCATCGAGCGACCGAAGACCACGCCGCGAGGGTCGAGGTTCAGCAGGTCGGCCATCGCGTCGCGGGCCGCCCTCACGGCTCGTCCGGCGTTGCGCTCGGCCGCCGTCACGACGTCGTCGTTGGCGAGCGGGGCGACGAGCGTGTCGTGCACGGCCCGGGCCACGACGTCCGGGGTCTGCGAACCACCCGGACCGTCGAAGTGCGCCGCACCCGAACCGTCGCCCTCGCGGAGCTGCGGGAAGTGCGCGCGGACGCGGGCGACGTCGTACGTCGTGGCTGCGGGGTGGGTCATGCGGCCATTGTGCTGTGCGACCTTCACGGCGAGGAGTCCCTGCCACGCCGCGGCCTGACCGCAGATCGCGCCGCGGAGCCTCAGAGCTCCGACTGGACCCCCGCGAGCAGCTGGCGGGCCATCACGATCCGCTGCACCTGGTTGGTGCCCTCGTAGATCTGGGTGATCTTCGCGTCGCGCATCATCCGCTCGACCGGGTAGTCGCGGGTGTAACCGTAACCGCCGAGCACCTGCACGGCGTTGGTGGTGACCTCCATCGCGACGTCGGAGGCGAAGCACTTCGCGGCCGCGCCGAAGAAGGTGAGGTCGGCGTCGCCGCGCTCGGAGCGACCCGCCGCGGCGTAGGTGAGCTGTCGGGCCGCCTCGACCTTCATCCCCATGTCGGCGAGCAGGAACTGCAGGCCCTGGAACTCGCTGATCGACCGGCCGAACTGCTGCCGCTCCTTGGCGTATCCCAGCGCGAAGTCCAGCGCTCCCTGGGCCACCCCCACGGCCTGGGCGGCGATCGTGATCCGGGTGTGGTCGAGGGTCTTCATCGCGGTCTCGAACCCGGAGCCCTCCTCGCCGATGATCCGCTCGCCCGGGATACGGACGTGGTCGAGGTAGACCTCGCGGGTGGGACTGCCCTTGATCCCGAGCTTCTTCTCCTTGGCCCCGAAGGTCACGCCCTCGTCGGACTTCTCGACCACGAACGCCGAGATGCCCCGTGACCGCGCGCCGGGATCGGTCACCGCCATCACGGTGTAGTACTCGCTCTCACCGGCGTTGGTGATCCAGCGCTTGACGCCGTCGAGCACCCAGCCGTCGCCGTCGCGGACGGCCCTGGTCTTCATCGCGGCCGCGTCGGATCCGGCATCGGGCTCGGACAGGCAGTAGGAGAAGCCACCCTCACCCGAGGCCAGCTTGGTCAGGTAGTGCTTCTTGATCTCCTCGGAACCGCTGAGCATCAGCGGCAGCGACCCCAGCTTGTTGACCGCCGGGATGAGGCTGCTCGCCACGCAGACCCGGGCGACCTCCTCGATCACCAGCACCGTGGCGAGGGCGTCGGCGCCGGCACCGCCGTACTCCTCGGGCACGTGCGGCGCGTGGAAGTCGGCCTGCTGGAGGGCCTTCGCAGCCTCCTCGGGGTAGCGGCTGTCCTCGTCGACCTCGGCGGCGTACGGCGCGACCTTGGCCTCGCACAGGTCACGGACCGCCTCGCGGATCGCACGGTGCTCGTCGGTGAGTGCGAACATCGGGGGGTCGGTGCTCATGTGGCGGATTCTACGGTCAGCACGCCGCCGGCCCGACGCCGCGTGGCATCGCCCCAGCTGCTCCGGCCTAGGCTGGAGCCGTGCACGAGTGGCAGCGCGACGAATGGGTCGACCTGATGCTCGACGACCTCGACACGTGGGCCGTCGTCGGGCTGTCCGGCGACCGCGGGCGCACGGCGTACTCCATCGCCGAGCTGCTGCAGCGCCGCGGGAAGCGGATCGTGCCGATCCACCCGAGGTTCGCCGAGGCGACTCCCGGCGACGAGGTGCTGGGCGAGCGT
The DNA here is from genome assembly GCA_025936915.1 of Nocardioides sp. Lineage (GTDB taxonomy): Bacteria > Actinomycetota > Actinomycetes > Propionibacteriales > Nocardioidaceae > Nocardioides. The sequence continues at coordinate 9,151 of JAICSK010000137.1, forward strand.
GGCTATCCCACGCTGGCCGACGTGCCCTTCCAGGTCGACGTGGTCGACGTGTTCCGGAGGTCGGACGCGGCCGGCGAGTTCGCCGACCAGGCCGTGGCGGTCGGGGCTCGCGGAGTGTGGTTCCAGCTCGGCGTCATCGACGTCGAGGCCTTCGGGCGTACGACGGGCGGCGGGACGCCCATGGTCATGGACACCTGCCCGGCGATCGAGTGGCGCCGTCGCGAGAGCCCCCGGTCGGCCTAGCGCCCCACTAGGGCTGGTCCTCCTCGACGGTGTGGACCGCCGCCTCCTCGGCCGAGGCGGCACCGGCGTCGATCCCGGCGTCGTCGGCGACGCCGTCGGCGGCACCCCCCTCGGGCTCGACGAGACGGCCCGTGCGTTCGTCGCCCACCTCGTACCCGTCGGACGGGTCGTCGTTCTCGTCAGCCTGACGGAGCTCGTCCGCCTGGGTCTGCGCCGTGTGGTCGACGTGCGCCGACGGGTCGTCCTCCTCCTGCTCGACCCGCTCGTCGAGCGACTCCCCAGCGGCGTCCTCGCGCGCGATCCGTCCCCGAGCCAGGTCGCGGCTCGGTCGCTCGGGAGCGGACATCCCCTCGTCGAGGACGTCGTCGACGCCGCGCTCGTCGAGGGTGTCGCCGGGCTGGAGCTGGTCCTCGCTGAAGCTGCTGCTCATGGGGCCGTCGTACCCACGGCTCCCCGTGATCATCCCTCCCCGGCGGCGAGGTTGGCCCGGCAGGTGACGTCGGAGGGGCAGCCGCGCGGTCCGGTCAGGCAGGCGTCGGCGTCGCAGGAACGGCAGAAGCGCATGGTGTCGGTGGCGTCG
>JAICSK010000031.1 GCA_025936915.1 Nocardioides sp.
ACCTCGACCAGGTCGAGATCGGCCTCCTGCGCGAGCTTGAGGGCCTCGCCCGTGGGGACGATGCCGACGGTCTCGCCATTGGGTCCGACGAGCCGGACCTCGGGTACCCGGATCCGGTCGTTGATGCGTAGCTCGGTGCTGATGTGTCCTCCATGTAGTCGGCAGTGTGGTGCTGCTGGGTGACCCCAGCGTGTCCTCGAGGAGACCTTGCCCAGACACGGCGAGAGCCTCCGCGCGACGCACGGAGGCTCATGGATCGCACCGGGGGGTAGGACGACACCCGTGACCGGATGTCGCGCACCGGTGGTGCGGACCTGACCCGACGACCTGCTGCGGTCGGTGCGGGTGGGAGTGAGCCTCCACTTGTCGAACCGGGCGCCGTCTCGAAGATGACACCCGATCGGTCGGGGACAAGGGTAACAACGGGGGCGCGTGGGTGGCTATTCCTGGACCCACGCCATCCCGGCGCGGGTCCGCGCGAGGGTCCAGCCGCGGGCCAGCCCCTGCAGCAGGTCGCCTTCCACGGCGTACGTCGTCGGGCCGGCGACGTCGAGCACGAGCGCCGCGGCGCCCTCCTGGAGCGCGGACCGGGCCGCCAGCGCCGCGCCCACGGGGACCGGCCTCGCGTCGGCCCCCCAGGCGGCCAGCGACTCGAGCCCGGTGAAGGCGAGCAGCGCCTGTCGCCCGTCGCGGCCGGTCAGCAGCGCGGTGGCCATGTCACTGGACTTGTCGCGGCGCAGTCCGGCGTCGTCGGCCTCGGCCTCGCCGAGGACCGCCACCACCGGGACCAGCACCCGGGCACCCTGCAGGGCCGCGAAGACGTCGAGGTGACGACCGGGATCATCGGCGTACGCCGCGAGTGCGGCACGCAGCACCGGGTCCGCCCCACCGTCGTCGCCGGCGAACCCCGGATCGGGGATCCGTCGCGACCGCGCAGATGGGTGGGACATGCGGACGATCGTGCCATGCTGGTGGGGTGAACGACGTCTCCTGGGGAGCCCTGGCGCTCGCCCTGACGGCGCTCGGAGGGATCTACACCTGGTGGGCGCTCCGGCACCGTGGCTTCGCGCAAGCGGTACGGGCGGCCGGGATCACCCTGCTGCCGGTCGCGGCCTGGATGACGGGCCTGCTGCAGGTGTTCGGCACCGTGACCAACGCCTTCGTCCACTTCTTCACCCGGCTGGTGTTCAGTCCCTTCGTCTGGCTGGGCGTGATCGTCTTCATCGTGGCCTTCGTGCTGATCGGTGCGTCGAACGTCCTCACCCGCCGCGATGAGCCGCAGCCGAGGGCCCGGAAGCGCTCGGCCGAGAAGCCGAAGGCGGTCGGCCCCACCCAGCGGCCCGACCCCCTCATCGACGACGAGCTGGCAGAGATCCAGGCGATCCTGAAGAAGCGCGGCATCTCCTGATGGGCGACCGGACGGCGGGCGACTCCCACGTCGCCCGCAATCGGCTCTGGGCACGGCTCTCCGCCGCTGTCGCCGAGCTCGACCCACCGCCGGCGACTCCGCTGATGGTCGTCGACCTCGACGCCTTCGACGCCAATGCCGCCGACCTGGTCGCCAGGGCGGACGGCAAGCCGATCCGGCTGGCCTCGAAGTCGGTGCGCGTGCCGGCTCTGATCGAACGTGGCCTCGCGACGCCGGGGATCCACGGGGTGCTGAGCTATACGCTCCGTGAGGCCCTCTGGCTCGAACGGCAGGGCATCACCGACGACGTCGTCATCGCCTACCCGACGGTCGACCGGGTGGGGCTGGCCGAGCTGGTCGCCTCGCCGTCCGCCGCCTCCCGCATCACGCTGATGGTCGACGACGTCGCCCAGCTCGACGTCGTCGACTCGGTGCGCGCGTCCCGGGCGGTCACGGTACGGGTGGCTCTCGACATCGACGCCGGGCTCCGGATCGGCGGCCAGCACGTCGGACCCAAGCGGTCGCCGCTGTACGACGCCGAGGACGTCGTCCGGCTGGCCCGGCACGTCACCGAGCGCCCTGGTTTCGCGATGGTCGGCGTGATGACCTACGAGGGTCAGGTCGCGGGGGTGCCGGACGACGTCCCGACGCAGCGCGCCCGCTCGCTCGTCGTACGCCGGCTCAAGGCCGCGTCGATGTCCCAGCTGGCCGAGCGCCGCCGGGTCATCGCCGAACGCCTGGGTGAGCTGGTCGAGCTGGAGTTCTGGAACGCCGGAGGGTCCGGGTCGGTCCGGGCCACGTCGGCCGACCCGTCGGTGACCGAGATCGCGGCCGGTTCGGGGTTGCTGGTGCCCGGGCTGTTCGACCACTACCAGTCGTTCGCACCACGCCCGGCGGCCTTCTACGGCCTCCCGGTCACCCGCAAGCCGACCGCGGCGATGGTGACGGTGCACGGCGGTGGCTTCATCGCGTCGGGGGCCACCGGCGCCGACCGCGCACCGATCCCCTGGGCACCGCCGGGTCTGCACCTCACCTCGCTCGAGGGCGCGGGCGAGGTGCAGACCCCGTTGACCGGGCATCCGGCGGCTCTTCTGCGGATCGGCGACCTGGTGTGGTTCCGGCACGCGAAGTCGGGTGAGCTGTTCGAGCACGCCAGCTCGGTCCGACTGCTGGCCGGCGAGCAGTTCGTCGACGAGGTGCCGACCTACCGCGGCTGTGGGCACGTCTGGTGAGCCGATGAGCAATGCCGAGCGGGTGTTGAGCCTGGCCCGGGAACGCCCGGCGACGCTCGGCGGGGGCCGCCTGATCTGCGTCGACGGCCCGGCCGGGTCGGGCAAGACGACCTTGGCCGCCGAGATCGCGTCCCTGGCCGGAGCAGCGGCCGTCATCCACATGGACGACCTCTTCGAGGGGTGGCGCGGGCTGGACCGGGTCGACACCCAGCTCGAGTCACTGCTCCGACCACTCTCGCAGGGCTTCTCCGGTTCCTACCGACGCTGGGACTGGCCCGGCAACGCCTGGGCCGAGACGGTCCTGGTGCCCCCCACACCGCTGCTGGTGCTGGAGGGCGTCGGGTCCGGGTCGAGCGCGAACGCCGACCTGGTCACCGTCCTCGCCTGGGTCGAGGTGCCGTTCGAGCTGCGGATGGCCCGCGGCCTGGAGCGCGACGGCGACGTCGTCGCCGACCACTGGACCCACTGGGCGCGCGACGAGGAGGCGCTGTTCGCCCGGGAACGCACCCGCCAGCGCGCCGACCTGATCCTCGACGGCCGGGTCGGCTCGCTGCACGGCTGATCCCCAGCCGGGCGGTCAGCGGGCCACCTTCCCAGCCCCAGCACGTGGGTCGGCCACCGCCCGGACGGGGCCATGGAGCGCGCAGCCCCCGGCGGACTAGTGTCCCGCGCATGACCGCGCTGTCCGGGGACCAGTTCGAGATCGCGGCCGGCGGCTATCGCGCGGTCGTCACCGAGTGCGGGGCGACGCTGCGCGTGCTGGAGTACGCCGGCCGGCCGCTGCTGCACGGGTTCGGCGAGGACGAGGTGTCGTCGGCCGGTCGAGGACAGCTCCTGGTCCCCTGGCCCAACCGGATCCGCGACGGCGCCTACCGGTTCGACGGTCGCGACCTCCAGCTCGCCCTCAGCGAACCGGCCAAGCACAACGCCTCGCACGGACTGGCCCGGTGGGCGGCCTGGTCCCCCGAGGAGCACGCAGCCAGCTCGGTGTCGCTCAGCTACCGGTTGATGGCGCAGTCCGGCTACCCCTGGACGGTCGACCTGCATGTGCTCTACGACCTCTCCGCGGACGGGCTGACGGTCACCCAGACCGCGACGAACCTGAGTGCTGCACCCGCGCCGTACGCCTCGGGCGCGCACCCCTACCTGACCGTCGGTGACGGACCGGTCGACGGCTGGGAGCTGACCCTGCCGGCTTCGGTCCGGCTGGTGCCGGACGAGCGGCAGCTACCTGTCGGCGAGGAGGACGTCAGCGGTACGCCGTACGACTTCCGGGTGGCGCGACCCCTGCGCGACCTCCGGCTCGACTTCGCGTTCGGTGACCTGCAACGTGACGCGGGCGGCGTTGCGACGGCCGTCGTGCGGGACCCCGCCACCGGACGCGGAGCGGCACTCTGGGTCGACCGCCACCATCCCTGGGTGATGGTCTTCAGCGCCGACGCCGGCTGGGACCCTCCACGGCAGGCGCTGGCGGTCGAGCCGATGACGGCGCCGCCGGACGCGTTCCGCAGCGGCCGCGACCTGGTCACCCTCGCCGCCGCCGGCGAGCCCGGCGACGAGCTGTCAGTCAGCTGGGGGATCCGGGCGGTGGAGTGACTCGCGCGCGGTGCGCTCGAGCAGCATCCGCAGCTGGAGCACCGCGATCCGTGCGCGGTCGCCGTCGGACGACTGGATGCCCAACGCCTGGATGCTCGTGCCGTCCGCCAGGTCGAGCGTGGCGAACGGTGCACCCCGGGGCATGTGGACCGCCAGCATCTCCGGCCACTCGTAGGTGTGGCGCCGGTACCCGTTCACCAGCTCGACGCCGAGCTGCGACGCGGTGACCCGGCAGCGGATCAGGCCCCAGAGGACGACTCCGAAGGCGGCCCCGATCACGACCAACGTCGCCTGCTGGTACGGCGTGACTCGACCACGGACCTCGGGCCCCACGGCGACCCAGCCCGCGACGCAGACGACGAGCAGCAGGCCACCGAAGAACACCGCCGCCAGTCGCACGCCGAGCGGACGCCAGGTGTGCGGCAGCGGAGGCTCAGAGACGGCAGGCATGGATGTCGGTCACCAGGATCCCCCTGGCACCGATGGTCCACAGCTCGTCCATCACCCGGTGGGCTCCGGCACGCGGGACCATCGCCCGGACCGCGACCCACCCTTCGCGATGCAGCGGTGAGACCGTGGGGCTCTCGATCCCGGGTGTCATCCGGACCGCGTCGGAGACCCGGTCGTCGGGGATGTCGTAGTCCATCATCACGTAGGTCCGCGCCACGATCACGCCCTCCAACCGCCGCCGGAACACCTCCAGTCCGGCCGGAGCGGCGCTGCCGCGGGTGACGAGCACGGCCTCCGACTCGAGGATCGGGTCGCCGAACGTCTCGAGGCCGGCCTTGACCAGGGTGCTCCCGGTCTCGACGACATCGGCGATCACGTCGGCGACGCCGAGCTGGACGCTGGACTCCACTGCCCCGTCGAGGCGGTTGACCGTCGCGTCGATGCCGTGCTCGGCGAGGTACTGCCGCACGATGCCGACGTACGACGTGGCGATCCGGGTGCCCTGGAGATCCGAGACATCGGTGAAGCGCCCGACGGGCCCGGCGAACCGGAACGTGCTGCGGCCGAAGCCGAGTCCGATCACCTCCTCGGCCTTGGCGCCGGAGTCGAGCAGCAGGTCACGCCCGGTGATGCCGACGTCGAGCGTCCCCTCCCCGACGTACAGCGCGATGTCGCGGGGGCGCAGGTAGAAGAACTCGACGCCGTTGTCGGCGTCGACCAGGGTCAGCTCCTTGCCGTCCTGGCGTATGCGGTACCCGGACTCGCGGAGCATGTCGGTCGCCGACTGCGACAGCGCCCCCTTGTTGGGGACGGCGATCCGGAGCAGCCGGTCGTCGGTCGGGCTTGTCGAGTCCATGGAGGGTCCTCAGAGGTGGGCGTAGACGTCGTCGAGGGTCAGTCCGGAGGCCAGCATCAGCACCTGGGCGTGGTAGAGCAGCTGACTGAGCTCCTCCGCGGTGCGCTCGGGCGTCTCATGGACCGCGGCCATCCACGACTCGGCCGCCTCCTCGACCAGCTTCTTGCCGATCGCGTGCGCGCCCGCGTCGAGCCGCGCCACGGTGCCCGAGCCCGCGGGCCGGTGCTCGGCCTTGTCGGCCAGCTCGGCCCACAGCTGCTCGAACGTCTTCACGCACAGCAGCGTAGTTGTCGCTCGCGCCCTCTCAGCCACCCCGTCCAGCCCCGCGCGGGGAAACGGCGTTGACCGTGGTGGACCCGGTCGAGAGGGTGGCGCCGTGACCTTCGACCGGATCCCCTGGCCCCGACGTACCGACCGACTGACGATCCGACCCGCGGAGACCTCCGACCTCCCCGCCGTGTTCGCCGTCCGCACGCGCGCGGAGGTCGCGGAGTGGATGCCCGACCACCCGACGTCGTACGACGACTGGCTGCTGCGGCTGGGACGGACGGGCGCGATCGACCGGATGCTGGTGATGGAGACCGAGGGCTCGTTGGTCGGCGACCTCTACCTGCACGTCGAGGACGCCTGGACCCAGGTGGAGGTGAAGGAGCCCGGGAAGCAGGCTCAGGCCGAGATCGGGTGGTGCCTGTCCCCGGAGCACCAGGGCAACGGGTTCGTCACCGAGGCGATGACCGAGCTGGTGCGGATCTGCTTCGAGGAGCTCGGCATCCGCCGCCTGACCGCGCAGGCGTTCGCCGACAACGGGCCGTCACTGCGGGTGATGGAGCGCCTCGGCATGGTCTGCGAGGCTCGCTTCCGCTCCGAGTCGCTCCACCGCGACCACGGCTGGGTCGACGGTGTCGTGTACGCCCTGCTGAAGGACGACTGGGAAGCCGCGCGACAGCGCTAGTCGGGGCGCTCGCGGAGCTCGCGCAGGGTCAGCGCCGTGCGGAGGGCGGCGGCGGTCGCCTCGTAGCCCTTGTCCTCGGTGGACCCCTCGAGGCCGGCGCGGGCGAGTGCCTGCGCGTCGTCGTCGCAGGTGAGGACGCCGAAACCGACCGGCGTACCGCTGTCGAGGGCGACCCGGGTCAGGCCGTCGGTGGCCGCCGAGCAGACGTAGTCGAAGTGCGGTGTACCGCCGCGGACGACGACGCCCAGCGCCACCACGGCGTCGTGGGTGCGGGCCAGCTCGGCCGCCACGACCGGCAGCTCGAACGTGCCGGGCACCCGGACCTCGGTCAGCTCCGTCACGGAGTACGCCGCGAGCGCACGGCGGGCGCCGTCGAGCAGCCCGGCCATCACCTCGGTGTGCCAACGGGCCGCGACCACGCCCACCGACAGGCCGCCGCAGTCGACCGGCTCGTCCGCCGGGGCTCCGGCGCCACTCACCTGGCGACCCCGCGGTGGTCGCCGGGGGTCGAGGGGCCGTCGCCGGGAAGTCCGGGGATCCGGTGTCCCATCCGGTCGCGCTTGGTGCGCAGGTAGCGCAGGTTGTGCCGATTGGGTCGCGGCGTCAGCGGCACCCCCGCGTCGACGATGATCCCGAAGTCGGCCAGCGCCTCGAGCTTCTCGGGGTTGTTGGTCAGCAGGCGTACCCGGGTGACGCCGAGGTCGCGCAGCACCTGCGAGGCCGCGCCGTAGTGGCGTGCGTCGGCGGGCAGCCCGAGGTCGAGGTTGGCGTCGACCGTGTCGCGGCCGGCGTCCTGCAGCGCGTAGGCCTCGAGCTTGGCGACCAGGCCGATGCCGCGTCCCTCGTGGCCGCGCAGGTAGACCACCACGCCGCGGCCGGCCGCCACGACGCGTTCCAACGCCTCGTCGAGCTGTGGGCCGCAGTCGCACCGCTGCGAGCCGAACACGTCGCCGGTCAGACACTCGCTGTGCACCCGGGTGAGGACCGGCTCGCAGTCGTCGATGCCGTCGGAGAGGTCGCCGTACACCAGCGCGAGGTGCTCCGAGCCGTCGATCGTCGAGCGGTAGCCGTACGCCGCGAACTCGCCGTGCGGCGTCGGGAGCCGGGTCTCGGCCACCCGCTCGACCAGGACCTCGGTGCGGTTCCGGTGGCGGACCAGGTCGTCGATCGAGATCATCGCCAGACCGTGCTCGTCGGCGAAGGCCCGCAGATCGGGGCCGCGCTTCATCGTGCCGTCGTCGTTCACGATCTCGACCAGCACACCGACCGGCGTCAGCCCGGCCAGCCGAGCCAGGTCGACCGCCGCCTCGGTGTGCCCGCGACGGCTGAGCACACCGCCCTCGGCGTAACGCAGGGGGAAGACATGGCCGGGCCGGGTGACCTCCCACGGCTCGGTCGCCGAGTCGGCCAGGACGCGAGCGGTGTGGGCACGGTCGGCCGCGCTGATGCCGGTCGTGACGCCGTCACGGGCGTCGACCGAGATGGTGAACTGGGTGCGCATCCGGTCGCGGTTGTGCGGCGTCATCAGCGGGATCTCGAGCCGGTCGAGGTGCTCGGCCGGCATCGGCACGCAGATCACCCCCGAGCTGTGCCGGATCGTGAACGCCATCAGCTCCGGCGTCGCCTTCGCGGCGGCGAAGATGATGTCGCCCTCGTTCTCGCGGTCCTCGTCGTCGACGACCACCACGGCTCTGCCGGCCGCGATGTCGGCGATCGCGCGCTCGACGCTGTCCAGACGGATGGTCATGCAAGTGCCTCCTCGAGCTGCTCGGACTGCTCGCGCCTCGAGACGCGCAGCCAGACGACGAATCCCCAGATCACGAGTCCGCCGTAGACGACGTACAGGATCGCGGTCGGGTAGTAGTGGCTGTGCCAGAGCAACGGGACGCCGACCAGGTCGACGGCGATCCAGGCCAGCCAGAAGTCGTTCCAGCCCCGGGCCATCGCGTACGTCGCGACCATCGAGCCGACGAAGATCCAGGCGTCGCACCAGTAGTACCAGCGCGGCGCCGGCCAGCCGGCCCCGATCACGGCGAACAGCCACTGGCACACCAGGACGCCAGCGATCCAGGCTCCGATGTAGCCGATCCGCTCACCCGCGGTGGCCCAGCGCGGGGTGATCGCGGGGGCGTCGGGGGCGCGATGCGACCTGACCTGGTTCCACCGGTACCAGCCGTAGACGCTGGTGATCACGAAGAACACCTGCCGTCCGGCCTGGCCGAAGAGCGGCTGCTGGGCGTTCTGCTCGAAGGTCGCGGCGATGAACACGCTGAACAGCAGCACGTTGCCGACGATGCCGACCGGCCACGCCCACACGCGGCGTCGTAGCCCACCGATCGCCGAGGCGAACCCGAACGCGTTGCCGAGGATCTCGCGCCAGGTGATCGGGTGCCCGGCGACGGTCACCTGCGCGTCGTACAGCCACTGGAGGACGTTCATCCGCGGACCCCCCGCAGCTCGAGCTGGCGGGCGACGTACTTGCCGATCACGTCGACCTCGAGGTTGACCATGTCTCCCGGTTCCCGGAAACCGAGGGTGGTACGCGCGAGCGTCTCGGGGATCAGGCCGACGGTGAAGTCGTCCCCGCGCGCCTCGACCACGGTCAGGCTCACGCCGTCGACCGTGACCGACCCCTTGTCGACGAGGTACGGCGCCAGGTGGGGTGGCATCGAGATCGTGACGACGTCCCAGTGCTCCCCCGGCTCGCGTCGTACGACGTGCCCGACGGCGTCGACGTGTCCCTGGACGAGATGCCCGCCCAGCCGGGTGCCCGCGGTGACCGCGCGCTCGAGGTTGACCCGGTCGCCTGCCGCGAGCGACCCCAGCCCGGTCTTGGCCAGCGTCTCGCCCATGACGTCGGCCGTCCAGGCCGAATCGGTGCGCTCGGCCACGGTCAGGCAGCACCCGTTGACCGCGATCGAGTCGCCGCGCCCGGTGTCCACGAGCACGTTCGTCGCCCGCACCGTCAGTCTGACGGAGTCCGACTGCCTGTCGAGCGCCTCCACGGTGCCGAGCTCCTCCACGATCCCGGTGAACATCTAGGGGGTTCCTCTCGTGATCCCGACCGGCACGGGCCGGTTCATGGTGATGCGTACGTTCGCGTCGTCGGTGCTGTTCAGCGGCTCGAGCACCGTCACGTCGGTCACCGCGAGGTGCAGCGCGTCCGAGATCGTGGTGATTCCCAGGTCGCCGACGGCGGAGAGGCCGGCTCCCAGCAACATCGGGGCGACGTAGGCGACCACCTCGTCGACGAGGTCGGCGGCGACGAACGCCGCGGCCAGGGTCGGCCCGCCCTCGAGCAGGACGTGCTGGCGGTCGCGCGCGAACAGGTCCTCGAGCGCGGTCTTCGGCTCGCGCGTGCGGAGGAGGACGGTCTCGGCCGCGTCGTCGAGCACCCTGCGACCCGGGTCGAGATCGCGCTCGCCCATCACGGCGCGGAGCGGCTGCTGCGGCAGCAGCCGTCCTTCACCGTCGCGGGCGGTCAGGTGCGGATCGTCCACCGAGACCGTGCCGGTGCCGACCAGCATGGTGTCGACCACCGTGCGCAGGCGGTGGCTGTCGAGCCGAGCGGCGGCGCTGGAGACCCAGCGACTCGTGCCGTCGGGTGCGGCGGTGCGCCCGTCGAGCGTCACGGCCACCTTCCACGTGACGAACGGGCGGCCGTTCTCGACCGCGAACGTCCAGATCCGGTTGACCTCGCGTGCCTCGTCGGCGAGCAGGCCGTCCTCGACCTCGACGCCGGCGGCGCGCAGGGTCTCTGCGCCGCCCTGCGCCACGGGGTTGGTGTCACGCTGGGCGATCACCACCCGTCGTACGCCGGCCGCGATCAGGGCCTGCGCGCAGGGGCCCGTGCGCCCGGTGTGGTTGCACGGCTCGAGGGTGACCACGGCCGTGGCGCCGTGCGTCCGGGCACCCGCCCGGGTGAGGGCGTCGACCTCGGCGTGCGGGCTGCCGGCACCGTGGTGGTAGCCCTCACCGATGGTGCGACCCTCGGCATCGAGGAGCACGCAGCCGACGCGCGGGTTGGGCCCCAGCGGTACGCCGGGGCTGGCGGCCAGCGCGAGGGCGCGACGCATCGCCGTCAGCTCGACGTCGCTGGCGCTCACCGTTCCTGCCCCTCGTGTCCGGTCGCGAACTCCGGGGCGACGGGCGGCCGGCGGGTCGACATCGGGTGGACTCCCAGGACTCCGGTGGAGTCCGGTGGAGTCCGTGTCGGCCGCCGAGCACCGCTGCGTGCGCTTCCCATCCGGACTTTGACCGTCGGTCCAGGACTTCCGCGCGAAGCGACGATGCTTCGATCGGTCACCTGGTCAACCGGCTACTGGCTGCAACCGGGTCGCGGACTTCTGAGCTTCCACTCAGTCACCGCCGGTGCGGAGTTCCACCGCCCCCAGAGCACGCGAGCACTTGGCTCTTGCTGGTCCTCAGCCTACGCCCCACTCTCCGGTCACGGGACATGGCGTCCGTCACGTGCGGTCGGCGGCCTCGGTCGCCTTGTCGCGCAGGGCGGCCACCATCGCGTCGGGGTCGTCGGCGTCGAACACCGCCGACCCGGCGACGAACACGTCGGCCCCGGCCTCGGCGCAACGCTCGATGGTCTCCAGACTGACCCCGCCGTCCACCTGTAGCCAGGTCTCCACGCCGTGCTTGTCGATCAGCTCCCGGGTACGCCGGATCTTGGGCAGGCAGAGGTCGAGGAACGTCTGGCCCCCGAACCCGGGCTCGACGGTCATCAGCAGCACCATGTCGAGCTCGGGCAAGAGATCCTCGTAGGGCTCGATCGGGGTCGCCGGCTTCAGGCCCATCCCGACCCGGCCCCCGTGCGAGCGCACCTCCCGGGCGAGCCGGACCGGGGCTGCCGCCGCCTCGACGTGGAAGGTCACGCTCGCGGCACCTGCCTCGACGTAGGCCGGGGCGTGACGGTCGGGCTCGGCGATCATCAGGTGGGCGTCGATCGGCCGGTCGGTCGCTCCGGCCAGGGCCTGGACCATGGTCGCCCCGAACGTCAGGTTGGGGACGAAGTGGTTGTCCATCACGTCGACGTGGATCCAGTCCGAGCTCGGGATGCGCGCCAGCTCCGCGCCGAGGTCGGCGAAGTCGGCGGTCAGGATGCTCGGGGTGATCTGCATGCCCACGGGCCCGATATTAGAGGTCACCGTCGGTGAGCCGGTCGAGCCGCGTACGCAGTGCCGCGACCCGGTGCGCGTTCCCGTGCAGCCCGACGTACCTCTCGCCGTACGTCGCCAGCAGGGCGTCGTCCAACCGTCGGACGGCGCCCGGCGGGTAGCGGTAGTCCATCCGGTCCCGGATGAGGTCCTCGTCGGCCGCCCGCAGCACCTCACCGAGCTCGTCGAGAGAGGTGATGCCGAGCTCCAGCAGCAGGCCCGACACCCAGGTGTAGTGGTCGCTGCGCGACCACCCGGCGTCGGCGTACTGCCCCGCGAGGAAGGCGGCGAGCTCGCGTGAGTCGAGCCGTGGGTCCTCGCCCGCCCCGGCTCCGGTCAGGTGCTCGGCCTGGGAGAGCGGGCCGCGAAGCCGGTTGCGGATCGTGGTGAACTCCTCGTCGGCCAGCTCGAGGAGCCCGGCCGCCAGGGTGAAGCGTCGGTCGAAGTCGTGCGCGTGCTCGGCCGGCACGGTGCCCTTGTAGCGGATGTCGTGCTCGAACTCCGCCCACGCGTGCTGCAGAACGGTCCGGATCTGCACCTGGATGTTGCGTCCGGGCAGGTGGGCGTAGGCCGGGAGATGCTCCCGGGCGGGATCCAGCGTGATCTGCAGGTGCCGGCTGGCGTAGCCGAACCGGCCCTCGCTCGCGGTCTCCCGGCCGAGATCACGGTCGTCGACGACCACGACCTGGTCGGCCAGGAGGTCGGCTACTGCGCCGACGTCGTCGCGCACGTAGGTGATCACCCGGATCCCGATCTGGTCCCCGATCTCGTGCAGGGGGTCGGTGTAGAGCCGCACCCCGTCGGCCGACCGGCTCGCCTTCTCGGCGAAGGACGCGATGCTCTTGGTGCGACCCGAGACCGTCAGGTAGTTGATGCCCGCCTCGTCGAGCAGATTGGTCACCAGGGCGAGTGCCTCCTGACCGGCCGCGACGAGGTCCGGGTGTCCCGCGGCGTACGCCGTGACTGCGGCCGTCACGTCGTGGCTCGCGTCGGACTCGGGCTTCCAGGCGCCGACGCCGAGGTCGATGCCCAGGCGCGGCGTGACGATGTAGCCGGTCGTGAAGTCGCCGTACGTCGTGACATCGTCCGGCCGGCGCTCGGCGAGCAGGGCGACGTAGGCGCAGATCACGGCGTCGACCTGGTCCTCGACCTGTCGGAGGTCGACCTTGCGCGTGGCGGCGCCGACGGCGGCCCTCAGCACCTCCCACAGCGGGCCGAGGACGAGCGGCGGGTCGGCCGCACGCAGGCGTTCGAGATGCTCCATCAGGAGCAGCAGCTGCGCGCGGAGCAGGGGCAGGTCGCGTCCGGGCTTGTTCTTGTACTTCAGGGTCCGGGCCAGCGCGAACATCGACACCGTGGCCGGGTGCGGATACACCTCGATGGCCCGGCGCTCGCGCCCCGACCGAGGGTTCATGTCGAGTCCCAGCAGCCCGCACAGTCGTGCCCCACGGGAGCCGCCGGAGAACTCCGGCTTACCGGTGTTGCTCGGGTGCGCGCCCGCCTCGAAGGCCCGGAAGTCCCGGTTGAGCTCGGCCTCGGCCGGACGGTTGCCGGTGGGGTTCACCACGACGAGGGGCGCGTCCAGCGCGACCAGGCACGCACCGTCGACGTACGGCGTCACCGCGGCGACGATCTCCTCGTCGGTGCGCACGGTCGTCACCTCGACCAGGCGTCCGGCACTGTCGAGGACCGCGATGCCGGTGGGCTTCTGCTCGCCCCATGCCAGGTCGATGCCGACGAGATGTCGCGGGTCAGGCATCTCGGCCGCCGGACGGCCGACGGGGCTCGTTCATGCGTCCTCCTGGACGGGATCCTCGCCGTCGCCGCGTCCGGTGGTCGAGGTGAGGCCGTTCGCCTCGTCGCGGTCGGCCCACTCACGCAGCGGCTCGATGTCGAACACGTGGTCGTCGATGTCCTCGTGCAGGTCGCCGATCTCGGCATATCGCGCCGGCACGGTGAAGATCGTGAAGTCGTGGGGGTCGACCTCGTCGACCTCCTGCCACCGCACCGGCGTCGAGACGCGTGCGTCCGGGAATCCGCGCACGGAGTACGCCGCGGCGATGGTGTGGTCGCGGGCGTTCTGGTTGTAGTCCACGAACAGGTGGTGGGGGTCGCGGTCCTTGCGCCACCACAGGGTCGTCACGTCGTCGGGCATCCGGCGCTCGACCTCCCGGGCGAACGCGAGCGCGGCCCGTCGTACCTCCTTGTGGCCGTGGTCGGGCCTGATCCGGACGTACACGTGCAGCCCCTTGCCGCCGCTGGTCTTGGGGTACCCGACGGCCCCCAGCTCGTCGAGGATCTCGTGCACGGTGCCCGCCACCCGCTGCACCTGGCTGAACTCGCTCAGCGGACCGGGGTCGAGGTCGATCCGCCACTCGTCGGGCTTCTCGGGGTCCTCCCGCCGGCTGTTCCAGGGGTGGAACTCGACCGTCGACATCTGCACCGCCCAGATCACCGCCCCGAGCTCGGTGACGCAGAGCTCGTCGGCGGTGCGGTTCCAGCGCGGGAAGTGCAGCCTGACGGTCTCGACCCAGTCGGGCGCGCCGGTCGGCAGCCTCTTCTGGTGGACCTTCGCGCCGGACAGGCCGGTGGGGAAGCGGTGGAGCATCGTGGGTCGCTCGAAGAGGGCGTTGACGATGCCCGGCCCGACCGAGAGGTAGTACTCGACCAGGTCGAGCTTGGTCGCCCCACGCTCGCCCGACGTCCGGGGTGGGAAGTAGACCCGGTCCGGGTTGGTCACCTTGACCACCCGGTTGTCCACCTCGATCTCGACGAACGGCGACGCCATGCGGTCACCGTATCCGCGGGTCCGGTCCTAGGGTGCGCTGGTGGACTTCGACCAGCCGCCGGTCGTGCGGATCTCGGCCGATCCGCACCATCCCCTGCCCGCCGGCCAGTGGCCGACGACCATCCCCGCGGTCGACCAGCTGCTGCGCGACGGTCTCGACCTGACGAACGGCGTGACCTTCCTCGTCGGAGAGAACGGCTCGGGCAAGTCGACGCTGGTCGAAGGCATCGCGATGGCCTACGGGCTCTCTCCCGAGGGCGGTTCGACGTTCAGTGCCCACTCCACCCGTGCCTCGGAGTCACCGCTCTCGCGGGGGCTGCGACTGCAGCGCGGCCTCGGTGCGGGTCGATGGGGATTCTTCCTCCGGGCCGAGACGATGCACAGCTGGTACACCTACCTGGAGCAGAACCCGGCGAAGTCCACCGTGCGCGAGCCGGCGTTCCACGAGATGAGCCACGGGGAGTCGTTCCTCGAGGTGATCGGACGGCGGTTCGACTCCCCCGGCCTCTACTGCCTCGACGAGCCGGAGGCGGCGCTGTCGTTCACCTCGACGCTGAGCCTGATGGGGTCGTTCCTGGAGCTGGCGGCCGCCGGCGGGCAGGTCCTCTGCGCGACGCATTCGCCGGTGCTCGCGGCGCTTCCGGACGCCCGGATCCTCGAGGTCGGTGACTGGGGGCTACGGGAGACGACGTGGGACGAGCTCGAGCTGGTGTGGCACTGGAAGCGGTTCCTCGGGTCGCCGGAGGCGTATCTTCGACACCTCACTGCTGAGTGACGGCTGCTGGGAGCATGCGCCTCCTGGGGCCGAGCACGGCATTCTTCGGTTGGATCGGCGACCTCCCGCAAGGCGGTCGCGTGCGGCTGGATTGGGGCCTGATTCTTGGATCGATCCATTGGTCACGAACCGCAGACCGAGCCGCCAACACCATGCGGTTCTTGACCAATCGACGAACCCCATCGGCCGATCGGGAGGCCGCCGACCCATCCACAGAACGCTCATGCCCGACGGAGCAATGCCATGAACATCGCGTCGGTGCGGTGCCGGTGCGGCCACAGCTGGACGGTGCCTCCCAGCGGGCCGTCGCAGGAGGGTACGTCGGTGCGCAGGCCGGTATCGGCGGTCAGCAGGCCAGGGGTGTCGCCGAGCGAGGTGTCGTCGCGTCCGACGAGCACCGACCCGAGGACGTCCCGGGTCTCGGCGAGGACCGGAGAGCAGGTGGCGTAGAGCACGACCCCGCCAGGCCGGGCCAGGTCGAGAGCCCGGTCGAGCAACGCGCGCTGGAGCGGCACCAGGTCGCGGAGGTCGTCCGGACGTCGCCGCCAGCGCGCCTCGGGGCGCCGACGCAGCGCGCCGAGGCCCGTGCACGGTGCGTCCACCAGCACTCGGTCGTACGACGCCGCCGGCCAGGGTAGTGCGGTCCCGTCCTCGACGGTCACGGCCTCGACCCCGTCGGCGCCGGCGAGGGCACGGCGTACCAGCTCGGCGCGGTGGGGCTGCCGCTCGTTGGCGACCAGCCCGGCACCACGTGACGCCGCGAGAGCGGCGAGCAGCGCGGCCTTGCCGCCCGGTCCGGCGCAGAGGTCGAGCCAGCGGACGTCCGGCCCGTCGAGCGGCGCGGCGACGAGGGCGTGGGCGACGAGCTGGGATCCCTCGTCCTGCACCCCGGCGCGCCCCTCCGCCACGGCGCGCACGTCACCCGGACCGCCCCCGGGCGAGACCACGCCGTACGGCGAGAAAGCGGTCGGTTCGCCGGGGAGCTCGACGACCTCCGACCGACCGGGCCGCGCCACCAGCGTGACCGCGGGCGGCTCGTTGTCGGCGGCCAGCAGCGCTTCCAGCTCGTCCGGGTCGCCGCCGGCCGCGAGCGCCTCCCCGAGGAGGGAGACCACCCAGCGCGGATGGCTGTACGCCGTCGCGGCGAAGCCGACAGGATCGGTCGCGGGATCGGGAGCGACGCGGCGTACCCAGGTGTCGCGATCGTGCTGGGCGACCTGGCGGAGCACGGCGTTGGCGAACCCCGAAGCACCCGGGCCCACCTCCGACCGCACCAGGTCGACGGAGGTACTGATCGCGGCGTGCGACGGCACGCGCATCGAGAGCAGCTGGTGGCTGCCCAGTCGCAGGGCATCGAGCACCTTCGCCTGGATCGTGCCGACGGCCCGGTCGGAGCAGGCGGCGAGCACGGCGTCGTACAACCCCTGCCAGCGGATGGCGCCGCTCGCCAGCTCCGTGGCGAACGCCGCGTCGCGGCCGCTGACACCGCGTCGGGACAGCGCGCCGGGCAGGGCGAGGTTGGTGTAGGCGTCATCGACGCGCACGGCCTTCAGCACGTCGTATGCCGCGCGGCGGGCGGGGTCGGGCCGGCTCACAGCTCCCCGGCCAGGAACTTCTTCGCCAGCGACTTCGGTGCAACGGCCAGCCAGGCGTCGGTCAGGACCTCACGCAGCTCGTCGATCTCGACCTCCCCGATCCGGCTCTGCTGCAGCAGCACGGCGTTGAAGTTGCGGAAGTGATCGATGGTGAAGAACGGTCCGTCGGCCTCCACCAGTGCCTGCTTGTCCTCGGGGTCGGCGGTGCGGATGACGAGCAGGTCCTGGTACTCCTCCCCCGTCGTCGGGTCGATCGCGTCGTGCCGCGGGGCGCGAGCGAGGACGAAGCCGCGGGGCTTCGGGTGCTGCCGGACCAGGTACGTCGGGCGGTCGCCCCACGAGAGGCCGAGCTCGACCTCGGGCAACGACGTGCAGATCGCGTGGACGTCGGAGACCTTCGCCCTCCGGCTCACGACAGCGCCTCCCCACCGGTCAACCGGACGCCGCGCGCCCAGTCGGCGGCGGGCATCGGCCTCTTGCCGACCGGCTGCACCTCACTCAGGCGCACGGCGGCGGTGCCGGTGCCGACGACGACCGCGTTCTTGCCCGCCACGATCTCACCGGGCGGGAGCTGGCCGTCCGCAGGACGGAGGGGGCCGAGCTTCAGCCGCTCACCGGCGTACGTCGTCCAGGCGCCGGGTGTGGGCGTGCACGCCCGGATCTGCCGCTCGATCGCGGCCGCAGGAAGCGTCCAGTCGACGCGGGCGTCGTCGACGGTGATCTTCGGCGCGGTGGACACGCCGTCGTCGGGCTGCGGGCGTGCTTCGAGCGACCCGTCGGCGATCCCGTCGAGAGTCGCGACCAGGAGGCCGGCCCCACCCTCGGCCAGTCGCGCCAAGAGGTCGCCGGCGGTGTCGGCCGGCCTGATCGTCTCGGTCATCACCCCGAACGTCGGCCCGGCGTCGAGCTCGCGGACGATCCGGAACGTCGTGGCGCCGGTGACGTCGTCGCCGGCCCAGATCGAGTGCTGGACCGGAGCCGCACCACGCCACGCAGGGAGCAATGAGAAGTGCAGGTTGATCCAGCCGTGAGGTGGGATGTCGAGCGCCGGCTGCGGCAGCAGAGCGCCGTACGCCACCACCGGACAGGCGTCCGGTGCCAGCGCCCGCAGCTCGTCGAGGAACTCCGGGTTGCGGGGGTGGTCCGGTTTCATCACCGGCACTCCCAGCTCACCGGCAGCCTCGGCGACCGGAGAGGCCGTCAGCCGCCGGCCCCGTCCGGTGGGCGCATCGGGCCTGGTCACGACCCCGACCAGCTCGTGGGCCGAGTCGGCGACGGCTCGCAGTGACGGCAGCGCCGCCTCCGGCGTGCCCGCGAAGACGATCCTCATCCGGCTCTCATATGGCCAGTCCGTTGGTCGGGTGAGGCGACACCTTGACCGTCGGTGCACCGTCCAGCCCGAACCACTCGGACTCGCGGATCTGCTTCATCGCCTGCTTCCGGAGCTCGGGCGTCAGCCGGTCGACGAACAGGATGCCGTCGAGGTGGTCGGTCTCGTGCTGCAGCGCGCGAGCGAGCAGCTCGCTGCCCTCGATCGTGACCGGCTCGCCGTACATGTCGAAGCCCCTGGCGACCACCGAGTGGGCCCGGCGGCAGTCGATCGAGAGACCCGGGATCGACAGGCAGCCCTCGTCGCCGTCCTGGGTCTCGTCGGAGAGGTCGAGCACCGGGTTGACCAGGTGGCCGAGCTCGCCCTCGACGTGCCAGGTGAACACCCGCAGCCCGACGCCGAGCTGGGGGGCCGCGAGACCGGCACCCGGCGCGTCGAGCATGGTGTCGGTGAGGTCCTGGACGAGCCGGCGCAGCTCGGCGTCGAAGTCGACGACCTCGATCGCCTTGGTCCGCAGGATCGGGTCGCCGAAGAGTCGGATCGGCTGTACGGCCACGCGGGTCCTCTCCTCGGTCGAGCGTGTCGAGACCCGAGTCTAGAAGCGCCGTCAGAGGGTGACCGGGTCGACCTGGATCCGCACCGGGTCGAGCTTGCGTGCCGCGCGCACCCGTTGGATCTCACCCAGGGCACGGGACAGGGCCGTCGCGTGGGCACGGGGTGCGCGTACGACGAGCCGGGACTCACCCTCGTCGACCTCGACGGGGCCGAGCACCTCGGTGCCGGGCGGCCCGTCGAGGAGGGTCAGCGCGTCGTCGACCGCGCCGGGCTCGCCGGTGATCGTGGCCAGACGACTCGCCGGCGGCAGATGTGCCTCCGACCGTGCCGCCGCCTCCCGGCGGGCGAAGCCCGCGGGGTCCCAGCGCACCAGTGCCTGCAGCGCTGGATGAGCGGGATCGCCCACGACGACGACACGCGCGCCCGCCCCGGCGAGACCGGCGGCGCCGAGCCAGCGACGCAGGGCCTCCTCATCGGTGCGGAGGTCGGGACGCGACAGCGACAGCCAGGTGTCGAGCAGCACGACCGCGGCGTACCCCCCTGTGGCGACCGGTTCCGCCCCCGGCGTCGCGACCACGAGCGCCGGCCGGTCCGGCACGCACTCCACCACGTGGTCGCCTCCTGACGAGACCACCGGCGTCGACGGGAACGCGCGGCCCAGCTCCTCCGCCGTCCGCCGCTCTCCCAGCACCGGCGCACGGAGACCGCGGTGCCCGCAGGCCGCACATGCCCACGCCTCGTCGGCGGCGCCGCACCAGCGGCACGCGGGTGGCACGGTGGGGCCGGTGACCGCGAGCGGGCCGGTACAGACCGCACACCGGGCCGGCGTGCGACACCGCTCGCAGGCCAGGGACGGGGCGTAGCCCCGCCGAGGCGTCTGGACCAGGACCGGCCCACGCGCGAGTGCGGACTCGAGCGTGTCGTACACCTGCCTGGGCATCCGGGTGCTCCGCGCCAGCGGATCGCGGTCGAGCTCGAGGTCGGTGGCGCCGGCGATCGACACCAGCACCCGGTCACGCAGCGCGTCGCGGGGTGGGGCTATCTCGTGCGCCCACCCCGAGCCGACCAGCTGCTCGGCCTCGACGCTGCGGGCGAAGCCGCCGAGCAGAGCGGCGGTGCCTTCGAGATGGGCCCGGCTGAGCAGCACCTCGCGCGCGTGGGGGTACGGCGCCCGCGGCTCGGCGTGGAGGTCGTCGCCGTCGTCCCACATCGCGATGAGACCGAGGTCGTGGACCGGGGCGAAGGCGGCCGCCCGGGTGCCGACCACGATCCGGCGCGTGCCCCTGGCGACGGCCAGGAACTCGCGGTAGCGGCGCGCCGGCCCGGCGCCCGCCGTGAGGACGACGTGGTGGCCCTCGCCGAGGACCCCCGTGAGGGCCGCGTCGAGGCGGCTGAGATCGCGCCGGTCGGGGACGACGAGCACGCTGCCCCGGCCGCCCGCGAGAGTCAACGCAGCTGCCGAGGCCAGCAGCAGCGGCCAGTCCTCGCCGGGGAGTGCCGACCAGACGGCGCGCGGGGCGCCGCCGCCGGCCAGGTGGCCGAGGAAGCGGTCGGCCGCCGGGTAGGCGTGCCAGGACGCGCGGGCGGCCGCGACGTCGACGTCGGCCGGGTCCTCGGCCGGTGAGGGCTGCTTCTCGGTGGCCGCATGCCGTGGAGGTACGGCGAGCCGGAGGACGTCGGACCGGGTGCCGGCGTACCTCTCGGCGAGAACCCCGGCCAAGTCGGCGACCGCCGGCCGGAGCACGGGCTCGGCGCTGACGACCCGTTGGAGCGGCGTCAGTGTCCCGGTGTGGTCGCTGGTGGCTGCCCGGGCGACGACGAACCCGTCCAGCGCCTTCCCCGCAAAACGCACCTTCACCCGGGCACCCGGGACGGCGGCCTCGGACATCGAGGCCGGTACGGCGTAGTCGAAGGGCCGGTCGAGGTGGGCCAACGGCGTGTCGACGAGGACCCGTGCGACCGGATCGACCTCGGCGCGGGGCTCGGCCGACGCCGTACGCCCGGGTCGCCGCGTGCGCACCACCTCGCGAAGACCCGGGAGGGCCTCGGGCGAGGGGTCTGCACGGTCGGCCACGGCGGTTGTTCTACCAGCCGCCGTGGACGAGGGGGCACGGCAGGATCAGGAGGTGACCTTCGCGGTCGCCGGCGAGAACACCGCGGTGTGACGTCCGCCGGCGTCGGCGACGACCTTCACCGTGATCCGCCTGCCGACATCGGCGCTCCGCACGTGGTACGAGGTGCCGTGCGCGCCCGCGACGGCCCGGCCGTCGGCGTACCACCGGATGGTGTGCGTGGCATGGGACGTCCACCGGCCCGCGTCGGCGGTGAGCGTGCTGCCGACGCTCGCGGTGCCGCTGATCCGCGGGGTGGTGCGCGGCATCGGCCCGCGACCGCACGTGTAGACCCGGACGTCGTCGAGATACCAGCCGATCTCGGTGCTGTTGTCGTCGGTGTTCATCGTGAACCGTGGCGACGTCGCGTGACCGGCGTACCGGGTGAGCGTCGCGCGGCTCGCGACGTACCCCCGGCTGTCACGGCTGAACGAGAGGCGCCCGGCCGCAGGGTTCCCGTAGGTGCCGTTGAGCTCGTCCTCCGGGCCGTTGACCCATCGCAGGTTCTCGGCGGGCCTCGGGTCGCTGCCGCGCGTCGTGTCCGCCACCTCCACGGTGCCGCCGTCGAAGTTGTGGATCCTGCCCTGGAAGTTCCGGTCGGACTCCAGGAGCCGCCACTGCTGGAACCAGAGGTACGCCGGGCGACGCGCCGGCAGGGCGACCGGGTGCAACACCAGCGAGCTCTGGGTGATGTCGATCGGCTCGGTCGAGAACCACGAGCCCCGCCCCGACGTGGCGTTGGCCGCGACCGGCGGGAACACTCCGGAGTCGGGCGCGCGAACCCAGGTCGAGCCGGCGTCGACCTCGGCGCCCGGCGTGCCGTTCTCGGAGTCGAACAGCACCCGGACCGGTCCGCTGCCCTGGGGGCAGGTCATCGGGGCGTCGTGCGGCTGTCTGGCCCTGGGTGGCGTCGTCCGGAGCCGCGTGGCGAGCGTCGCCTGGTGCACGTTGCGGCAGTCGCGCGTGCCGATCCCGACGGTGTGGTGCCGGGCCAGGTCGCGGCAGCTGCGGTCGAGCACGACCCCGAGGTCCGCGTAGTCGCTGCCGGAGACGAGGTGCTGGATCACGTCGAGGTAGAGCGTCGCGGACTGCCGCAGGGACTGACCGTCGATGCCGTGCACGGTCTCGCCACCCTGCTTCCCGCCCTGGGAGATCAGGTAGAACGTGCGGTTGCCGACACCGCTGTTGATGTGGACCCCGCCGTTGTCGAACGTCCCGCGGGCGTAGCGCTTGCTGGTCATCGAGTCGGGCTGGCCGAACTTCCCGGGGTCCTTCATGCTCCGGATGGCACCGCCCGGCAGGTCCTCGCCCAGCAGCCAGCTGTGCGCGCTCTCGCCGCGGGTGTGGTGCCGGTGGTCGATGATCTCGCCCATCACGTCGGCCAGCGACTCGTTGATGGCACCCGACTGACCCCAGTAGAAGAGATCGGAGTTGTGCGCGATCACGCCGTGGGTCATCTCGTGTCCGACCACGTCGTCGGCGCCGGCGTAGCCGTCGCCGTAGAACATGGCGACGCCGTTCCAGAACGCGTTCTGCAGCGGGCACTGCTGCGGGGTCAGGAAGTCGCAGTACCGGACGGTCGAGGACAGGCTCTGGTGGTCCCCCTCGTCGACGCCGAGCATCCGGGTGAGGTTGATCCCGCCGATCTGGCGGTAGAACGTCGAGACGACGCCGGCGAGGTCGAACGCGTCGTTGACGTCCTTGACCGGGCTCGGCCCGCTGTCCTCGGTGCGGGCGAAGTCTGAGGTGCACGGGACATCGGTCGTGTCGGGGGCGTCGGCGTCGTCGCAGACCACCCGGTCGACCTGTTCGTTCAGGTCGAGATCGAGCACCACGGCACCGCTGCGGTCGTCGATCCCGAGGGCTCGATGGAACGCCGGACCTGCGTCCACCTCGACCCACCAGACGCCCCGGGCGTGGGTGGTGGGATCGGCGGTGCGTCGTACGCCGAGGACCGCCGGGTCGTAGAGCTCGCGCACGGGTGGGTCCGCCGTCAGCTCGCCGGACGCACCACCCAGACGCTTGGCCGCGACCGCCAGGGCCTCGCGCGTGGCGGAGTCCGCGGAGAACGACGCCGCGGGTGGCATGACGCGCGTCAGGGAGGCGGTGATCGAGCTCAGCTGACGGTCGGGTCGCAGGTCGACGGCGACGGAGCCCCCGATCACCGGCAGTCCCCCGCGGAGCGCGGTGAATCGCACGATGTCGTGGCCGGTCACCGCGCGGGTGACATCGCCGGCGACCAGCTCGGTGTCGGGAACGGCCGCGCCGACCAGCGCGCCGTACCGGGTCAGGTGGGCGAGCGCGGCCTCGCGGGGCGACGTCGCGCGGGTGACCTCGGGGTTGTGGACGCCGGTGGCCCCGACGACCCGCGCGAGGCCGTTCGTCCCCCTGGTGACCTGCACCGGGCCCCGAGCATCGGCGGTCAGGCGTGCCAGCGCCCGGTCGCCGCCGTCGGCGACCCGCGCCCTCGGCGCTGAGGCGGATGGTGGGGCCCCGCTCGCACTCGTCGTCGAGACCTGGCTGAGCGTGGTGAAGGCGAGGCCCAGCGCGGCCCCGAGTGCTGCTGCCCTGCGAGTCACGGATCGCCCCCGTCCAGCCGGGCGGCCCCGGCCTCCGGGCAATCTAGCCAGCCGCGTGCCCGCTCGAGGTCAAGAACAGGTCACGATCGCCGGCGCTGACCCGGCAGAAGTGTGCACCCCAGAACCGCTGACCCGGCAGAAGTGTGCGGCCATTATGCGTCGACCCGGCTGAAGTGTGCGTCGACGGCGCCCGACGTCCGTGCACTTCTGCCGGGTCAGCGTCCTATGGCGGTGCACTTCTGCCGGGTCAGCGTTCAGTCGGTGACGCCGGCGGCCTTGCGGAGCTCCTCGACCCGGTCGGTGCGCTCCCAGGTGAACTCCGGCAGCTCGCGGCCGAAGTGACCGTACGCCGCCGTGAGGGCGTAGATCGGGCGGAGCAGGTCGAGGTCCTCGATGATCGCGGCCGGCCGCAGGTCGAACACCTCGAGCACGGCCTTCTGGATCTCCTCGTCGGGGACGATGCCGGTGCCGTAGGTCTCGATGAAGACGCCGACCGGCTGGGCCTTGCCGATCGCGTAGGCGACCTGGGCCTCGCATCGCGCCGCCAGGCCCGCGGCCACGACGTTCTTGGCCACCCAGCGCATCGCGTAGGCGGCGCTGCGGTCCACCTTGGACGGGTCCTTGCCGGAGAACGCGCCGCCGCCGTGCCTGGCCATGCCGCCGTACGTGTCGATGATGATCTTGCGGC
>JAICSK010000101.1 GCA_025936915.1 Nocardioides sp.
GCGCTGGAGGCGAGCATCGGGAGGACAGGCCGCCCGACCTCGAGCCCCACCTCGGCCAGGGCGTCCTCGCCACCGGTCATGGCCGCGACCACGATCGGCACGGTGCCGCCTGCGAGCATGGCCGCCCGGCGTACGGCGGTGAGCCTCACCCCGGACGCGGCCGCGATCGCCTCCTGCACCAGGGCGTCGAGCGCCCCCTGGCGCACGGCACCGGTGAGCACGCCACGCAGCCAGCGCTGCTCGTCGGCGGTGGCGCGCGCGAACAGCCCGCGCACGCCGGCCGCGCGCGCCTCCTGGGAGCCCGGGCCGGACAGCGCCGCCAGCCGGTCGAGCGTCTCGTGGACGTCGAGCACCGTCAGGGTCGGCTGGTCGGCCGGGTCGGGCAGGGCGCTCACGCCGCGCCAGCCGACGCCGGTGCGGCGCTGCAGGACCGCCCCACCGACGTACGCCGTCAGCACGGGCAGCTCGTCGGTCTCCGCCTGCGCCAGGCGCTCGGCGATCGCGGCGACCTTGGCCTTGCGGGAGCGGGTCGCGGCGACGACGCCCGAGGTCTCGACCACGTCGCTCAGCAGCATGCGGTCATCCTGCCCGACCCCGCCGACAGCGTCGCCGAGGCGGCGGGTAACCACCCCGGACGGTCGGATTCCGGCGTCCCAACGGGGTGACAAGAACCCGTGAGGGGTGGTTACACGAGTCGAGCCGCCCCAGGAATCACTGCCCGATCAGGGTGCGGACCTCGTAGAGCTCGGGGAAGAAGGTCAGGTCGAGCGCCTTGCGGAGGAAGTCGACGCCCGAGGAGCCGCCGGTGCCGCTCTTGTGGCCGATGGTGCGCTGGACGACCTGCAGGTGCCGGAACCGCCACTGCTGGAAGTTGTCCTCGAGGTCCACGAGCTCCTCGCAGGTCTCGTAGACGCCCCAGTGCCGCTCGGGAGCGGCGTACACCTCGGCGAACATCTCGACCAGCTCCGGGTCGGAGCGGTAGGGCTGCGACCAGTCGCGGTCCAGGCAGCCGGCCGGGACGGCGTACCCCTGCCGCGCCAGGTAGCGCAGCAGCTCGTCGTACAGCGACGGCTGGAACAGCAGGGTGGTCAGCTCGGCGTGCGCGGCGGGGTCGTGCTGGAAGACCTTCACCATGTCGTGGTTCTTGTTGCCGAGCAGGAACTCGACCTCGCGGTACTGCGCCGACTGGAAGCCCGACGACGTCGCCAGGAACGGCCTGATGAGGGCGTACTCCGACGGCGTGAGGGTCGCGAGCACCGACCACTGGTCGGTGATGGTGTGCTGCACGTGCTTGACCCGTGCCATCCGCTTCAGTGCCGGTGCCAGGTCGTCGCCGGCGAGCAGCGAGCGGGCGGAGCGCAGCTCGTGGACCAGCAGCTTGAGCCAGAGCTCGGTGGTCTGGTGCTGGATGATGAACAGCAGCTCGTCGTGCTGCGGCGGGTCGCTCAGCGGCCGTTGGGCCGAGAGCAGCGTGTCGAGCTTCAGGTAGTCGCCGTAGGACATCTGGCGGCTGAAGTCGCGCTCGATCCCCTCCTCGAGGGGCCGCTCGTGGGTGGCGTCGCTCACGAGGGCGACCCTAGTGCCGCCCCCGTCGTTAGGGTCCGTTGCATGGACGCCGATGTGATCGTCGTGGGCCACGGCCTCGCCGGACTGGCGGCCGCCGCCGAGGCCGCCGATGCGGGACGCCGGGTGGTCCTGGTCGACCAGGAGCCCGAGCAGTCGCTGGGCGGACAGGCGTTCTGGAGCCTCGGTGGGCTGTTCCTGGTCGACACACCGGAGCAGCGCCGGTTGGGCGTGCACGACAGCCACGAGCTGGCGATGTCCGACTGGCTGGGGAGTGCGCAGTTCGACCGCGAGGAGGACCTCTGGCCGCGCCGCTGGGCCGAGGCGTACGTCGACTTCGCGGCCGGGGAGAAGCGCTCGTGGCTGCGGTCGATGGGTCTCCGGCTGTTCCCCGTGGTGGGGTGGGCCGAGCGCGGCGACGGGCGTGCCGACGGTCACGGGAACTCGGTGCCGCGGTTCCACATCACGTGGGGCACCGGCCCGGGCGTCGTGACGCCGTTCGAGCGCCGCGTGCGGGCGCATGCCGAGACCGGCCGCATCCGGTTCGCGTTCCGGCATCGCGTCGACGAGCTGGTCCTGGAGGGAGGGGCGGTCACGGGGGTCCGCGGGAAGGTGCTGGCGCCGGACGGCACGGACCGGGGGAGGCCGTCCAACCGGGACGAGGTCGACGACTTCGAGCTGACCGTCCAGGCCGTGATCGTGTGCAGTGGCGGGATCGGCGGCGACCACGACCTGGTGCGCAGGGCGTGGCCCCAGCGTCTCGGTACGCCGCCGCGGTTCATGGTCAGCGGCGTGCCCGCGCACGTCGACGGCCGGATGATCGGGATCTCCCGGTCGGCCGGTGCCGAGGTGATCAACGAGGACCGGATGTGGCACTACGTCGAGGGCCTGCGCAACTGGGACCCGATCTGGGACAACCACGGCATCCGGATCCTGCCCGGACCGTCGTCGATGTGGTTCGACGCGGCCGGACGGCGGTTGCCGGCGCCGTACCTCCCCGGCTTCGACACCCTCGGGACCCTGCGCCATCTACGAGCGACCGGATACGACTACTCGTGGTTCGTGCTCACCCAGAAGATCATCGAGAAGGAGTTCGCCCTCTCGGGCTCGGAGCAGAACCCCGATCTGACCGGCAAGGACGTCCGACTCCTCCTCGGCCGCGTGGTCGGCGACGGCGCGCCCGGACCGGTCGAGGCGTTCAAGGAGCACGGAGCGGACTTCGTCGTGGCCGACAACCTCGGCGAGCTCGTGCGGGGGATGAACGAGATCGGCGGCCCCGACCATGGCGGCGCCTTCGTCGACGAGGAGGTGCTGCGGCGTCAGATCGAGGCGCGAGACCTGCAGATCGACAACCGCTTCACCAAGGACACCCAGGTCGCGTTCATCCGGCAGCATCGCGCCTACCGCGGCGACAGGCTGGTGCGGGTCGCGTCGCCGCACAAGATCCTGGACCCCGAGAACGGCCCGCTGATCGCCGTACGGCTCAACATCCTGACGCGGAAGACCCTCGGCGGGCTGGTCACCGACCTCTCCGGACGATGCCTGACCTCCTCGGGCGAGCCGCTGCCCGGGCTGTACGCCGCCGGCGAGGCCGCGGGGTTCGGCGGCGGCGGGATGATGGGCTACAACGCGCTGGAGGGGACCTTCCTGGGCGGCTGCCTGTACTCCGGGCGTACGGCGGGCCGCGCCGCCGCGGACGCGATCGGCTGACCGGGGCCGTCCTACGCCGGGTTGTCACCGCCGCCCCGTAGGTTGAACCCGTGACGGACGGGCGGCGGCGGGTGTGGCGACCCGACTGGCCGTGCGGGCCCGCAGCAGTTCTCGGACAGCAGCGACACGGCGGCGGAGACCCCACGTTCCGGCTGCACGGTGACGAGGTCTGGCGCGGCATCCGCACCCCTCAGGGCCCGGCCGCGCTCCGGGTCGTCGCGACACCGGTCGAGGGCACGGTCGAGGGCGAGGCCTGGGGACCGGGTGCGACCTGGGCGCTGGACACGATGCCCGCGATGCTCGGGGCCGACGACGATCCCGGCGGGTTCGCCGCCCACCTCCATCCGCTCGTCGCTGAGGCACACCGACGCCGGCCGCACCTCCGGTTCGGGGCCGGTCACCGCGTGTTCGAGACTCTGGTCGCGGCGATCATCGAGCAGAAGGTCACCGGGCAGGAGGCGTTCGCCGGCTTCCGTCGCCTGGTGCACCGGTTCGGCGAGCGGGCACCGGGGCCGGGAAGCGACCTGAAGCTCTGGGTCCAGCCCGACGCCGAGACGATCCGTCGGATCCCCTCATGGGAGTGGCTGGGCCTCCACGTCGACCCCGCGCGCTCGCGCGCCATCGTGCGCGCCGCCACCGTGGCCGACACCCTCGACCGGCTCACGCCCGCCGACGCCGACGCCAAGCTGCGCACCCTCCCCGGCATCGGCGAGTGGACGGCGGCCGAGGTGAGGTCGCGCGCCTTCGGGGACCCCGACGCGGTGAGCTTCGGCGACTACCACATCGCCCGCGACGTCGGCTGGGCCGTGACCGGCACGCCGTACGACGACGACCAGCTGCGGGAGTTCCTCGAGCCGTGGCGTCCGCAGCGCAACCGCGCGGTCGTCCTGATCCAGGGACTCGCCGGCGGTCGACCGCGACGCGGCCCGCGGATGCCACCGCGCACCCACCTCCCGGTGCGTTAGGTTTCCGTGACTCGGAGTTACAGGAGTCTGTGTGAGCGACCTGTCCCCGTTCCGGGACGCCGACCCGACGGTCGCACGCCTCCTGCTCGAGACCTGGTCGGCCGAAGACCTGGTCGCGGCCGTCCGCGCCGCGTCCGACGACGACCTGGTCGCCACGCTGGGGCGCGAGGAGATCCGGCCGGTGGCGGTCGAGGTGATCCTGCATCGACTCCACGAGTACGCCGTGCCGGAGCGGCTCGCCGTCCTCGAGGGCGTCGTCCGGTTCGACCTCGAACGACGCGACGGTGGCCCCGAGCGTCATGCCCTGCGTTTCCACGGCGGCGAGATCACGCCGCTCGTCGAGGTCGATCCGGAGGTCACGGCCGATGTCGTGCTCACCACCAGCCTGCTGCGGTTCGCCAGGATCGTCAGCGGCCAGCTCAACGCCGGCCTCGAGTACCTCGCCGGCACCCTCGACATCGACGGCGACGCGAGCCTCGCGCTCGGCGTCGGCGGCATCTTCCGGGTGCCGGGCACCGACCGGGTCGCGATGGATCCCACCCAGCTCGACCCCGTCGACGTCGCGACGGTGCTGAGCCACGTGCCGCGCGCCCACCTGAAGAAGGTGATGGCCTCCGACTTCCGGGCGGTCGTCCTCGAGGAGATCTTTCGCCGGCTGCCCGACTACCTCGACGAGGCAAAGGCGAAGGGTGTGGAGCTGACGATCGGCTTCACGCTGCTCGGCAACCCGTCCGGCGCCGTCGACCGGTACGTCGTCCGGGTGCGCGACGGCGTGGCCGTCGTCGAGGCGGGTGACCCGAATGGCGACCGGGACGCGACCGTCACCTGCGAGGGCCACGACTATCTCCGGCTCGCCACCGGCCACCTCAGCCCCGTGGCCGGGGTGCTCCGGGGCACGCTGAAGGTGAAAGGCGACAAGGCGAAGGCACTGAAGCTCAGCTCCATCATCGACATCCCCAGCGCGCCCGGTAGGGCCCCCCGATGACAACCCGGCTCAGAGGAGGGGACGCAGCGGGTTGAGCACGAACTCGGTGAACCGCCGGTAGATGTCCCGGGCCTCCCACTCGGCCTCGGTCAGCTCCAGGCAGTTGGACTCGTCGACGCGGAAGATCTCCTCGAGCGAGCCCGCCAGCTTGGGGTCGATGATCTCGACGTTGATCTCGTAGTTGCCGGTGAGGCTGAGCCGGTCGATGTTCGCGGTCCCGACCGTGGTCCAGGTGCCGTCGATGGTGGCGGTCTTGGCGTGCACCATCGTGTCGCGGTACCGCAGCACCTTCACCCCGGCGTGCAGCAGCTGCGAGAAGTAGCCGCGTGAGATCCAGTCGGAGACGACGTGGTTGGACTTGGCCGGGATCAGCACCCGGACGTCGACCCCGCGCCGGGCCGCGTCCGTCAGGGCCTGGGCGAAGTCCGGGTCGGGCAGGAAGTACGCGGTGGTCAGCCAGATGTTCCTGCTCGCCCGGGTGATCGCCTCGAGGTACATCGCCCGGATCGGGAACATCCACAGCCGCGGCACGTTGCGGTGGAACCGGATCGTCGGCTCCCAGGTCGAGGCGGTCTCGAGCAGCAGCGGCCGCTCGCTGGGACGGAAGCGGCGTCGACGGTTGAGGTTCCAGAAGTCGGCGAACGCGCGCTTGAGGTCCCAGACGGCCGGGCCGGTGATCCGCACGTGGGTGTCGCGCCACTCGGTCGCATAGGCCTCGCCGAGGTTGTACCCGCCCACGAACCCGATCTGGTCGTCGACCACCAGGATCTTGCGGTGGTCGCGGCCGTAGCGCCGCAGGTCGAACGGCCGCCACCCCGCGGCGTACACCGGGTAGCGCAGCACCTTGACCGGGTGGGGGAACCGCTTGAACCGCGGCGAGACCACGAGGTTGGCGAACGCGTCGTAGATCAGGAAGACCTCGACGCCCCGCGCCGCCGCGGCCTCGAGCGCCGTCTTGAACCGCAGGCCGACCTCGTCGGCCTTCCAGATGTAGGTCTCCAGGAGGATCTGTCGCTGGGCGCCGTCGATGGCCGCGAGCATGTCGTCGTACAGGTCGGCGCCGAAGGTGTACGTCGTGACCTCGCCGTCGCCGACGGGCACCGTGCTCGGGGCCGCGGTGGGGAACGCCACCGCCCGGCGCTTGCCCCGGCGGCGGTAGGAGTCGACGAGCGTCATCCCGATCGCGAGCAGGAACGGCGCCGCCACGATCCCGAGCACGACCCGGCGCAGGAGCGGCAGCCAGCGATCGGCCGACGACCACGTCGACCGGGAGGCTGGGTGCGCACGCACGTCGCCAAACTACCCATCGGGTCCGGCAGCCGGCGGCAGGCTCATGGCAGGATCGCGCGGGTGAGGGCCTTCACGGGATTCCGGCGCTTCCGCGACGCCTGGACCTGGTGGTGCACCCTGCGCGAGAACCGCCAGCGCTACCGGCGGCTGTTCGGCCACCGGATGCACCTGCTCCTCCCGCGGACGCACAGCGAGTGGATCCACCACTACAAGTTCCTGCGCCGCGACGCGTGGCTCCCCGGGCTGACCGACAAGGTCGCGGCGAAGGAGTTCATCGCCGCGCGGGTCGGCGAGCAGTACGTGATCCCGACCTACTGGCACGGACGACGCCTCCCCTCCCGGCGTGTCCGCCGACGGTGGCCCCGGCCGTACTTCATCAAGGCCGCCCACGGCTGCCACCAGGACATCGAGGTTCCGGCGACGGGCAAGGTGCGGTGGCCGCGGATCGAGCGCGAGGTCGCACGCTGGCTGCGGAGCACGTACGGCGGCCACGGCGGCGAGTGGCAGTACGCGCACATTCCGCGACGGGTGATCGTCGAGCAGCGGGTCGGGGAGCCCGGCGTGCTGCCCGACGACTACAAGTTCTGGGTCTTCTGGGGCCGGGTCCACTACGTCCACTGGTTCACCGACCGAGGCCTCCCGTCGTACGGCGGCCGGATCGTCGACCGCGACTGGAACGAGCCGTTCCGCTCCGTGTCGCAGCGCACCCACGAGCGCTACCCGCCTCGCCCGGAGTCGCTGGACGAGATGATCTGGCTGGCCGAGACGCTCGGGGAGGGCTTCCGGTTCGTGCGGGTCGACCTCTACGAGATCGCCGGGCGGCCCTACGTCGGGGAGCTGACCTTCACCCCGTCCGCCGGGTTCCACACCCTCGAGCCGGACGAGGTCGACTTCCATCTCGGCAGCCTGTGGCGCAAGCCGCGCCGCGAGCGGTTCCCGGCGACGCCACCGCCGGCCGGGCTCGCGCCGGACGCGGGCCACAGCCTCGACGAGCGGGTCCTGGCGGAGACCGGCGCGCGGTCCGGCTAGGCTGTCCGGCGGAGGGGAGTACTCCCTCGCGGACGCGTCGTCATCACGGCGGGGAACGTTCCCGGCCCGGCGCCCCGGCCGCCGGCGACCTGCGGGTCACCGACGGTGGAGGAGACCTCCGGTCGTCGTTCGCGTCCGGAGGCTCCGTGCACACCTCGGTCCCACTCCCGCTGTGGGTCGTCGCGGCGGTCGTCCTCGTGCTCCTCGTGAGCGCGGATCTGGTGGCCGTCGCACGTCGCACCGAGCGACCGTCGCTGCGTACCTGCCTGTGGTGGGTGGCCCTCAACGTCACCGCGGCCGCGCTGTTCGGCATCGCGCTGCTCGCCGCCGACGGGCGGGCGGGCACCGAGTTCTTCGCCGGCTATCTCACCGAGTACAGCCTCAGCGTCGACAACCTGTTCGTGTTCCTGGTCATCATGAACACCTTCGGCGTCCCGGTCCCTGCCCGCGACCGCACGCTCCTGATCGGGATCGTGCTGTCGTTCCTGATGCGGGCGGTGCTCATCGTCGGCGGCACCGCGCTGGTCTCCGCGGCGTCGTGGACCTTCTACCTCTTCGGTCTGCTGCTCGTGTACACCGCCGTCGGGCTGCTGAAGCAGCAGGAGGAGAACGAGGAGTTCCAGGAGTACGGCGTGCTCCGGTGGCTCCGCCGCTACCTCCCGATCGGTCCGGCGTACGTCGGCGACCGGCTGCGTACCCGGGTCGACGACCGGATGATGTGGACCCCGTTGGTCGTCGTCGTCGCCGCGATCGCGGTGGCCAATGTCGTCTTCGCCCTCGACTCGATCCCCGCGATCCTCGGGCTCACCCAGGACGCGTTCGTGATCCTGACCGCCAACGCGTTCGCGCTGCTCGGCCTCCGCCAGCTGTTCTTCGTGGTCGAGGCCCTGCTGAGCCGGCTGGTCTATCTGCAGCCGGCCCTCGCGCTGGTGCTGGGCTTCATCGGACTCAAGCTCGTCCTCGAGGGCTTGCGTGGCTCGCACGTCGACCACCTCGGCGCGATCGCCGTACCCGTCGTCGGCATCGTGCCGTCCCTGGCGTTCATCGTGGCGGTGCTCGGCGTCGCCGCGGTCCTCAGCCTCAGGGTCGGAGCGCGCACGCCCGCTGACTGAGCGGGCCGGCCGAGCGCCGGCTGACAGGATGGCCGCGATGACCACCGTCGCCCGAGCCGTGCTCGACGTCCTCAGCCGAGCCGGCGTGCGGACCGCGTTCGGACTCCCCGGTGTGCACAACCTGGCGTTCTGGCGCGACTCCGGGCCCGGCAGCCCACGGCTGGTCGTCGTCCGGCACGAGCAGACGGCCGCGTACGCCGCCGACGGGCTCGCGCGAGCGACCGGCGGCCTCGGCGCCGCCCTCACCACGACCGGGCCCGGAGCGGCGAACGCGCTCGCGGCCTTCGGCGAGGCCGCGGCCAGCCACTCACCGGTCCTGCTCGTCGCCAGCGAGATCTCCACGAGGCTGGCGCGTCCCGGCGTCGTCCGCGGGGTGCTCCACGAGTCCCGCGACCAGGCCGCGATCTTCGAGCCGCTGGCGAAGGCGGTGTACCGGCCGCGCACCCCGGAGGACGCGGTGCGAGCCGTGGTCGCCGCGGTCGAGGTCGCGAGGAGCTGCCCGCGCGGCCCGTCGTACGTCGACATCCCGACGGACGTGCTCGACCAGGAGATCGAGCTCGACCTACGGCCGGCGGAGCCTTTGCGGACGACGCCGGACCCCGACGCGGTCGACCGCGCCGTCGCGGCGATCACAGCCGCGCCCCGCGTCGTCATCTGGGCCGGGGGCGGCGTGGTCGAGGCGGACGGCGTGGCCGAGCTGGCGTTCCTCGCCGAGCACCTCGACGCTCCGGTGGTCACGACCTTCGCCGCACGTGGCGTGCTTCCTCCCGGTCATCCGCTGCTCGTGGACCTGCCGCCGCACGAGCCGGAGATCGCGGCGTACGTCGCCGACGCCGACCTCCTGCTCGCGGTCGGCACCGCGTTCGACGGCAGCACGACCCGCAACTGGTCGATGCCCCGTCCTCCGGTCCTGGTGTCGGTGAACGTCAGCGAGGCCGACCTGACCAAGAACTACCCGCCGGACGTCGCCGTTCTGGGCGACGCGCGCCTGGTGCTCGCCGAGCTGGCGGACCGGCTGGATCGGCGCGACCGGGGTTCCCCGGATCTGGCTGGCGTCCTCGGCCGCACGTGGGAACGGCTTCGTGGCGACGCCGCCGGTGGCCCCGCCCTGGCGGTCCTCGATGCCGTGAACGTCGCCGTCTCGACGTCCGGTGCGACCGTCGTCGTCGACATGGCCATCCCCGGCTACTGGTACGGCGGGTACGGGCGGGTCGAGGGGACGCGCCGGCTGCAGTACCCGATCGGGTGGGGCACCCTCGGGTTCGCGTTGCCTGCGTCGATCGGCGCGGCGGTGGAGCGTGACCGGCCGGTGCTGGCGATCTGCGGCGACGGCGGGTTCATGTACGCCGTCGGCGAGCTCGCGGTGCTCCGGCAGGAGGCGCTGCCGGTCACGGTCCTGGTGGTCGACGACGGGGGATACGGGATGCTGCGATACGACCAGACCCGTGCCGGTGACGAGCACCGCGGCGTCGACCTGTTCCGGCCGGACTTCGCGGCTCTCGGCGCGTCGTTCGGGATCCCGGTGACGGTGGTGCGGGGCGGCGTCGACGGGCTCGAGGCCGCCCTGTCGGACGCGCTCATCGCCCGCGCGCCACGGATGGTCGTGCTGGAGGCCGCGTTGACACCGCCCCGGACGACCTCGCCCCGGTGGGCCGACTGATCCCGTCGGCCGTCATCTGTCGACCCGATGCGCGGGATGCGTGAGCTGGCCTCGACCACCTCACGCTCCGCGCCCCCCACCGACCCGCGAGCGGGCCAGGATGTGCCTTGCCACGTGCGCGGCGTCCCGACCGGCGCCACCGACCAGCATGGAGTAGAAGCCGCGTTGGAACAGCAGCCCCATGAAGTAGAGGCCGGGCAGGTCGGGCATCACACCGCCGTGGTCCCGGGGCCAGCCGTCCTCGCCGAGCGGCGACGGCTGGACGAACGAGAAGTCCTGCCGGTAGCCGGTGCACCAGACGATGTTGGCGACGTCGAGGACGGTCCCGTCGTCCAGCTGCGGCCGTCCGCCGACGGCGCCGATCGTCCGCGCCTCGTGGCGCTTCACCCCGGCGTCGTCGAGGTGGGTGGCCTTGACGCGGAGCAGCGGCGCGGTCACCCGCCCGCTGCGGATGCCGGCCTTGATCCTGCGTCCCGGCGGGGTGCGCTCGGTGAGCACGTGGTTCCACGCGAACCAGAGGACCCGGAAACCGACCCGCCCCTTGAAGCTGTCGATCTCGATCGGGATCTCGCGCTTGACGCGTCCGGACACGTGCACCTCGCGACCGGCCTTGGCCAGTTCGAGGGCGATGTCGGCGCCCGACTGGCCGAGCCCGACCACGAGGACCGGGCCGGGGAGGAGCTGCTCGGGGTTGCGGTAGTCGGAGGCGTGCAGCTGGCGGATCCCCGGGTCGAGCCGGTCCCGGACGGCGGGGACGTGCGGGTGGGTCTCACCTCCCGTGGCCACCACGACGTTCGCCGCGTCGTACGTGCCCCGATCCGTCGACACGCGCCAGCCCCCGTCACCCTGCTGCTCGACCTTCGTCACGTGGACTCCGCCCTCGAACCGGATGCCGAACTGCGCGCGGTACTCCTCGTGGTAGTCGGCGAGCTGGGAGGCGGTCGGGTAGGAGCCGCCCGGTGCCGGGAAGGTCATCCCCGGCAAAGAGCTGCACCGGGCGGGTGTGTTCAGCAGGAGCGAGTCGTAGCGGCGTCGCCACTGGTCGCCCACGCGGTGGTTGCGGTCGATCACGGCGCAGTCGTGCCCGGCGCGACCCAGGTGGTACGCCGTCGCCAGGCCCGCCTGACCGGCGCCGATGATGACAGTGGTGACCCGCTCGGGAGTCGCGTCGGCGGTCGATGCGGTCGATGCGGTCGATGCGGTCGTGGTGGTCCGGGATGTCGGGGATGTCGGGGATGTCGTGGTCTCGGTCATGACCGGGACGCTAGGGAACCAGCTCTACCGGACGCGTCGGGCGAGCTGCCCAACTCCGGCCGGCTGACATGGGTATTTCTGTGCAGACGGGCCCGGTGCGGACCAGTTAGACCAGGCGGTGGTCGTAGGCGTACGCGGTCGCTGCGGACCGCGAGCCGATCCCGAGCTTGGTGTAGATGTTCGAGAGGTGCCGGGCCACGGTCTTCTCGCTCAGCACCAGCTCGCCGGCGATGGCGCGGTTGGTGTGCCCGGCAGCGACGAGCCGGAGCACCTGCACCTCGCGGGCTGTCAGGGATCCGTCGGGCCCGGGCGATCCCTGGTCCAGACGCTCGAGCGCGGGACGGGCGCCGAGCCGGGCGAAGACCTCACGGGCGGCGTCGTACTCGAGCGTGGCCGAGCTCTCGTCGCCCAGGAGACGGCAGGCATCGCCGATGCGCACCCGCACCCGGGCCGCGTCGTACGGCATGTCCAGCAGGCGCCAGGTCTCGCAGGCGCTCCGGAACTGGGCGAGTGCTGCCGCCGGGTCGTCACGCGCGAGGAGGACCGCTCCGCGTCCCTCGG
This sequence comes from Nocardioides sp., assembly GCA_025936915.1. Lineage (GTDB taxonomy): Bacteria > Actinomycetota > Actinomycetes > Propionibacteriales > Nocardioidaceae > Nocardioides. The sequence goes on from JAICSK010000101.1 coordinate 12,130, forward strand.
CGGCGCGGGCGCGGTGGACGAGAGTCAGGTGCTCGGGCTTCTCGCCGAGCTCCTCGACCGCGACCTCGGCGTCCGCGAGGTTGCCCGCGACGAGCATCGCCTCGACGTAGCCGGAAAGGATGTCGGCTCGGTCGATCCGGTCCGACTCGGCGTACAGACGCCGAAACGTGGTCACCGACTCGGTCACCCGTCCTTGCGCGAGCCGCATCAGGGCCAGGCCGGGCTCAGGCTGGCGGCCGTGCGAGTTCGCCCGGCGATAGGCGTCCTCCGCCTCCTGGTACGCCCCCTGGAGGCGGTGGACCTCGCCGAGTTGGTACCACGCGTCGCCGATCGCGTTGCCGCCGACCCGGGCGCAGGCAGCACGCGCCTCGTCCAGCGCCCCGACCCAGTCGCCCTGCATCGCCTTGAGCTGACTGCGGTGGACCAGGCACTGGCCGCGGTAGGGCACGAGGCCGGACTGCGCGTCACACCACTCCGACAGCACGCCGGTCCACTCCCGGGCGCGTGAGAGGTCGAGAACGCTCATGCACGCGCTGATCACCGCGCAGTAGGCGAGCCCCGCGACGGTGGGGTACACCTGGTCGGACGAGGACACGGTGAGCATCACCTCGTCGTAGGAGGCCAATGCCTCCTCGCGGAGTCCCTGTCGCAGCAGCGCCCACCCGACCGTGAGCCGGCCGAGGACCTCGAGGTTCCGGTTGCCCTCCAGCTCGCCGGTCCGGGCACAGGAGGACGCCAGGGCCAGTCCCTCGTCCGTGCGTCCGGCCATGACCATTCCTCGCGCCTCGGCGGCGTCGGGCAGGGCCGCGATCGAGCCGGGCACGTCGTGCTCGGCGGCGATGGCCCGGCTCCGGGTCAACCACGCGCCGCCGCGTGCCGTCTCTCCCGCGTTGATCAGGATGAAGGCGAACCAGAACGCCGCCTCTGCCGCGTCGGCCCAGCGCTCGTCGGACATCGCCAGTCGGTGCGACCGCTCCACGACGTCGTTGCTCTCCGCGTCATGCCCGGTCATGTACAGGGACAGGCCGAGCAGCTTCAGGTCCTCGAACCCCAGCGGCTCCCCAGCGTCGGCCGCGGACAGTGCCTCCACGCACACGTCCCAACGGCGCTCGGCGTACGCCGCCCGCCCGCGCTCGAGGTCGCTTGCGCCCACTCCGGAAAACTACCCTGTCGGCACCCTTGTCTACGCTGGTCGACATGCGACCTGTGACCGACCTGGAGCGGCGGGTGGCGCCGTTCGAGGTCGTCTCCGACTACCAGCCGAGTGGCGACCAGCCGGCGGCGATCGAGGAGATCGTGCGCCGGATCAAGGGCGGCGTGAGCGACGTCGTGCTCCTCGGCGCGACCGGCACCGGCAAGACCGCAACCGTGGCCTGGGTGGCCGAGCAGATCCAGCGGCCGATCCTGGTGATGCAGCCCAACAAGACGCTGGCGGCGCAGTTCGCCAACGAGCTGCGGCAGCTGTTCCCGCACAACGCGGTCGAGTACTTCGTCTCCTACTACGACTACTACCAGCCCGAGGCCTACGTCCCCCAGACCGACACCTACATCGAGAAGGACTCCTCGATCAACGAGGAGGTCGAGCGGCTGCGGCACTCCGCGACCAAC
>JAICSK010000217.1 GCA_025936915.1 Nocardioides sp.
CTGCGGTTCGCGCTCGACCAGTACGTCAACCTGCGGCCGACCGTGCTCTTCCCCGGCGTGCCGAGCCCGCTCGCGGATGCCGGCTCCGTCGACTTCGTCGTCGTGCGGGAGGGCACCGAGGGCCCCTACACCGGCAACGGCGGACGGCTGCGGGCGGACACGCCGGCCGAGGTCGCCACCGAGGTCAGCCTGAACACGGCGTACGGCGTGGAGCGGGTCGTGCGCGACGCCTTCATCCGCGCCTCCCGGCGCCCGCGGCGGGCGCTGACGCTCGTGCACAAGACCAACGTGCTCGTGCACGCCGGCGCCCTCTGGTCGCGGGTGGTCGCCGCGGTCGGAGCGGAGTTCCCGGGCGTCACCGTCGACTACCTCCACGTCGACGCCGCCACCATCTTCCTGACCACCGACCCGGCGCGGTTCGACGTGATCGTCACCGACAACCTCTTCGGCGACATCCTCACCGACCTCGCGGCCGCGGTGACCGGCGGAATCGGCCTGGCCGCCTCCGGCAACATCAACCCCGAGGGCACCGCTCCCTCGATGTTCGAACCCGTGCACGGCTCGGCCCCCGACATCGCCGGCCAGGGCATCGCCGATCCGACCGCGGCGATCCTCTCCGCGGCCCTCCTCCTCGACCACCTCGGTCACCCCGACGCCGCGCGCGCCATCGACGACGCGGTCATCGGCGACCTCGCCGACCGAGTACCCGGGGCCACCCGGCGTACGACGGACATCGGCGACGCGATCGCCGGCCGGGTGGCCTGAGCCCTGTCGGTTCCCCGCGTACCGGGGGGAACCGTTGCTTACTGGCCGTTCCCACCCCCAGGAAGCGCGGGTTCCCCCGCGTACCCGGGGGAACCCGCAGCGACCCCGTTACGACTTTCGACAGGTGGACTAACGTGCGTCACATGGAGATCAGCACCACCCTCACCACCGATCCGGTGGCGGACGACCGCCTGACGGAGATCCTGGCCAACCCCGGCTTCGGGGCGCACTTCACCGACCACATGTTCACGGTCAGGTGGAACCCGGCCGAGGGGTGGCACCAGCCCGAGATCACGCCGTACGGGCCGCTGACGCTGGACCCGGCGACCGCGGTCTTCCACTACGCGCAGGAGATCTTCGAGGGGCTCAAGGCCTACCGGCACGACGACGGCAGCATCTGGGCCTTCCGCCCCGAGGCCAACGCCGAGCGGATGCTGCGCTCGAGCCGCCGCCTGGCCCTGCCCGAGCTCCCGCCCGACGACTTCGTGCAGGCCGTCGAGGAGCTGGTGAAGGTCGACCGCCGCTGGGTGCCCGAGAGCGCCGGCGAGAAGAGCCTCTACCTCCGTCCGTTCATGATCGCCACCGACCGCTTCCTGGGTGTGCGGCCGGCCGAGCACGTCACGTTCATGGTCATCGCCAGCCCTGCCGGCGCCTACTTCAAGCGCGGTCCGATGCCGGTCACCCTCTGGCTCACCACCGACTACACCCGCGCCGGCCGGGGTGGCATGGGCGCGGCCAAGACCGGCGGCAACTACGCGTCGTCCCTCGTCGCGCAGCAGGAGGCGACCGCGCACGGGTGCGACCAGGTCGTCTTCCTCGATGCACAAGAGCTCCGGTACGTCGAGGAGCTGGGCGGCATGAACATGTACTTCGTCTACGCCGACGGCCGCATCGTCACCCCCGAGCTCGGCACCATCCTCGAGGGCATCACCCGCGGCAGCATCATCGAGCTGGCCGGGAAGATGGGACACCAGGTCGAGGAGCGCAAGATCTCCATCGACGAGTGGCGCGACGGCGTGACCAGCGGCGAGATCACCGAGGTGTTCGCCTGCGGCACGGCGGCGGTGGTGACCCCGGTGGGCTCGCTCAAGTGGGACGGCGGCGAGACGCCGGAGGTGCCCGAGGCCGGCGACGTGACGATGAAGATCCGGCAGGCCCTCGTCGACATCCAGTACGGCCGCGCCGACGACACGTTCGGCTGGATGCGCCGCATCTGCTGACCTCGCGCGGGGTCGCAAGTCACCGCCCCGGCCACCGCCGGCCGGTACCGTGATCAGCGTGTCCGTCCAGCCGTCGTCCGCGCGCTCGGTGGGCGACTACGCCCTCCTGGCACGCCTGGGCGAGGGTGGCATGGGCGTGGTGTACCTCGCCCGCAAGGGCACCGGGCCGAGGGTGGCGCTCAAGGTCCTCCGGCCGCACATCGTCGGGGACGCGGAGGCGCGACGTCGGCTGGCACGCGAGGTGAGCTCGCTCGAGCGCATCCGCAGCCGCTGGATCGCCGAGATCGTCGACGCCGACCCGTGGGCGGCCACGCCGTACGTCGCGACTCGCTACGTGCCCGGCCTGAGCCTGCACGACCACGTCCCGCAGGAGGGCCCGATCACCGGTCAGGACCTGACCTGGTTCGCGGCCTGCCTGGCCCAGGGCGTCGCCAGCGTGCACGCCGTCGGCGTCCTCCACCGTGACGTGAAGCCGTCGAACGTGCTCCTCGAGGGGCGCACCCCGATCCTGATCGACTTCGGGCTCGCCCGCGTGGCCGACGACCCCAAGCTCACCCACACCGGGTGGCTGCTCGGCACTCCGGGCTACCTCGCGCCCGAGATCCTGTACGGCGACGACGCCACCACCGCCTCCGACGTGCACTCCTGGGCGGCTACGGTCGCCTTCGCCGGCACAGGTCATCCGCCGTTCGGCCGCGGCCCGTCGATGGCGATCATGGACCGGGTACGGCGTGGGGAGCACGACCTGGGCGGGTTGCCGGCCGATCTCCGCGCGCTGGTGGCCGCCGCGCTCGACCCCGACCCGAGACGTCGACCGGGGCTGGCCGAGATCGTCGGACGGCTCGGCCGGGAGACGTCGTCCCGTCCGGCCGCGCGCCCGGAGGAGGACCCGTTCACGCTGCCCCTGGCGCTGGCCGCCGATCAGGGCGTCAGCGCCCCGACGCAGGTCTCGCGGTCCGCGCCGACGTACGACGAGCCCTACGACCAGGAGCTCGACCGCTTCGTCGAGCCGGCCCGCACCCGCCACCTGCCCGAGGAGCGACCGCCGCTCGGTCCGCATCACCCGAACCACCTCCGGGACGAGGATCCCGACGACCTGCCGGTCGACCTGGACCCGGTACCGCCCCGCGACAGCGCCGCGGTCGTCCTCCGCCGGATGCTCACCCTCGGCGCGCTGTCCCTGGCGGTCGCCGGCCTCGTCGCGAGCCGTCCCTACTGGTCGCTCGCGCTGCTGCTGGGAGCCACCTGGCTGCTGCGCACCTGCACCCTGGCCGTCACCGCGCACGGCGACCGCCGCCGGCTTCGCGGCGCCAGGTGGTACGACGTCCTGCTCGGGCCGCTCTCCGCTCCCTGGTACCTGGTCGCGGCCCTCCCGGGCGCACTGCTGCTGAGCGTCTGGGCGCTGGGGATCGGACTCGCCGGGCTGCTGCTCTGCTATGCGGCCGGGCTGTCGAGCGCCACGACCCTGGTCCTCACCGGGATCTGCGTCGAGGCCGGGCTGTGGATCGGTCCGGGTGCCGCTCACGTGCGCTGGCCGGTGCGGGTCGTCGCCCAGGCCGTGGCCCGGCGTACCGGTCGCTGGGCGGTGTTGACCGTCGTCCTGCTGGCCATCGCCGGATTCGCGGGCCACCAGGCGTCGCTCGAGGTCGGCTGGTCGCCGTTCGGCAAGCCGCCCCTCGTGGGCCGGTAGGCCTACGAATCTGCACGATCGGCCCTCGTCAGCACGGCGCGCGGGTGGCTACTGTGCGACGTGGCCGAGCACGGGCTCGGCGCTCTCCTGAGGGGGAGAGCCCATCCTCTCCATCGGAGATGTCCGACATCTCCGAGTCCTGCTCGTGAGCCCCCGGCCCCGGTCGGCCGGATCGTGAGATCGGCCGACCGGGTGCCCCCGGAGGTGCCACCATGGTCTCGCCATGAACACCGCGAGCAGCACCATCATCATCATCATCTAGCGCGTCGAGCACTCCCCGACGCGCAGACCTCTCGTCCCGACGGGGGGTCTTTTTGTTTCTCCCGCACCCAGCACGAGGACCGACGAAGAGGCACCGATGGCCGCCAACACCGAGTTCCACGTCTACGACACGACCCTGCGCGACGGCGCGCAGCAGGAGGGGCTGAACCTCTCCGTCGGAGACAAGCTGACCATTGCCCGGCAGCTCGATGAGCTCGGGGTCGGGTTCATCGAGGGTGGCTGGCCCGGCGCGAACCCGAAGGACACCGAGTTCTTCGCCCGTGCCCGCGAGGAGCTCGACCTGCGGCACGCCCGGCTGACCGCGTTCGGGGCCACCCGGCGCGCCGGGGTACGCGCGGCCGACGACCCGCTGGTGGGGGCGCTGCGCGACAGCGGCGCGTCGGTGGTGACGCTGGTCGCGAAGTCGCACCCGCGCCACGTCGAGCTGGCGCTGCGCACGAGCCTCGCGGAGAACCTCCAGATGGTGCACGACACGGTCAGCCACCTGGTCGGCGAGGGGCTCGAGGTGTTCCTGGACGCCGAGCACTTCTTCGACGGGTACCGGCTCGACCGCGACTATGCGCTCGAGGTCCTGCGGACGGCCTACGACGCGGGCGCCGAGGTCGTCGCGCTGTGCGACACCAACGGCGGGATGCTGCCCGGCTGGGTGGCCGACGTGGTGCACGA
>JAICSK010000249.1 GCA_025936915.1 Nocardioides sp.
CCGTCGGGAGCCCCGCTCTCGGTCTGACCACCTCAACGTCATACGAACCGGTCGCTGGAACGACCAGTTCGTATGACGTCACGGGGCGGGTTCTCCACAGATCTCGCCGTCGGCGGTGGTCGAGATCGCGGCATCGGCCGACACTCGGTGGCATGCCTGTCCTCCGCGCGACTCTGGCCGTCAACCGGCTCCATCAGCTGGCTGCGCAGCAGGCGGGTGTCGTGTCGCGCGCGCAGGCGAATCGACTGGGAGTGACGCGCGCACAGGAACGGGCGGACGTCCGTGCACGGAGATGGCGACGCATCGGCAGTCAGTCGATCGGGCTCAGCACCGGGCCGCTATCGGTCGAGGCCCGGCACTGGGCGGCCGTCGGCTATCGCACGGATCGCGTGCGGGTCTCGGTGCCGCGCGGTGCCCGCGTGCGCCGCGCTCGCGGTCTCGAGATCCGGCAGACGCGACGATGGCAGGCTGACGACCTCGTGGCGACGGGAGTTCCGCCTACGACGAGCCCGGTCGCCGCCGTCCGAGCGGCGTTGTGGGCCCGGACCGACCGGCAGGCAGCGCTGCTGCTCACGATGAGCGTCCAGCAAGGCCTGACCTCGGCCTGGCGGCGTTACGGGTCAAGCGCGACCGGCGACGCCGGCTCCTCCACGACGTCATCTTGGACCTGGCAGGAGGCGTGCGTTCCTTGGGGGAGCTGGACTTCGCTCGCGAGTGCCGGAGACGTGGGCTCCCCGAACCCTCGCGGCAAGTGGTCCGGCGGGGCCGTGATGGGCGCTACTACCTCGACGTCGCCTGGGAAGGTTTCCGGTGGATCGGGACTCGTTCTTCGACCAGTTCGTATGACATTGCGGGCTACTCGGCGGATCGGACACGGATGCCCGTCAGCGGGACGGTGACCGAGCCCGAGGGATCGGTGAAGAAGTCGTTGCCCTTGTCGTCGACCACGATGAACGCCGGGAAGTCCTCGACCTGGATCTTCCAGACCGCCTCCATCCCGAGCTCGGGGTACTCCAGAACGTCGACCGACTTGATGCAGTCCTGCGCCAGCCTCGCCGCGGGGCCGCCGATCGAGCCGAGGTAGAACCCGCCATGGGCGGCGCAGGCCTCCGCCACGACCTTCGACCGGTTGCCCTTGGCCAGCATCACCAGCGACCCGCCCGCGGCCTGGAACTGCTCGACGTAGGAGTCCATCCGCCCGGCGGTCGTCGGCCCGAAGGACCCGGACGCGTACCCCTCGGGCGTCTTCGCCGGGCCGGCGTAGTACACCGCGTGGTCGCGGAGATACGGCGGCATCTCCTCACCGGCGTCGAGGCGCTCCTTGATCTTCGCGTGGGCGATGTCGCGGGCGACGACCAGTGGTCCGGTCAGCGACAGCCGGGTCTTGACCGGGTGCTTCGACAGCTCGGCCAGGATCTCCGGCATCGGCCGGTCGAGGTCGATCCGCACGACGTCGGCGTCGTCCTCGGGCTGGGTGGCGGTCGAGTGCGGCAGGTACTTCGCCGGGTCGGTCTCGAGCTGCTCGAGGAAGACGCCGTCTCGGGTGATCTTGCCCAGCGCCTGCCGGTCGGCCGAGCACGACACCGCGATCGCGACGGGGCACGACGCACCGTGCCGGGGGAGTCGGACGACGCGCACGTCGTGACAGAAGTACTTGCCGCCGAACTGCGCCCCGATACCGAAACCTTGAGTGAGCTTGAAGACCTCCTCTTCGAGCTCGAGGTCGCGAAACCCGTGGGCAGCAAGGGACCCGGACGTCGGCAGGTGGTCGAGGTAGTGGGCCGAGGCATACTTCGCGGTCTTCAGCGCGAACTCCGCCGACGTGCCCCCGATCACGACCGCCAGGTGGTACGGCGGGCAGGCGGCGGTGCCGAGCGAGCGGATCTTCTCGTCCAGAAAGCCAAGCATCCGCGTGGGATTCAGGATCGCCTTGGTCTCCTGGTAGAGGAACGACTTGTTCGCCGAGCCGCCTCCCTTGGCCATGAACAGGAACTTGTACGACGGGACGCCGTCGTGGGGGGTCGAGTAGATCTCGATCTGCGCCGGCAGGTTCGTACCGGTGTTCTTCTCGTCCCACGTGGTCAGTGGCGCGAGCTGGGAGTAGCGCAGGTTGAGCCTCGTGTACGCGTCGTACACCCCTCGGCTGATCGCCTCGCCGTCGTCCGCGCCGGTCAGCACGCCCTCGGACTTCTTGCCCATGACGATCGCGGTCCCCGTGTCCTGGCACATCGGCAGCACGCCACCGGCTGAGATGTTGACGTTCTTCAGGAGGTCCAGGGCGACGAAGCGGTCGTTCCCGCTGGACTCCGGGTCGTCGATGATCCTCCGCAGCTGTGCGAGGTGCGCCGGCCGCAGGTAGTGCGCGATGTCGTGCATCGCCTCGCCCGTCAGCCGCCGGATCGCCTCGGGCGCCACCTCGAGGAACGTCCGACCCCGGGCCTCGAACGTCGCCACCCCGTCGGTGGTCACCAACCGGTACGGCGTGTCGTCGGGACCGATCGGCAACAGGTCGGCGTAGCGGAACTCTGGATCGCTCACGAAGCAGCAGGCTAGTCGGCGGCACGGGCCGCGCGATCGGCGGCCGAGCTCACCAGGGCGTGCCACACTGCACCCGTGACGACGGCTCCGCGCAAGGGTGCTCGGGTGCGTCCGGCTCCCACCCTGGAGGAGGTGGCGGCCCGTGCGGGCGTGTCGCGCGCGACCGCGAGTCGGGTGCTCCGGGGTGACGCGAAGGTCAGCGAGCGGGCGCGCGAGGTCGTGCTCGCCGCCGCCCGCGAGATCTCCTACGCCCCCAACCTCGCGGCCCGCACCCTGGTCACCGGGCGCAGTGAGTCGGTCGCCTTCCTCGTCGAGGAGACCGAGGAGCGGATGTTCGCCGACCCGTTCTTCCTCGGCATGCTGCGCAGCGCCCAGGAGGCCGTCGCCGAGGCGGGGCTCCAGCTCGTGTTCACCGTGATGACCCGACCCGAGGACCAGGAGCGCTTCCTCGCCTACGCCGCCGGCGGCCACGTGGACGGCGTCCTGCTGCTCTCCCTGCACGGTCAGGACCAGCTCCCGCAGCGTCTCGAGGCGCTCGGGGTCCCCACGGTCCTCAGCGGTCGGCCGCTGAGCGGCCGACGCCAGCAGTGGTACGTCGACGCCGACAACGTCGGCGGCGGCGAGCTCGCGACGACCCATCTGCTCGGGTCGGGGCGCGCCCACGTGGCCACCGTCGCCGGCCCGCTCGACATGTGCGCCGGACAGGATCGGCTCGCCGGATACCGAGCCGCCTTCGAGTCTTCCGGGCAGCGGTACGACGAGAGCCTGGTATCGGTGGGCGACTTCACCG
>JAICSK010000005.1 GCA_025936915.1 Nocardioides sp.
CCATCAAGCACTCCGCACCCTGTCCAACCGCCTCGTCGGCATCCTCGACGGCTGCCTACGCCACCGTGTCACCTACGACGAAGCCATCGCCTGGGCGCACCGCATCTCCGCAGCCGCTTGACTGCTGACGCCCCTGGGATAACCAGGCGGCCCTTCCTCGGCGCGGGTCGCCGAGGCGGAGACCTCCGGGCTGCGCACCTACCATGAGCCCGTGACTCTCCGGCTCCACGACACGGCGACCCGTGACGTCCGCGACTTCGTCCCCCTCGAGGCGGGCAAGGCGGGGATCTACGTCTGCGGCCTGACCGTGCAGAGCGAGCCGCACGTCGGACACGTCCGGTCGGCGGTGAACTTCGACGTCCTGCGGCGGTGGCTGACGGCGTCGGGGTACGACGTGACGTTCATCCGCAACGTCACCGACATCGACGACAAGATCCTGGCCAAGGGTGAGGCCCAGGGCAGGCCGTGGTTCGAGATCGCCTACCTGATGGGCCGTGAGCTGGACAAGGCGCTCGACGCGATCAACGTGCTGCCGCCGACCTACGAGCCGGCGGCGACCGGGCACGTGCCGGAGATCCTGGAGCTGATCGGCCAGCTGGTGAGCCGGGGCCACGCCTATCCGGCCGAGGACGGTTCCGGGGACGTCTACTTCGACGTGCGATCCTGGCCGTCGTACGGCGAGCTCACCCGGCAGAGGGTCGAGGACATGGAGCCCGCCGAGGACGCGGATCCGCGCGGCAAGCGCGATCCCCGGGACTTCGCGCTCTGGAAGGGCTGGAAGAAGGCGCTCGAGCCCGAGACCGCGGCCTGGCCTTCGCCGTACGGGCCCGGACGACCGGGTTGGCACATCGAGTGCTCGGCGATGGCGGCGAAGTACCTCGGTCCGGCGTTCGACATCCACGGCGGTGGCGTGGACCTGCGGTTCCCCCACCACGAGAACGAGCTGGCGCAGTCGCGGGCGGCCGGCCAGCAGTTCGCGGCGTACTGGCTGCACAACGCCTGGATCACGACCGCGGGCGAGAAGATGTCGAAGTCGTTGGGGAACTCGCTGTTGATCCCGGAGGTGCTCAAGCGGGTGCGCGGCATCGAGCTGCGCTACTACATGGTCTCGGCGCACTACCGCTCGCACGTGGAGTTCTCCTTCGACGCGCTGGACGACGCGGCGGCGGCGTTCCGGAGGATCGAGTCGTTCCTCGAGCGGAGCGACGCCGCCCACATGGCGGCGGAGCTCCCGGCGGCGTTCGTGGCGGCGATGGACGACGACCTCGGTACCCCGGCCGCGATCGCGGTCATCCACGAGCACGTCCGCGACGGCAACCGGCTCCTGGCGGCGGGCGAGTCGGCAGATGACATCGCCTCCCTCGTCGTGGCGATGCTCGACGTGCTGGGGCTCGACCCCGGCGACCCTAAGTGGGGCCCGTCCGGTGGGTCGGACGACGAGCGGTTGTCCGCAGCCGTCGACGTCCTGGTGGCGGGGATGCTGGAGGAGCGGGCTTCCGCGCGCGCCGAGAAGGACTGGGCGCGGGCCGACGCGATCCGCGACCGGATCGCGGCAGCGGGCATCGCCGTCGAGGACACCCCCGACGGTCCGACGTGGTCGCTGGCGGAGGGAGACGCCTGATGCCGGGCAACAGCCAGCGCAAGGGCGCGATCCGGAAGTCGTCGAAGCGTCCGACCGCCGGTTCGGGCGGCCGCGTCCGGCGCGGTCTCGAGGGCAAAGGGCCGACGCCGAAGGCGGCGGACCGTCCCCACCACAAGGCGCACAAGCTCAAGGCGAAGACCGAGCGCGAGGCGGCGCGACGCCCGCGCAAGCGGCCCGGGGGCGAGGACGAGTGGATCGCCGGTCGCAACGCGGTCGTCGAGGCGCTGCGTGCTCACGTACCGGTGAGCGGTCTGTACGTCGCCGAGGGTGCGGAGCGCGACGGACGGCTGCGCGAGGCGTTCAAGACAGCCGCCGAGCGGGGCATCTCGCTGCTCGAGGTCACTCGCGGCGAGCTCGATCGTCGTACCGACGGAGCCGTCCACCAGGGCCTCGCCGCGCGCATCCCGGCGTACGAGTACGTCCAGCCCGAAGACCTGCTCCGCGCCGCGGCCGAGCGCGAGGAGGCGCCGTTGATCGTGGCGCTCGACTCGGTCACCGACCCGCGCAACCTCGGGGCGGTCGTGCGGTCGGCGTCGGGATTCGGCGCGCACGGGGTCGTCATCCCCGAGCGCCGGGCCGCCCGGATGACGGCGGCGGCGTGGAAGACGTCCGCCGGCGCCGCGGCTCGGATCCCGATCGCGCAGGCGACAAACCTGGTGCGCTCGCTCAAGGAGTTCCAGGACGCGGGCTGCCAGGTGGTCGGCCTCGCAGCGACTGGCGACCTGTCCCTGCCCGACCTCCTCGCCGACCCCGACCTCGCCTCCGGGCCGCTCGTCGTCGTGGTCGGCGCCGAGGGTGACGGCCTCGGCCGGCTGGTCGGCGAGACCTGCGACCGACTGGTCTCGATCCCGATGTCCTCCTCGTTGGAGTCCCTCAACGCCGGTGTCGCCGCGTCGATCGTCCTCTACGCCCTCTCCGTCCACCGCTGACATGGACGCCGACACCCCGGGCCCGGGCGTGTGACGGGTTGGTGCCGGCTGGGGGCAAACCGTCACAGGGTGGCATCATCGAGCGCGTGGGTACGACGGTCGAACGGTTGCTGCCGGCTGACGACGACGGGGTCGCCGAAGCCCTGCTCGAGCTGACCCGCGAGATCGCCACCAAGGAGCTCGCACCCCAGGTGCACGAGGCCGAGGAGCGGGGGGAGTTCCCGGAGGCGGCGTACCGACTGCTCGGGAAGTCGGGTCTGCTGAGCCTGCCCTTCCCCGAGGAGTTCGGCGGTGGCGGGCAGCCGTACGAGGTGTACCTCCAGGTCGTCGAGGAGATCGCGACGGCGTGGCCCAGTGTCGGCGTCGGTGTCAGCGTCCACGGACTCACCGCCAACGTCGTCGCCACCAACGGCAGTACCGACGTCATGCAGGAGTGGCTGCCGCGGATGCTCAGCGGCGACTGGCTGGGCGCCTACTGCCTGTCGGAGCCCCAGGCAGGCTCCGACGTCAGCGGCATCCGCACCCGCGCGGTCCGCGAGGGCGACCAGTACGTCGCGACCGGCACCAAGCAGTGGATCAGCAACGGTTCGTGCGCCGACTACTACATCCTCTTCGCCCGCACGTCCGACGACCCCAAGCGCGGGCTGTCGGCGTTCGTGGTGCCGGCCGACACCGACGGGATGACCTTCGGGGCGCCGGAGAAGAAGATGGGTCTGGCCTGCGACGTCACCACCCAGGTCGTCTTCCAGGGCGCCCGCATCCCGGCGGCGCAGCTCGTCGGCGACGAGGGCGCGGGCATGCACATCGCCCTCTCGGCGCTCGACGCCGGCCGCCTCGGCATCGCCGCGGTCGCGACGGGGATCGCCCAGGCGGCGCTGGCGCACGCGGTCGCGTACGCCGGCGAGCGGCGGCAGTTCGGCAGGACCATCGGCGAGCAGCAGGGGCTGCAGTTCCTCCTCGCCGAGATGGCGGCGGACGTCGAGCGCGCCCGCGCGACGTACCTCCATGCGGCGCGGCTCAAGGACGCCGGCCGCCCGTTCAGCCGTCAGGCCAGCGTCGCCAAGCTGACCGCGTCCGACGCGGCGATGCGGGTCACCACGGATGCCATCCAGGTGCTCGGAGGCAACGGCTACACCCGGGAGTACCCGGTCGAGCGGCTGTTCCGCGACGCCAAGGTCACCCAGATCTTCGAGGGCACCAACCAGATCCAGCGGATGGTGATCGGGCGCGACCTGCTGCGTGACACTTCTGCCGGGTCGGCGTCGTAGGGCGGGACACTTATGCCGGGTCGGCGTCGTCGGTGGTGACCAGCTCGTCGGGCTTGGCGGCGAGGACGGAGTCGATGTAGTCGCGGGCGGTCTCGAAGATGTTCACCTCGTGCCCGGCACGCTCGGAGAGGTACCAGCGGTGCACGAGGATCTCGTGGAAGATCTCGGCCGGCTCCAGCTTGCCGCGGGCCTCCGCCGGAACCAGCGCCATGATCGGCTCGAAGATCTCGGTCAGCCAGCGGTTGGCGGCGATGCCGCGGTCCTCACGGCCGAGGTCGTAGTAGGCGATGAAGCGGGCCACGTCGTTGAGCAGGCGCTGCGCCTGGGCGTCCTCGACGTCGAGACCGGTCAGCGCCTGCAGCTCACGCCGGTGGTGCCCGAGCTCGACGGCCTTCGGCTGGATCCGGACGCGGTCGCCGTCGAAGTCCGTGACGATGTCGAGCTCCTCGACGTCGAAGCCGAGGTCGTTGAGCCGGGCGATCCGCCGCTCGATCCGCCACATCTCATCGGTGGAGAACTCCTCCTCCCCGGTGAGCTCGTTCCAGAGGTCGTCGTACCGCTTCCGGATCAGGGTGACGATCTCGTGCCCCTGGACGCTCGGGCTGATCCGGCCCCACGCCTGGAGGTCGAGCAGCTCGGCGAAGACGTTCTCGCAGCCGACCTCGACGTCGTACTCACGCATCTGCCGTGACAGCGACGGCCGCAGCTCGCCGGTCTCCGCGTCGACGAGGTACGCCGCGAACCCGCCGGCGCTGCGCCGGAAAAGTACATTGGAGAGCGAGACGTCACCCCAGTAGAAGTCCGCGAGATGCAGCCGGACGAGCAGCACGACCAGCGCGTCGATCACCGAGGGCAGGCTGTCTGCCGACATCCCGTGCGCGAAGAGCGCGCGATACGGGAGCGAGAACGCGAGGTGCTCGGTGAGCAGCGCGCACGGGAGCTCGTCGCCGTCGGCCTCGCGACCGGTCACGACGCCGACCGGCCTGACCGCCGGGAGTCCGATCCGCTGGAGGTCGCGGAGCAGGCGGTACTCGCGGAACGCGATCGCCTCCTGGGTCTCCTTGACCGCGTACATCCGGTCTCCGAGCCGGACGATCCGGACGATGTGGCGGCTGAGCCCGCGTGGGAGAGGCACGACGTACTCGTCCGACCAGTCCGCGAGTGGCGTCGACCACGGCAGGCGCACCAGGGCCGGATCGGGCCGGCTGGCCACGAGATGCAGCGCCATGCCGTTCAGGCTAGCGAGACGCCTCAGCGCCCCTCGAGGAACACCGGACCCGGCCCGCGCTCGGCCGCGACATCGTCGGGGTTGCTCAGGCTGCACCGCCGCAGGCTCAGGCAACCGCAGCCGATGCAGGAGTCGAGGGTGTCGCGCAGTCGCTCGAGCTGGGCGATCTGGGCGTCGAGACGTGGGCGCCAGCCGCGGCTGAGGCGCGACCAGTCGGCCTTGGTGGGGGTGCGGTTGCTGGGCAGGGTCGCGAGCGCGTCCTCGATCTCCTCCAGGGAGAGCCCGACGCGCTGCGCGGTGCGGATGAACGCGAGGCGGCGCAGCATCGGACGTTCGTAGCGGCGCTGGTTGCCCGTCGTACGACGTGACGTGACCAGCCCGCGGTCCTCGTAGTAGCGGATCGCGCTGGTCGCGATGCCGGATCGGTCCGCCAGCTCTCCGATGGTGAGCTCGGTCATGAGGCCAGCATGCCTTGACTTAAAGTTCACTTCAACTTGTGAAATGTCCGTGTGGACAACATCCAGCGACTGCTCACCCTCATGACCGGGGACGAGAAGCACGACCTCGCGTCGTACTCCACCCTCGACGTCCTCCGCGTGCTCTACGAGCGCGTCCTCGACGTCGCTCCCGGGAACCTCGACGACCCACATCGCGACCGGTTCCTGCTTTCGAAGGGACACGGGCCGGCGGCGTACTACGCTGTGCTCAGCGACCGGGGCTTCTTCCCCGAGTCGTGGCTGCGCGACTGGGGAACGTTCGACTCGCCGCTCGGCTACCACCCCGACCGCAACCTGGTCCCGGGCGTCGAGATCTCCAGCGGGTCGCTCGGGCACGGGCTGCCCCTCGCGGTCGGTACCGCGCTCGGCCTGCGTGCCCAGGGCGTCGACGCGCGCGTCGTCGTGCTCGTCGGTGACGCCGAGCTCGACGAAGGGTCCAACCACGAGGCGCTGGAGCTCGCCGCGGCGCTCGGTCTCGACCGGCTGACGGTGGTCGTCGTCGACAACCGCAGCACGTCGTACGCCGTCCCGGGCAGGATCGCGGAGCGCTTCGCGACCGAGGGCTGGCAGGTCGCCACCGTCGACGGCCGCGATCACGCCGCTCTCGAGGCGGCACTCACCGAACGGCCGACCGGCGTCCCCAACGCCGTCGTCGCGACCGTGCTCGACCGCGAGGAGGTCGCCGCATGACCACCGTGACCTCCGCCCGCCGGCTGGTGCGGGACCCACGCGCGCAGTTCGGACGCACCGTCACCGACATCCTGGACGAGGACCTCTCGACGGCCCTGGTCTGGGCCGAGATCTCGGGACGCTTCTTCGGCGGGGCGGTGCGCCGACATCCCGACCGCGTGGTGAACGTCGGCATCCGTGAGCAGCTCCTGGTCAACGTGGGCGCCGGCTTCGCACTGACCGGGATGCGGCCGATCGTGCACACCTTCGGGACGTTCCTGGTCGAGCGCGGCTTCGAGCAGATCAAGCTCGGCTTCGGTCACCAGGGCCTCGGTGGCGTCCTGGTCGGCGGCGGCGGGTCGTTCGACGCCTCGCGTGGCGGTCGCACCCACCAGGCGCCGGGTGACGTCGCGCTGATGGACACCCTGCCCGACGTCGCCATCCATGCCCCGGGGACCGCCGCCGAGGCCGACGCGGTGCTGCGCCGGGCGGTCGCCGCCGACGGGCTCCACTACGTGCGGATCGTCGAGCAGACCAACACCGAGTCGTTCGAGGACCCCGGCCTGCACGTCGTACGACGTGGGTCGGGCGCGACCGTCGTGGCGTTCGGGCCGCTCCTCGACGAGGTCTTGGAGGCGACGGTCGACCGGGACGTGACCGTGCTCTATGCCCACAGCGTGCGGCCGTTCGACGCCGGGACGTTCCGGGCGGTGCTGACCACGCCGGATGTCGTCCTGGTCGAGCCCTGGCTGGCCGGCACCTCGGCCCGGGTCGTGTCCGACGCCCTGCGCGACGTACCCCACCGGCTGCTCTCGCTCGGCACGCGGCGGATGGAGCTGCGCCACTACGGCACGCCCGCCGACCACCAGCGCGCCCACGGCCTCGACGCCGCCGGGATCCGGCGCTCGTTGGAGTCGTTCCTGGACGGTCGGCGCCCCGGGCGGTGACGTTTCCACCGAACCGACCGGCGAGACGGTGGCACACCCACCGCTCGAGCAGTCCTCGATGGGACCGTGCGCCGAGGCCGTCGTTAGGCTGACCCGGCCGCTCGGTGCCACGGCGGGCGGCGCGCCGGTGTAGCTCAGACGGTAGAGCGCCTGCCTTGTAAGCAGGATGTCGCGGGTTCGATTCCTGTCACCGGCTCGGCTGTGCTTGGGGCGCAGGGAAACACGTGAGCCGGTGCTCAGCGCAGCTGCTCGACCTCGAACTCCCCCGCCGGCGAGGCGATGGCGTCCTGGCCGAGCACGATCTGGAGCTCTCGTTCACCCGAGGCGATCGTCGCCTCCAGGACGCCGGCCACCGACGACGCGGTGAGGCCGAGCGCCTCGGCGGGGGAGCCGGTGGTGTGCAGGTGAGCGGTGAAGAGGGCGGCCGTCAGGTCGCCCGAGCCGTTCGCCTTGATCGGCAGCTGTGGGGTGCGCACGATCCAGGCGCCGTCACCGGTCACGGCCATCATCTCGATGGTGTCCTCCGGTCGGTCGGGCCGGAGCACCGACGTCACCAGCACGGTCGAGGGCCCCAGGGCCATCGCCGCGTCGGCCGACTCGAGGGTCGACTCCAGCGAGTCCGGCTCGGTCCCGGTGAGGAAACCGAGCTCGAACTGGTTGGGCGTGATCACATCCGCATGCGGCACGACCAGCTCGCGGATGATCGGCGGGATCGCCGGGTCGACGAAGCAGCCGCTGGTGGCGTTCCCCATCACCGGGTCGCAGGTGTACGTCGCCTCGGGGTTGGCCTTCTTCACCCGCTCGACCGCGTCGACCACCACCTCACAGATGCCGGGTCCACCGAGATAGCCGGACAACACCGCGTCGCAGGTGGGCAGGACCCCGCGTTCCTCGATCCCGGTCACCACCGCCCGCACGTCGTCAGGAGGCAACAGCGGACCACGCCACTCGCCGTACCCTGTGTGGTTGGAGAACACGACGGTGAGCACCGGCCACACCTCGTGCCCGAGCCGCTGCAGCGGGAAGGTGGCGGCGGAGTTGCCGACGTGGCCGTACGCGACGAACGACTGGATCGACAGGAAGCGCATCTCCTCATCCTGACAGCGACGGGTGTCGCGGTGGCGTGCACGCCCGTGCTTGCTGTCCGCCACCGTGACCTGGCGACGCGGAGTGATCGACCTCGCCGGCTGCTTCGAGCGTGTGGGACGGCTTCCTCGCTGACCCTCCGTCGGTGCGACCGCCTACTGTCCCGACCATGGAACGCTTCGTCGACCAGGACCTGACCGAGGCCGAGTTCCGGGAGTGCGTCCTCGACCGCGCCCGGCTGATCGGCGTGATGATGCAGGACGCCGAGATCGACGGGCTGGTGACCAACCTCGTGGTCAACGGCGTCGAGGTGACGACCTACGTCGAGGCCGAGCTCGACCGGCGCTATCCCGTGCGGCTGCTCCTGCGCTCCGACGAGCCCGACGAGCTGAGGGAGGCCTGGCGCCAGCTGACCGCGGCATGGGCCGCCACGATCGACCAGATCCGACAGACGCCGGGCATCGAGCATCGCAGCGTGAACCACGAGTGGTCGGCGGTCGAGACGTTGCGCCACCTGGTGTTCGTCCATGACTCCTGGTTCCGCCGGTGCTGCCTCGGTTTCGCCGACCTGTTCACGCCGATGGGGCTCGGGATCGAGGGAGTCCCCGATCGGCAGGCGCAGGGGCTCGATCCCGCAGCCTCACCGACCCTCGACGAGGTGGTCGCCGTGCGCGACGCCCAGGCGGCCGAGCTCGCGGCCTGGCTCGACACCGTCACCCCCGAGCGGCTCCAGGAGCCCGCGCCGATCCCCGACAACGACATGTGGCCGCCGTACGCCCGCGGGCGTACGGTGCGGCAGTGCCTCGGCACGGTCCTCAACGAGACCCACGAGCACCACACGTTCTGCGTGCGCGACCTCGCGCTGATCGAGGGCGCGGCCGCTGGGTAGGGTCGATCGGGTGGAGATGACCTACCGTCCCCTGGGCGACTCCGGGCTGATGGTGAGTGCGGTCGGTGTCGGCTGCAACGCCTTCGGGCGCCGGATCGGTCTCGACGCCGTCCGCGGCATCGTCGACGTCGCCGACGAGACGGGCGTGACGTTCCTCGACACCTCCGACTCCTACAGCATCGGGCAGAGCGAGGAGATGATCGGGATCGTCCTCGACGGACGGCGCGATCGCTTCGTCGTGGCGACCAAGTTCGGCAGTGACATGCGAGGCACCAACGGCCCCGATCATGGTGCCCGCGGCGCCCGGCGCTACGTACGACGTGCCGTCGAGGCCTCGCTGCGGCGCCTGCGCACCGACCGGATCGACCTCTACCAGTTCCACTTCCCCGACCCGATCACCCCGATCGAGGAGACCCTCTCCGTCCTCACCGATCTGGTCCGCGAGGGCAAGGTCCGCTACGTCGGCTGCTCCAACGTCGCGGGGTGGCAGGTGGCCGACTGGGACTGGATCGCCCGCTCGGCGGGCTTCGAGCGGTTCGTCTCCGTGCAGAACCGCTACTCCCTCCTCGACCGCACGATCGAGGACGAGGTCGTCCCCGCCGCTCAGCGGTTCGGCCTCGGCGTGCTGCCCTACTTCCCGCTCGAGTACGGCCTGCTCACCGGCAAGTACCACCGCGGCCAGGAAGCGCCCTACGGGTCACGGGCCCGCTCCGGCCCGTCGCCGTGGCTCGACAACGCCGACTGGGACCGGATCGAGGCCCTGCAGAAGTACGCCGAGGCTCGGGGTGTCTCGATCCTCGACGTCGCGATCGCCGGGCTGGCGGCCCAGCCGGCCGTGGTGTGCGTGATCTCGGGTGCCACCTCGGGCGACCAGGTGCGTGCGAACGCCGCGGCCCTGCGCTGGCAGCCGACGGCCGACGACCTCTCCGAGCTGGACGCCGTCACGCGAGGCTGACCTGAGAGCGACGTGAGCGGCTCAGGTGCCCGGCAGCCGGGCGTCGTCGTCGAGGGTGCCCGCATCGAACTCGAGCAGGGTGTGCTTGGCGGTGATCGAGTGGAGGTCGTAGGTCATCGGGGAGTCGCGGATCTCGGTCAGCACCGGACGCGCCGAGTCGTGGTCCCAGAAGAGCACGGCCGCCGCGGACCACAGGCGCACAGCGGGCCTGGGGTCGTCCATGAGGACGGCGACGGCCGCTCGCCCGTCGTCCGTCCGGGCCAGGAGTCGGCGATCGGCCCGCCACTGCTCGACCAGCCGGTTCCACCTGCGCGGGTTGTCGTGGTGGCCTCGGTCGCCGACGAGGTCGGCCATCTCCTCGAGGGTCTCCCGGTACCGCTCGGCGGCGTTGGTCGTCGCGCTCTCGCTCACGCGCCGATGATGGCAGACCGGCGAGCGGCCGGGCAGGGCGCCGGATGCGGGGTACGGCGTCAGGCCACCTGGAGCGAACGCTTCGAGAGGCCCATCCAGAACCCCTCGAACAGCTGCTCGCCGGGCTCCTCCGGATCGGTCGCGGAGCCGAGCGTGACGAACAGCGGCGTGTAGTGCTCGACCGTCGGATGGGCGTAGGGCATCCCGGGCGCCTGCGACCGGTACGACGCGAGCGCGTCGACGTCGCCGCGGGCCAGGGCCTCGCCGGCCCACGCGTCGAAGTCCTTCGACCAGCCCGGCGCGGCCGCGTCGATCCGGAACTCGGTCAGGTACGGCAGCCCGTGGGTCAGGAAGCCGGAGCCGATGATGAGGACGCCCTCGTCGCGCAGGGGGCGCAGGCGCTCGCCCAGCCGGAGCAGCCGCGCGGGGTCCTGGGTGGGCAGCGACATCTGCAGCACCGGGATGTCTGCCTCGGGGTACATGATCTTCAACGGCACCCACGCGCCGTGGTCGAGCCCGCGACTGGCGTGCTGGTGCACCGGCTCGTCGGCGGGCATCATCGCCGCGATCCGCTGGGCCAGCGCGGTAGCCGTCGGGGTCTGGTAGGTCATCCGGTAGTACTTCTCGGCGAACCCACCGAAGTCGTAGACCAGGGGAGCGCCGTCGGCGCTGAGCATCACCGGTGCCGACTCCCAGTGGGCGCTCACGATCAGCACCGCACTCGGGCGAGGGAGGTCCGCGGCGAGCCCGGCCAGCTGGCTCGACCACAACGGGTCGTCGAGCAGGGGCGGAGCGCCGTGGCCGATGTAGAGGGCGGGCATCCGGTCGTTCATGTCTGCTCCAATAGTTTCACATTCAACTTTATTCCGCCAGGGGTGCTTCTGCGGACGGCAGCGACCAGTCGACCGGCTGGCCTCCCTGGTCGACGAGGAGGGTGTTCACCTTCGAGAACGGACGGGAGCCGAAGAAGCCCTTGTACGCCGACAGCGGCGACGGGTGGACCGACGCGACCCACGGGATCGGCCCGAGCGCGGGCTTCAACGACTGGGCGTTGCTGCCCCACAGGATCGCGGCGGCCGGACCACCGCGTCGGGCCAGCGCGGCGATCGCGCAGTCGGTGACCTCCTCCCAGCCACGGCCGCGGTGCGAGTTGGGGTCACGGGGTCGCACCGTGAGCACCCGGTTGAGCAGCATGACCCCCCGATCGGCCCAGGCGGTCAGGTCGCCGTGGGGGCACGGCGCGATGCCCATGTCGGTCGAGAGCTCCTGGTAGATGTTGCGCAGCGACCCCGGCAGAGGGCGTACCTCGGGCGCCACGGCGAAGGACAGGCCGATCGGGTGCCCCGGCGTCGGATAGGGGTCCTGGCCCACGATCAGCACCCGGACGTCGGCGAGCGGCCGTCGGAACGCCTTGAAGACGTCGTCGCCGGCGGGAAGGTACGGGCGCCCTGCGGCGAGCTCGGCGCGCAGGAACTGTCCCATCGCGGTGATCCGCTCGTCGACGGGGGCGAGAGCCTCGGCCCAGTCCGGTGCCATCAGGCCCCGGTCGACGAGTCCGGACAGGGCACCCACGCAGGCGACCCTAGCCTCCGGGCGGCGCCGGATCAGCCGGCCAGGACCTCGGCGGCTGCGCGCTCGCCGGCCCGGACGGCGCCGTCCATGTAGCCGGTCCAGTACGTCGACGTCTCGGTTCCGGCCCAGTGGACGCGGTGGAACGGCGTCCGGATCGTGTGGCCGACCGACGTCATCACCTCGGGTGCATAGACCGCCACCGGCCCGCCGGTCGTCCATCGCTCGTGGGTCCAGTCGTGCTCGACGTAGTCCACCGGGTGCAGGGCGCGGTCGCCGAACATCGCGGCGAACCCCCGTAGCACGGCCTTGCGGCGCCTCGCCCGCGTCATCAGTCCGTAGCGACGCCACGTGCTGCCGCCCACGAACGCCAGCAGCACCCCGGGGTCGCCGTCCTGCGGGCAGTTGTCGAACGCCGCGCGCACCGCGCCGGAGTCGGCGATGCCGAAGCCGTTGAGCCCGTCCTTGCGCCAGAACGGCGCGCGGTAGACCGCGTCGCACTTCATCAGCTCGCCCATGTCGAGATGGCGCATCAGGGCGCGCCGTCCCGCTGGGAGGTGCGGATGCCAGTCGATGCGCAGCACCATCGGCGGTGGTACGGCGACGACCACCTTGCGGGCGCGGACCGGTCCGCGACCGGTGACGACCACGGCATGGTCGTGCCGCTGCTCGATCAGATGCACCGGGGCCTGCAGGGCGACCATGTCGCCGAGGCGCCCGGCCAGCCGCAGCGGGACCAGCTGCGACCCTCCGACGAAGCGCTTCTGCTGAGCGCCGTGGGCCGTGTCGCTGTTCCGCTCGAACGTGCCGGCGTGGATCCGGTCACCCGAGCACGCGCAGTACCACACGACGTACAGGAAGGAGAGCTCCTCGGGGTCGGCGCCGAAACCGGGCTGGGTCCAGCAGCGGATGACCCGGTTGATGCCGTCGGCGTTGACGCAGTTCTGCTGGATGTACTGGGCCAGGGTCATCCGGTCCCACGTGGCGGCCATCGGGTGCGCCCAGGGAGCGGCGACGTCGAGCTCGCTCGCGTACTGGTCGATCCGCGTCTGCAGGAGGGCGGCGTCGGGCAGGATCGTCGGGTCGGGAGGCACCGTGCCCTGGTAGGTCATCCGGCCGAGGGTGGAGGAGACGTAGACGCTCTGGCCGTCGACGTACTCGTCGAACGTGCGTACGCCGAGGCTCTTCGCGAGGCTCGCGATGTGCGTCTGGGTCGGGCCGATGAACGCGCCCCCGGACTCCACGACCGTGCCGTGGGCGAGGCGGTGGTTGAGGACCCGGCCGCCGACCCGGTCGCGCGCCTCCACCACGAGGACGTCGCGGCCATGACGGGCGAGCCTCTCGGCCGCCACCAGGCCGGAGATCCCGGCCCCGACCACCACGACGTCGACCGTGCCGGGAAGACCGCCCTGGCGCCCGGAGGCCTCGGCGAGGTCGGGCAGCGCGCCCGCGGCGTACGAGGTGCCGCCCGGCGCCAGACCACCCCGCGACCTACCACCCAGCGCCAGACCGCCCAGGGTGAGGCCGCCGAGCAGGCTCCGTCTCGAGAGGTCCATACGACGTCCAACGACCCCGCGGCGAGAACGGCACGGGGGATGTGCCCGCCCGTGACGTCACCCCGCCCACGGAGCCTCGAGCCGTCGGGCTACCATCACCGTCGCGGCGTCGGGACCCCGTCCTCTGCGCCGCGCGTCCCGGGGCCTGCCCCCCGGCTTCGTGGCCTCGGGACGCTCCCATCGACCTCGGATCAGGGAACGGATGTACGGCGTCGCCTCGGAGACCACGACGGTCGCGCGCTCGCGATCGCGCGCACCCGGCCAGGGCATCGGCCCGCGCCGGATCGCGAAGGCCCCCGGGCCGATGACGCATGCGCTGGACGCGGACGGGTTCGCCCTGTGCGGTGCCGACGTCGCCGGCCTGATCGTCTGGCCCGGCCTCGACTTCGCCGACGTCGCGACGCCCGTGCGATGTCCCCGGTGCCAGAGCCTGGTCGCCGCCTGACCGATTCCTCCGATCCGGCCACGTCCTCGGGCTCGGCGGCCACAATGGCCGCATGGCGAGGTTCTACCGGTCGGACCCGGTCGAGATGCGGGTACTCGCGGGACTGACGGCCGGGCCGGCAAGTGCCGGCGACCTGGCCGCGCAGGTGGGACAGCCCCCCGACGTGGTGACCCGGGTCCTCGAGCAGGCGGTGGCGGCGGGGTCGGTGGCCGTGAGCGACCTCGCGGCGACGCCGTCGTACTCCCTCACGGCCGAGGGGTTGGAGGCCGTCGGCCTCTACCAGGGTGTGCAGGGTGCCGTGGACGACTCGGGCCACGTCGACTACGGGGCGGCGACCCGGCTGGTGATGGAGCAGTACCAGGCGTCCAAGGACGTTGCCACGGAGGAGGCGGTCCGCGAGCAGGCGGCCCGGGCTGCCGACGACGCCACGCGGGACCGGGTGTCGGCCGCCCTGAACGACGCCTACGCCCGCGGGGCGATCACCCGCGAGCAGCTCGACGACCGGACCGGCCGCGTCCTGAGCGCGACCACGATGGGCGAGCTCCGCGAGCTCGGCCAGGGCGTGATCGACCTTCCGCCCGTGCTGCCGTCCGGGATCAGCGGGGTCACCGTCGGTGGCCAGGGTCGACAGGTCCAGCTCAACCCGGCCCTCCGGGACGTCCGCTGGCGCCTCGTCGGGTACGCCGCGGCGCTGGTGCTGCTGGGGTTCTTCCTGCTGGTCCTCCAGCCGCTGGTCGGGCTTGCGGTCGTCGTGGTGGGGCTTGTCCTCGGTGGCGTCGGCCTCAAGCCGCTCCTCCGCACGGGCAGGGTCAGGGTCACGAACCGTTGAGCAGCCGTTCGCGGCGCTCGCGCAGCAGCCGCCGTTCGGGACCCGTGGGCGCCTGCTCGACGGCCGTCGCCAGCGCAGCAGCGGCCTCGGCGGTGCGACCGAGCCGGGCGTAGAGGTCGGCGAGGGTCGCGGCATACAGGTAGTAGTCGGCCAACGGCTCGGCGAGCGCCTCGACGAGCGGCAGCGCGTCCTGCGGACCACGAGCCATCGAGACCGCGACCGCGCGGTTGAGCTCGATCACCGGCGTGACCGGCAGGTGGGTGTACAGCTCGGCGATCGCCGCCCAGTCGGTGTCCTCCGGCCGGGCCGCGACGTCGTGGCACAGGGCGATCCGCGCCTGGACGGCGTACGGACCCCACGGCGGCGAGCCCTCCAGGAGCCGCGCGCCCTCCGTGACCCGGTCGATGTCCCACAGCGAGCGGTCCTGCTCGGCCAGTGGTACGACGCTTCCGCCGCGCACCCGGGCCGGCCGGCGGGCGTCGGTCAACAGCATCAGCGCGAGCAGCCCGCGCACCTCGGGCTCACCGGGCACCAGGCCGACCAGCGCCCGGGTCAGCCGGATCGCCTCGGCGGAGACGTCGACGCGCAGCAGCGAGTCGCCCGACGACGCGGCGTAGCCCTCGTTGAACATCAGGTACAGCACGCCCAGCACACCCTCGACCCGCTCCGACCAGATCTCGGGCGGCGGAACGCGGTAGGGGATGCCGGCGTGCTTGATCTTGGCGCGGGCCCGGACCAGCCGCTTCTCCATGGTCGGCTCGGTGACCAGGAAGGCCCGCCCGATCTCCGCCGGCGTCAGGCCGCCCAGGGTGCGGAGCGTGAGCGCGACGCGCGCGGGCATCGGCAGTGCCGGGTGGCAGCAGGTGAAGATCAGCCGCAGCCGCTCGTCGGGGATGTCGTCGTCGGTCTCCGACACGTCCGCGACAATCGAGCCGGTCACGATGTCGTCGGCGGCGGCCAGGGCCAGCTTCGCGCCCTCGGTGGTACGACGTCTCATCCGGTCGCGGGCCCGGTTACGGGCGACGGTGGTCAGCCAGGCCAGGGGGGAGTCGGGCACGCCCGACCGCTCCCACGCGGGAAGGGCCTGGGCGAACGCCTCTGCCGCACACTCCTCGGCCAGGTCCCAGTCCCCGCACCAGCCGATCATTCCGGCGACGAGTCGCCCCCACTCCTCCCGGAAGGTGCGGGCGACTGCGTCGTCGGACCTCATCAGTCCGCCACAGGCCGGATCTCGATCGCGCCACCGGCGGCGACCGGGTGGGTCCCCGCGGCGTCCAGGGCCTCGTCGAGGTCGCGGCACTCCAGCAGGTCGTATCCCGCGACCTGCTCCTTGGTCTCCGCGAACGGGCCGTCGGTCGTCACGACTCGGCCGTCGACCCGGCGGACCGTGACCGCGGTGTCGGGGAAGGCCAGCGGCCAGCCGTAGACGCGCCGGTCGGAGACGCGGTCGACCCAGGCGTCGATGCCGTTCGGGTCGTCGGCCGACTCCGGCTCCGGTGGGTCCCACAGGTCGGGCGACGCATCGGTCACGGCGGCCGCGTCGGCCATGGCCCGGCGCATGTCGGCGCAGACCAGCATCAGGTAGCGCCGCTTGCCCGCCGTGACGGTGTCGGGCACCTCCGGCCGCGGCATGCCGTCCTCGAAGGCCCGCACCTCGATCGCGCCGATGTGCACCGTGGGGTGGGCCGACGCGACCGCGATCGCGGTGTCGAGGTCGGGGCAGTCGATCACGTCGTACCCGGCGATCTGCTCCTTGGTCTCCGCGAACGGGCCGTCGGTCACGTGCACGGAACCGTCCACGGTCCGCACCGTCGTCGCGTGGGCGGTCGAGTGCAGCCGTGCCCCGTCCAGCTCGATGCCGCGGCCGACCATCTCCTCGACCCACGCCGCGAGCTCGCTCTCGGCCTGCGGGGGCAGGTCCTTCAGCCGCGCCTCGTCGACGGCGTGGATCAGCATGTACTTCATCGGGTCCTCCTCTGCTCGTCGCGGCGTCGGGTGGCGCCGTCACGGAGGGGACGAACGGCGGGGCACCAGGCAGGACACGTGGGCCGAAGCAGGTCCGCCCGGCTCATCGCCGCAACGCCCGCGAGCCCGCGGAGCGATAGCGGCGGGTCGGGTTCGCACCGATGGCCGGGTCGTCGGGGCGTTGGGTCCACTCGGCCACCCAGGCGTCGATCACCGGCCAGGTACCGCTGCGTGCCCGGCGACCGGTCAGCATCCCGAGGTGGCCGCCCGGGACGATCTCGAAGCGCACGTCCGGCGATCCGGTCAGGAGCGGTACGACGGCCTTCACCGAACCGGCCGGTGCGATCCCGTCGTCGGCGCCGGCGACGACCAGCACCGGGACCCTGATGTGGGCGACCGAGACCGTGCGGTCGCCCAGGTCGAAGGTCCCCTCCACGAGCGCGTTGCCCTTGAGCAGCCGGTGGTAGAGCTGCCCGAACGTCCGGCCGGGGTAGGCGATCATGTGGGCGGTGAACCGGTCGACGGCCTGGATCTGGGCGAGGTAGTCGGCGTCGTCGAGGTTGCGGGCCAGCGCGAGCGGCTTGGTGACCAGCTTCTGGAACGACGAGAGCTGGAACGCCCACCGCACCAGCGGCTGGGGTGCCCCGCCCGCTGCCTGGTAGATCCGCGTGATCAGGCCTCGGCCGTCGGTGAGGTGGAGGAGTGGCCGTAGCGGCGCCACCAGTGGCACCTGCCGGACGTCGAACGGCGAGCCGAGCACGGTGATCGAGCCGATCGGCAGCGACGCGTCGGCGGCCGCGCTCAGCAGGGCGAACGTGCCTCCGAGCGACCAGCCGACCAGATGCACCGGCCGGCCACCGGCGTGCGCCGAGACCTCGCGGACCGCCGTCGGCACGACCTCCTCGATCCAGTGCTCCATGCCGAGGTCGCGGTCGCGGAACGAGACGGCGCCGTACTCCACGAGGTACGTCGGGCGACCCGTCCCCACCAGATGCTCGACCAGCGAGCAGCCACGGCGCAGGTCGTAGCAGAGGGCCGGTGCCGCGAGCGGGGTCACGAGGAGGACCGGGTCGCCGGACTCGCGGGCGTGCGCCGCGGGTCGGTAGTGGTGGACCTCGCGCAGCGTGCCCTCGTCGATCAGGGTGCGCGGCATCGGCCGCAGGTCCGCCAGGCCGCCGTACACCAGGGTGTGCGCGACGTTCGAGGCGGCGGAGACCACCTGATCGGGCTTGGGGACCAGGTCCACGATCCCGAAACTACCCGAGCGTCGCGGCGCGCCCGGAGACTGCTCGACAAGACCCGGGCCGAGGACTACACACGCCTGCATGAAGTGGTCGCGCGTTGCCGGAGCCGGGCTCACCGCGCTGGCGGGGGTCGCGGCGTACGACGTCGTCCAGCGGCCGCACGCGATCCTGCGCACCTACCCCGTCGTGGGTCATCTCCGGTTCCTGCTGGAGAAGTTCGGGCCCGAGCTGCGGCAGTACATCGTGACCTCCAACGACGAGGAGCGGCCGTTCAGCCGCGACCAGCGCAGCTGGATCTACCAGTCGTCGAAGCTGGTCAACAACTATGTCGGCTTCGGCACGGACAACAACGTCGAGGAGACCGACGGCTGGCCGATCATCAAGCACCGCACGTTCGCCCGCACCGGCCTCGACTCCGGCCGCCACGTCGGCGAGGGTCTGCCGCTCCCGGCGGCGAAGGTGCTGGGCGGTGCTCGCGGGCGACGGCTCGCCTTCCGGCCGCCCTCGGTGGTGAACATCTCGGGCATGAGCTTCGGGTCGCTGTCGGGCAACGCGATCAGCGCCCTCAACGAGGGCGCCCAGCTCGCGGGGTGCCTGCACAACACCGGCGAGGGCGGCCTCTCGCCGTACCACCGCCGGGGCGGGGAGCTGGTCTTCCAGATCGGCACGGCGTACTTCGGCTGCCGCGACGCCGAGGGCCGGTTCGACCTCGCCCGGCTCACCGACCTGGTCGCGTCCGCACCGGTCCGGGCGATCGAGATCAAGCTGTCCCAGGGCGCGAAGCCGGGGCTGGGCGGGATGCTGCCCGCCGCGAAGGTGTCCGCCGAGATCGCGCAGATCCGCGGCATCCCGGCCGGGGTCGACTGCGCCTCGCCGAGCCGGCACACGGCGTTCACCGACGTGGACTCGATGCTCGACTTCGTCGAGCTCGTCGCCGACGAGACCGGGTTGCCCGTCGGCATCAAGTCGGCGGTCGGCCACGCCGACTTCTGGGACGAGCTGGTCGAGCAGATGTCGACGCGCACCCGTGGGGTCGACTTCGTCACCGTCGACGGCGGCGAGGGCGGCACGGGCGCCGCCCCGCTGATCTTCTCCGACGCGGTGGCCTATCCGTTCCGGGTCGGCTTCAGCCAGGTCTACCGCCGCTTCGCCCGGGCCGGGCTGACCGACGACGTCGTCTTCATCGGAGCCGGCAAGCTCGGCGTCCCGGAGAACGCCGTGATCGCGTTCGCCCTCGGCGCCGACATGGTCAACGTCGCCCGCGAGGCGATGATGGCGATCGGCTGCATCCAGTCACAACGCTGCCACACCGACCGCTGCCCGACGGGCGTGGCCACCCAGAATCCCTGGCTCTCCCGCGGGCTCGACCCCCAGCTGAAGGCGGTTCGTGCCGGCAACTACGTGGTGTCGCTGCGCCGCGACCTGTTCAAGGTCTCCGAGGCCGTCGGCGTGATGCACCCGGCCCTGATCACACCGGACGACGTCGACGTGATGGACGGCGTCCAGGGGTCCCGGTCCCTCCGCGAGGTGTACGGCTACGAGCCGGACTGGGGTGACCTGGGCCCCGACCTGTGCGACACCCTGCGCGGCCTGCTCGTCTCCCCCGAACAGGCGTCCTGACGCTGACGAGCCGGCGCGGAGAAGATGCCCCGACCCGCGCCGGCTCTCGTGACGTTCGCGCGCCACTGAGGGTTCCAACGACCCGGAACGGCCGCGGTTACGCGCGGGACGGATGTGACGATCCCAGGTCGGCCACCACGCATGCGGCCTCCGCGCCCGCATCGGGATCGCGGAAGGCCGCAGCGGCCGCGGCGTACGACGGGTCGGTGAGCACGGCGTCGAGGGCGTCGGTCACGCCGGCCACGTCGGTGTCGATCCCGACACCGGTGGCCGCCACCCGTTCGGCGTTGTGCCCCTGGTCCCGGCCCTGTGGGAGGCACACGAGCGGCACGCCGTACGCCAGTCCGGTGGAGATCCCGGTCAGGCCGCCGTGGGACACGAAGGCGCTGACGTGGGGGAGGACGAGCTCGTGGGGGACGAACGCCCGGAGCTCGACGTTGGGTGGGCCACTCATCGTGGAGGGGTCGACGGCCCCGCCGAGGGTGAGCACGAACCGCGCCGGCACCGCGCCCAGTCGGGCGAGGAGGTCGGGGAGCATCTCGGGCTGGTTCTGCAGCGTGGTGCTCAGGCTCGCGAGCACCCACGGCCGCGAGCGGTCGCCGAGCATCTCGAGTCCGCAGTGGGCCAGCGCGGCGGCCGACGTGTCGACGTCCGGCCGCAGGATCGGGCCGACGTAGGAGAGGCAGTCGTGTCCTCCCTCCGCGTCCAGCTCCCGCCTGGTGAGGGCCAGCACGCGGTCGGCGGTGCCGAGCAGCTCGATCGTCGGACGGCCCATCACCAGCTCGCCCCACGGACCGCTGAACAACGACCCCAGCAGGTGGCACAGCACCACGGTCGGCAGACCGGAGCGCTCGGCCGCGTCGTACGCCGCGGCCATCATCGCGTCGATGACCAGCACGTCGGGACGCTGCCGCGAGATCGCGTCCTCGATCTCCATCCGCGTCCGGGACGAGGTGAGGTACTCGAAGATCTGCTCGACCCCGGCGTCCTGCGAGACCCCCCGCGGCCACGGCGGCACCGACGGGAACGCCGAGAAGGCGAGCCCCGCCTCGTCCGCCGTCGCCGCCTGGTCGACCCAGCCCAGCAGATGGGGCTCGTGCCCGGCGCGCGCGAGCCGGCGCGCCAGGTTGAAGGCCGGCAGCGCGGCACCCCCGCCGTCCCAGGTCACGATCAGGGCCCGGCAACCGATCGTGCTGGTCACGACGACGATGATGGCGCCGCTGCCCGGTCGGGCGGAAGCCCTGGTGCCCTAGGAGCCCGGGGTCGGCTTCAGCTTCTTCCCGTGCGGTGGCCGGACATCGTCGAGCTCGTCGAGGAACGCGGTCGCCCAGGCGGCCACGTCGGCCTGCTTCACGGTTTTGCGCATCGCCCGCATCCGCCGCTGCCGGTCGCGCGGCTGGGCCCGTGCGGCGTCGAGCAGCGCGGCCTTCATCCCGTTCAGGTCGTAGGGGTTGACCTGCCAGGCCTGCCGGAGCTCGGCGGCGCTGCCGGCGAACTCCGAGAGCACCAGCGCGCCGTCCTCGTCGTACCGGCAGGCGACGTACTCCTTGGCGACGAGGTTCATCCCGTCGCGGTACGGCGTCACCACCATCACGTCGGCCGCCCGGTACAGCGCCGCCATCTCCTCGCGGGGGTACGACGAGTGCAGGTAGCTGATCGCCGGCCGCCCGATCCGGCCGAGGTCTCCGTTGATGTGGCCCACGAGCCGGTCGATCTCGTCGCGCAGCGCCCGGTACTCCTCGACCTTCTCCCGCGACGGCGTCGCGACCTGCACGAACACCGAGGTGTCGACGTCGAGCTCGCCGTCGCTGATGAGCTCGGCGAACGCCCGTAGCCGGGCGTGGATGCCCTTGGTGTAGTCGAGCCGGTCGATGCCGAGGAAGACCCGAGCGGGGTCGCCGAGCGCCTTGCGGATCGTGGTCGCCCGCTCCTGCACCGGCTCGGAGCGGGCGAGCTCCTCGAAGCCCTGGTAGTCGATCGAGATCGGGAACGCCTCGGCCCGGACCGTGCGGCCGTCGGGGAGGTAGACCAGGTCGCGGTGGGTCTTGTGGCCCACCCGCTGGCGGACGAGCCGCACGAAGTTCGCCGCCCCGCCCGGCAGCTGGAAGCCCACGAGGTCGGCGCCGAGCAGGCCCTCGAGGAGCTGTCGCCGCCAGGGCAGCTGCTGGAACAGCTCGGCCGGCGGGAACGGGATGTGCAGGAAGAAGCCGATCCGCAGGTCGGGCCGGAGCTCACGCAGCAGCTGCGGCACGAGCTGCAGCTGGTAGTCCTGGATCCAGACCGTGGCGTTCTTCGCGGCGCGGGCCGCCGCGCGCTCGGCGAACCGGCGGTTGACGTCGACGTAGCTGTCCCACCACTCGCGGTGGAACTCCGGCTTGGCGACCAGGTCGTGGTAGAGCGGCCAGATCGTCGAGTTGCTGAACCCCTCGTAGAACCGCTCGATCTCCTCGGCCGACAGCGCGATCGGGTCGAGCGTCATCCCGTCGTGCTCGAACGGCGTGACGTCGACGTCGGTGCCCCCGGGCCAGCCGATCCAGAGCCCCTCGTTGGCACGCATGATCGGTTCGAGCGCGGTCACCAGCCCGCCGGGGGAGACCCGCCACTCGACGCTGCCGTCGGCCCGGGTCACCCGGTCGACCGGAAGGCGGTTGGCCACGATCACGAGCTCGGCCGAACCGTTCAGGGACACGGTCCGACCCTATCCAGGGCATTCCGGGCGGACATCACCCGCGGGTGGGGCCTCTCAACGATCGGCTGCGTACCTCACGCCGAGCTGGCTGCGCAGGTCGTCCATGACGCCGAGCAGTTCGAGGGTCTGAGTGTGGGGCACCAGCGGACTCTCGGTGAGCCCGTCGCGCAGGCAGTCCTGCACGTGCGCGGCCTCGTTGCCCAGGCCGGTCCCGTACACCTCCGAGGGCGGGTCGATCCGCTGCGGCTCACCGCCCGCCGGCGTCCACACGGCGTACGACGGGTGGTGGAAGTCGGCGGGCACCTCGAGCAGGCCCTCGTCGGTCGCGACCGACGCCGAGCGGGGGCTGGCCGAGGTCATCGAGGTCGTCAACGCGGAGACCGCACCGCTCTCGTGCCGTGCGGAGATGGCGACGTCGACGTCGATGCCCGATTCGGCCAGAACGCCGGCGGCCATCACCGCGGCGTACGGGCCGAGCATCAGCCGGGCGAAGGTGAGCGGGTAGATCCCCATGTCGAGCAGCGCACCCGCTCCGAGAGCGGGGTCCCACATCCGCGCAGTGGCGTCGTCCCCGACCACGAAGCCGAGGTCGGCGTGCACCTGTCGTGGGGTGCCGAACTCGCCGGCCGCCATCCGGGTGCGCAGGTCGCGGACCAGCGGGTGGCAGGCCATCCACATGGCTTCCATGCAGAACAGGTCGCCGGCGCCGGCGAACAGTGCCTCGCCGTCGTCGCGGGTCAGCGTGAGCGGCTTCTCGCAGAGCACGGGCTTGCCGGCGGCGAAGGCGAGTCGGGTGTGCTCCAGGTGATGGGAGTGCGGGCTCGCGACGTAGACGACGTCGACGTCCGGGTCGGCGACCAGCTCGTCGTAGGACCCGTGGACGTGGGTGCCCTCGTCACCGATGTCGTGGACGAACGCCGCGGCGGACTCGCGCGACCTCGAGCCCACCGCCGCGATCACGGCGCCCGGCGTGGCGTGCAGGTCCCTGGCGAACGAACGTGCGATCTTGCCGGTGGCGAGGATGCCCCAGCGGGTGGCGCTCTGGCGGGTCGAGATCGTCATGACGGCCATCAGATACGGATCGCGCGACGCGCCGCAACTGAATGACATCGTTGTGATTCCTCGCGTAGACTCTCGCCTCGAACGGAGGTCGAGCACCCCCGGACGACGCTCACGAGGGAGAGAGATGGACGCCGCAGCCGCACAGCCGAGGCCCGAAACCGGTGCCGGGCTGGGCGAGCGCGACGCCGAGATCCTCGAGTTCGAGCGGCAGTGGTGGAAGTACGCCGGCGCGAAGGAGACCGCGATCCGCGAGTCCTTCGACATGTCGGCGACCCGCTACTACCAGGTGCTCAACGCCCTGATCGACCGTCCGGAGGCCCTGGCCGCCGACCCGCTGCTGGTCCGCCGCCTGCGCCGGATGCGGGCCGAACGTCAGCGGGCCCGCTCGGCACGTCGTCTCGGCTTCGAGGTCTAGCCGATGCAGCGCGTGCGCGACCAGCGAGGGGTCGTGTTCCCCTCGCCGGTGATGATCCTCAGCATCGTCGCGGTGGCCATGGCCGGGGTCGCCTGGGTCGCGACCCGGCACCACGAGCCCACCGAGCGGCTCGTCACGCCGACCTCGCAGCACGCACCGACCAGTCACCCCTCGACGTTCACCCCGCCGAAGCACCAGCACCGGACCAACAAGCCCACCTTCGACCGGTCGAAGGTCGTGGTCGAGGTCTTCAACAACTCCGCCGTCACCGGACTGGCCGGACGGGTCGCGACCCGGACGGCCCACCTGGGCTGGCAGGTCGTCGGGTCGGACAACTGGTACGGCACGATCCCGGCCTCGACGGTCTACTACCCGCCGCGGCTGGCGAAGGCGGGCCACCAGCTCGCCCTCGACCTCGGCATCCACCGCACCATGCCGGCGGTGAGCCCGATGCGGCTCGACCGGCTCACGGTGATCCTGACCGGACCGCTCGCGACCCACTGACGCCGGCGGCTCGCGCGGCGTGACAGGGTGACCCGCGTGCGTGTCACGTCTGCCGACGCCGAGCGGCGGTACGCCGAGCTGGTGGCGACCGCGGCCTCGAGCGTGGTGGGGCTCGACTTCGACGGCACCCTGGCGCCGATCGTCGACGACCCGGAGTCCGCGCACATCCATCCCGACGCTCCCGGCGTACTCCTGGAGCTCACCGAGGTCGTGCGAGCGGTCGCGGTGGTCACCGGCCGGCCCGCTCGCAAGGTGCTGGCTCTCGGCGGCCTCGACGAGGTCGGCCGGGCGATCGGGGAGAGCGGGCGCGAGCTGTTCGTCTTCGGGCAGTACGGCTTCGAGCGCTGGAGCTCGGCCGAGCGGCGCGTGGTCTCGCCGCGGCCCCCGCAGGGTCTGTCCGGCTTCCTGCGCGACCTGCCGCGCGCGCTCCGCGAGGCCGACGCGGCCGACGCCTACGTCGAGGACAAGGGCCTCGCGATCGCCGTACACACCCGTCGGCTGGACGACCCGTCGGCGGCCTTCGACCGCCTCGAACCGCGGCTCCGGGAGCTCGCTGACCGGCACTCGATGGTCCTCGAGCCCGGCCGCCAGGTGATCGAGGCCCGTTCGCCGGGGTCGGACAAGGGTGCCGTCGTCCGCACGCTGGCCGAGGAGACCGAGGCCCGTGGCTTCCTCTTCGCCGGCGACGACCTCGGGGACGTCGAGGCCTTCGAGGCGGTCGCCCAGCTGCGCGAGGAGGGCCTCGCGACGCTCCTGGTCTGCTCGGCCTCGGACGAGGAGGGCGCCCTGGTGGAGCGTTCTGACGTCGTCGTCCACGGACCGGAGGGTGTCCTCGACCTCCTCCGCCGCTTCATCTCCGACGTCCGCGATGTCAGATAGTCGCGGGGTCCTGGCAGCCGGCACGCAGGGACTGGCTGTCAGCGTGCGTCTCTTCATATGAGACGTCTGTCCAGCATGTAGACACGGCGTACGGCGTTCCGGGTGGCCGCTCCTAGGGTGGGCACCAGCTCATCGAGAGGGACTGAGGGAACGGCCCGTCGACGTCCCGGCAACCACCACGAGCCTCCCGTCGTCCACATCGTCTGCGGCGGTTCGTGGGATCTGGTGCCAATTCCGTCCCGTGGCGAGGGTCGCCCGGGGAAGATGAGAGGGAGGTACTCCATGAGCGCGCTGGTCTCCGAGACCGATGCCGGCACGTCCGGCCCACAGGGAGCCCCAGCACCCTCTCGGGCACCTTCTCGGGCACCCTCTCGGGCGGACGACCCGAGGTTCCGGGAGGGCGCGTTCGGCCATGCCCGCGCCCTGGTGTGCCGCGAGTGCGGGCACGAGGTCGCGCTGGGTCCGCACTACGCGTGTCCGGAGTGCTTCGGGCCGCTCGAGGTCGCCTACGACTTCCCGGCAGTGACCCGTGAGCAGATCGCGGCCGGGCCGCGCAACATCTGGCGCTACCAGCCGCTGCTGCCGGTGCCGACCGACATCACCGAGAGCCCCAACACCGAGCCCGGCTTCACCCGTCTGCTCAGGGCCGACAACCTCGCCCGCGAGCTGGGCCTGGAGAGGCTCTGGGTGAAGGACGACTCGACCAACCCCACCAACTCGTTCAAGGACCGGGTGGTCGCCTGTGCGCTCAGCGCGGCCCGCGAGCTCGGCGCGAAGGTCTTCGCGTGCCCCAGCACCGGCAACCTCGCGAACGCGGTCGCCGCAGCCGGCGCAAGGGCCGGCATCAAGACCGTCGTGTTCATCCCCGCGGACCTCGAGCGCCCCAAGCAGGTCAACAGCGCCGTCTACACCGAGAACCTGGTCGCCGTGAACGGCACGTACGACGACGTCAACCGGCTCGCCTCCGAGATCGCCGGCGAGGAGGAGGGCTGGGCGTTCGTCAACGTCAACGTCCGGCCGTTCTACGCCGAGGGCTCCAAGACGCTCGGCTTCGAGATCGCCGAGCAGCTCGGCTGGCGGCTGCCCGACCAGATCGTGATCCCGGTGGCGTCGGGCTCGCAGCTGACCAAGGTCGACAAGGCGTTCCGGGAGCTGATCGCGCTCGGCCTGGTCGAGGACAAGCCCTATCGGGTGTACGGCGCGCAGGCCACCGGCTGCTCGCCGGTCAGCATCGCCTACAAGACCCAGGCGCCGGCGATCCGCCCGGTGAAGCCCGACACCATCGCCAAGAGCCTGGCGATCGGCAACCCGGCCGACGGCATCTACGTGCTGGACATCTGCCGGCGTAGCGGCGGAGCGGTCGAGGACGTCACCGACCACCAGATCCGCGCGGGCATCCTGCTGCTGGCCCGTACCGAGGGCATCTTCACCGAGACCGCGGGCGGCACCACCGTCGCCTGTCTGAAGAAGCTGGTCGAGACCGGCCAGCTGGATCCGGCCCTGGAGACCGTCGTGATCAACACCGGGATGGGCCTGAAGACCCTCGACGCCGTCGGCGACTCGGTGGGTGCTGCCGCCACGATCGACCCGTCGTACGCTGCCTTCACCGCCACCGGCATCGCCTGAGACCTCGAGTGTCGGGATAGTCCGTGACGAAACGGTCCTCGATCCACCGATTTTGGGGCCGTTTCGTCACGGACTATCCCCAATGTCGCCGACAAGGAGAACCCATGAGTGTGTCCGTCCGCATCCCGACGATCCTGCGCACCTACACGGGCGGCGAGTCGGAGGTCACCGCGAACGGCGAGACCCTGGCCGCGGTCCTCGACGACCTCGACAGCAACTATTCCGGGATCAAGGGCCGGATCGTCGACGAGCAGGGTGAGCTCCGCAGGTTCGTCAACGTGTACGTCGGCAACGACGACGTCCGCTTTCTCGACAGCCTGGCCACCGCCACACCCGAAGGCACCCAGATCTCGGTCATCCCGGCCGTCGCCGGCGGATGCTAGGTCCGCCAGCGGCGAGCCCGAGGACCGCAGGTCAGGCGTACGAAGCGGCCTGGATGGCGTAGAGCTCGGCGTAGGTGCCGCCGTGGGCCATCAGCTGGTCGTGGCTGCCGACCTCGACCACCCGGGCGCCGTCGAGCACCACGATCAGGTCGGCCATCCGGACCGTCGAGAAGCGGTGGGACACCAGCACGGTCACCCGGCCGGCGGTCGTCTCCTCCCGGGCGCCCGCGGCGAACCGCTCGAACAACGCGTGCTCGGTCTCGGCGTCGAGGGCGGCGGTCGGCTCGTCGAGCATCAGCACGAGCGGCTCGGGTCGCATGTAGCCGCGAGCGAGCGCGAGCTTCTGCCACTGCCCGAAGCTGACGTCGACGCCGTCCTCCCACGACGGCCCGAGCTGGGTGTCGAGCCCGTCGCGTAGCCCGTCGACGACCGGGGTCGCGCCCGCCCGGTCGACCGCCGTGCCGACCGCGACCCGATCGTCGCGTCGGGGCTCGTCGCCGAGACCGACGGTGGTGGCGGCGACGAACTCCAGACGGGCGAAGTCCTGGAAGGCCCCGGCGAGGCGTGCCCGCCACTCCTCGACGTCGACGTGACCGATGTCGACGCCGTCGGCGGTGATGCGCCCGGACGACGGCGCGTACATCCGGGCCAGCAGCTTGACCAGGGTCGACTTGCCGGCGCCGTTCTCGCCGACGATCGCGACGACGGCACCTGCCGGGAGGGTCAGGTCGACGTCGCGGAGCACCTCGCGCGAGGTGCCGGGGTAGGCGAAGGAGACGTGCTCGAACCGGATCCCCTCGGCCAGTCGGTCCGGCGCCGACCGGTCGGCACGCGCGTTCTGCGCGGCCGCGAAGTCCTCCAGCCAGGCGAGCCGCTGCGCGGAGTCGAGCCAGATCCCCCGCAGGAAGCTGAGCTCGCCGACGGCCGAGCCGACGTACGCCGAGAGCCGGCCCCCTGCCGTGAGGACGAGGACGACCGCACCCGGTCCCCGGTCGAGACCGGCGACGACCCAGACGACCGCACCCACGAAGGCGAGGGAGAACACCGCCCAGGCGAGCGTCAGCCAGGCGGCGCTGGCCAGCTTGACCCCGCGGAT
The DNA here is from genome assembly GCA_025936915.1 of Nocardioides sp. Classification (GTDB taxonomy): domain Bacteria; phylum Actinomycetota; class Actinomycetes; order Propionibacteriales; family Nocardioidaceae; genus Nocardioides. The sequence goes on from JAICSK010000005.1 coordinate 28,404, forward strand.
CGGCCCGAACCATTCGCCCCAGGCGGCGGTGCGACGCTGCACGAGGTCGGCCTGATTGCCGGTGACCCGGACCTCCTTGCCCGGAGGCGGGGTCGTGGCGACGTTGAAGAGATGGCGGGCGAGGCGCGCGTGTGCCGCGACTCTCTCCTCGGTGCCCTTCTCGACCTGGGGGCGCCAGACCGCGACCAGCAGGAGCGGAACAGCCCCGACCGGGAGCAGGAGGAGGGCGGGGTGGATGGCCGCCAGCAGGATGCAGACGAAGGCCAGCCGGAGCAGCCAGCCGAGCATCGTGAACATCGACCGGAACAGGTGGTCGAGGGCGAAGACGCCGGTGCGCAGCACCGCGATGCGGTCGAGGTACGCCGGCCGCTCGTGGTGCTCGACGGTCGCGACCTCCGCCTGCAACCGGGCGACGTGGCCCTGGAACATGATGTTGAGCCGGTCGCCCAGCCGCCGGGTCGTGCGGTCGAGCGTCACCGACAGCGTCCACATCAGGGTCGCCGACGCGGCCAGGCCTGCGGCGCCGACGTACAGCCGGGTCTGGTGGTGGTGGACGAGTCCGTCGGTGAGCAGGGCCAGCCAGATGCCGACCAGGACGTCGGGCAACGCCTCGAGGGTCGTCATCGCGAGCGAGGCCCACAGGAGCCGCGGCTCGGCACGGTAACCGTGCTTGACGACCCGCACCATCGACGGCACGGCCGCGGGGAGCTCTCCGGCGCGGTCCTGGACGCCGGCAGCTCGGCGCCCCTTGGCCTCAGAGGGACTCATGGACGACCTCCTCCCCGTGCTCGTCGACCTCGCGCTCCTCGGTGAAGCGACTCGCCTGGAGGTCGTACATCGTGAAGTAGCGCCCGCGTTGTGCCATCAGCTCCTCGTGGCTGCCGAGCTCGATCGCCCGGCCGTGCTCGACGACGCAGATCAGCGCGGCCTGCCGGACCGTGGAGAAGCGGTGGGACACCAGGATCGTGGTCGCCTCGGAGGTCGCGGCCAGCACGCGACGGAAGATCTCGGACTCCCCGCGTACGTCGAGCATCGCGGTGGGCTCGTCGAGCAGGACCGCGTAGGCGCCCGTGCGGACCTTCGCGATCGCCCGGGCCAGCGCGACCCGCTGCCACTGGCCGCCCGACAGGTCGACCCCACCGGCGTATCCCTTGGCCATCGGCGTGTCCAGCTCCGCCAGGTCGAGGGCTCCCGCCTGGTCGAGGGCGTGTCGGACCACGTCGTCGGCGGCACCGAGCGGCGCGACGTTGTCGCGCAGGGTGAGCTCGTAGCGGACGAAGTCCTGGAAGACGGCGGCCAGGCGGCTCCGCCAGGCTGTCAGGTCGATGTCGCGGAGGTCGACGCCGTCGATCTCGATCGCGCCGGAGTCGGGGTCGTACAGTCGGCAGAGCAGCTTGGCGATGGTCGTCTTGCCGGCGCCGTTCTGACCGACGATCGCCAGGGAGGCTCCGGCGGGGATCGTCAGGTCGAAGTGCTCGAGCACCGGCCGGCTTCCCGTGGGGTAGGTGAACGTGACGTCGCGGAACCGGATCTCGGGCGCCCGGCTCGAGGGTGCGGTCACACCACCGGCCCGAGCGAGAGCACCGGCCGCTCCCATCTCCACCTCGAGCCGCTCGATGGCGACCACGGGAGCCGCGGCACCGTCGAGCGCCCAGCTCAGCCCGCCGAAGGCGATCGCGCTCGCGCCGAACGCCGCGCCCGCATAGGTGACGACCGCCCGCAGGTCGAGGGTGCCGGCGGATCCGCGTCGGGCGAGGACGACGAACAGCACGGCATTGGCGACGAGCACGATCAGCAGAGCGCCGGTCAGGGACTTCTCCCGGAGCCGGGTGGCGTCGTACTGGAGCTGGTGGAGGTGGAGCCGGTGACGGGTGAACCGGTCGAGCAGCCACGGGGCGAGCCCGAAGAGCCGGACCTCCTTGGCGGCGGCTGGCTCGGTGGCGAGGTCGTAGGCGTAGTTGGTGTGGCGTCTGGCGGTCTTGACCTCGTCGGTGTTGCGGTCGCGCCAGACACCGCTCTCGCGGAGCAACCAGTGGGTCGAGCCCCACGCTCCGAGGAGGAGGAGCGGAGCCCACCAGGTGAAGCCGACGAGGACGAGGGCAGAGGCGATGCCGCCGAGGAGCATGGTCAGTCCCTGGGCGATGAAGTCCATGTTCATGAACATCGGCGGGCCGGTCCAACCGAGGTCGAAGTCGCGGGCCGTCGTCAGGTCGTTGGTGAGGTCGCCGCGCTCGAGATGCCCCACGCCCTCGGGGCCGAGGGTGATCCTCATCAGCCGGTCGTTGAGGACCGAGCTGACGTGGTCGCCGAGCAGCGTGCCCACCACCTGGTGGATCGGTGGGCTGATCTGCGACAGCACGAAGACGACGGCGAACGCCGTCAGCGGCCCCGCGAGCGCGCCGCCGTCCTGCACGCGACCGACCAGCACACCCGTGGCGATCGCCAGCCCGGGCGGGACGAGTGCCCGGACCAGGAGCAGCACCCACCACGCCACCGCGAACCCGGGGACGTCGCGGGTGATGGTGACGAAGAAGCGTGTGGCCGGCCGAGACCGCAGGTCGGCGAGCATCCGAGCCGGCGAGAGGACCACCCGGTCACCCTAGGGCCGGGAGCCGACAGCCTCTCGACGGTGCTCTCGAACCTCATGCCCCGATCCCGTCGTCGCGCGCGGGTCGGGTACGCCTCGTAGGGTGCCGGGCATGCGAGGCGCGACGCCGGTCAGCCCGGTGAACAGCTACGCGGTCCGCCTGGGGGACCGGGTCGACGTCGTGCTGGCCGACCCCGTGGCGCCGCTGGACGCTGGGCGTGCGTCGGTCGTCCTGAGGCGTGGTGACCAGCGGATGCGAGCCGCCGCGAGCCTGGTCGACGGCGGCGGCCGGGGACGCCGGCTGGTCGCGACCTTCGCCGCCGGCGATCTGACGGACGGGCAGTACCTCCTCCTCGTGCGCGGGGGCGGCTCCCGGGTGAAGCCGGGTGTCCGGCTCCTGGTACAGGGCGATCTCCCGCTGGTGCTGCGGTGGGGCGACCGGGTGTCGACGGTCGAGGACCGGGTCAGCTGAAGGACGCCAGGAGGTCGGCGAGATGTGCCCGTTCGGGCTCGTTGTCGCACAGCTCGACCGCCCGGACGAGCTCGGTCCGGGCCTCGTCCGTGCGGCCGACCCGCGCGAGGAGCTGCCCGCGGACCCCGGGCAGACGGTGACCGGGCAGCTCGAGCCCGTCGAGGGCCCGCAGACCGGCCAGGGGGCCGTCTGCCTCCGCCACCGCGACGGCCCGGTTGAGCCGGACGACCGGCGTGTCCTCGAGAGCGACCAGCTCGTCGTACCGCTCGACGATGCGCGGCCAGTCGGTAGCGTCGGGGTGCGGGGCGATCGCGTGCTCGGCGGCGATCAGTGCCTGCAGGAGGTACGGCGTGCCGGGAGCGGTCACGTGCGGGGTCAGCACGTCGAGGGCCTCGGTGATCTCCTCGGCGTGCCACAGCGCGCGATCCTGGTCCGGCAGCAGGACGAGCCGTCCGTCGCGCAGCCGCGCGTCCCGGCGCGAGTGCTGGAGAAGCATCAGGCCGAGCAGCCCGTCGAGGTCCGTCCGACCCGGCAGCAGCTCGCGGAGCAGTCGCCCGAGCCGGATCGCCTCGGACGCCAGGTCGGTGCGCACCAGCTCGGTGCCGGACGGCGGCGTGTACCCGGCCGTGAAGGCGAGGTAGGTGACGTCGGCTGCTCGGCCGACACGGACCTTGAGCTCCGGGCCGACCGGCACCTCGAACCGCTCGCCGGCCAGGCTCTTGCGCGCCCGGGTGAGCCGCGCCGCCATCGTGGCGGTGGGCATCAAGAAGAGCCGGGCGATGTCGGCCGTCGACACTCCCATGACCATCCGCAGCGTGAGCGCCGCGGCGTTCTCGCGGGACAGGGCGGGGTGGGCGCAGAGGAGCACGAGACGCAACCGCTCGTCGCGCACCGGCTCGCCGGCGTCGGCCATCACGCGCTGCGCCTCCTCCTGGAGCTCGGCCTCGACCGAGAGCAGCGGCAGCCGCCTGGCAGCGACCGCCTCGGCCCGCAGCCGGTCGAGGATGCGGCGCCTGGCGCTGGTGAGCAGCCAGGCCGGTGGGTTCGCCGGTACGCCGTCGCGCGGCCACGTGCGCGCGGCGGCCTCGAAGGCGTCGGCCAGCCCGTCCTCGGCCAGGTCGAGGCGCCGGAACTGGGCGACCAGCAGCGCCGTCAGACGGCCCCACTGGTCGCGCCATGCCGACCCGAGCGCCGACTCGGGTGCGGTCTCCTCAGCCGTCATGACCGCCGATGGGGATGGCGGGCCGGATCTCGACCGTGTACGCCTCGGGGAGCAGCCTGACGAGATCGATCGCGGTGTCCCTCGAGTCGACGTCGATCAGGTAGAAGCCGCCCAGCTGCTCCGTGGACTCGACGTACGACCCCTCGGTCACCAGGCGGTCGCGTCCCGTCCCGGGCCGCACGGTCACCCCCTCCGTCGGCAACGCGAGCGCCTCGCCGGCGACCATGTCGCCGCGCTCGCGCACCGCCGCGTCGAACGACCGATGGCGCTCGAACACCTCGTCGCGGTAGTCCGGCGTCGCGGCGTCCCAGGCCTCGGGGTCCTCCTCGGCCATCAGGACCAGGAACTTCACGAGGGGCCGCCACCCCGGCACTCACGGATCTCGATCGCGCCCTCGCCCCGGCCGAGGACCTTGCAGACCTCGATGAGGTCGTCGAGATCCGCGGTCTCGATCACGTAGAAGCCGGTGAGCTGCTCGGCGGTCTCGGCGTACGGTCCCTCGGTGACGGTGTGCTCGCCGGTGCCGGAGGTGCGCAGCACGCGCGCCTCGCTGCTCGGCGCGAGCTCGGCTCCGCCGGTCACCTTGTGCCCGCGCTCGGCCAGTCGCCTGGCGAACTCCGCGTGCACGGCGTACATCTCCTGCTTCTGTGCGTCGGGCGTGGTCGCCCACGCGGCCTCGTCGCCGGGCAGGAGTACGACGTAGCTGGTCATGGCTGGTCCTCTCGGGTCGTGGGGACGAGTGTTCCCCTCATCCCGATGACGCGCGAGAGGTCGCCGGATCGACAGCTCCGTCAGAGCCAGTCGAGGACGATCTTTCCGCACTCGCCGCGCGCGACGAGGTCGAACGCCTCGTCGTACCGATCAGCCGGCAGACGGTGGGTGACGACCGCGCTCACGTCCAGTCCGCTCTGCAGCATCGCCGCCATCTTGTACCAGGTCTCGAAGATGCGGCGACCGTAGATGCCCTGGATCTCGAGGCCCTTGAAGATCAGGGCGTTGACGTCCAGCGTGATCGGCCCGGCCGGGATGCCGAGGACCGCGATCCGACCGCCGTGGTTCATCGACTCCAGCATGTGGTTGAACGCGGCCTCGGCGCCGCTCATCTCCAGGCCCACGTCGAAGCCTTCGGTCATGCCCAGGTCGGCCATCACGGACTCGAGATTCTCGGTGCGTACGTCGACCACACGGGTCGCGCCGTGCTCGGCGGCCATCGACAGCCGGTAGGGATTCACGTCGGTGACGACGACGTGACGCGCCCCGATGTGCCGCACGATCGCGGCCGCCATCACACCGATCGGACCGGCGCCGGTGATCACGACGTCCTCGCCGACCACGTCGAACCGCAGGGCGGTGTGGGTCGCGTTGCCCAACGGATCCAGCACGGCGGCGACGTCGGGCGTGATGTGGTCGGGTACGACGAACACGTTCTGCGAGGGGATGACGACGAAGTCGGCGAACGCACCCGGGCGGGTGACGCCGACGCCGGTGTGGAAGTGGCAGAACTCGCGTCGGCCGCCCTTGCAGTTGCGGCAGTGACCGCAGGTGACGTGACCCTCGCCGGCGACGCGCTGTCCGACCTCGAGACCGCGCACACCGGTGCCCATCGCGGCTATCTCGCCGGTGAACTCGTGACCGACCACCAAGGGGACCGGGATCGTCGCCTGAGCCCACGGGTCCCAGTTGAGGATGTGCAGATCGGTGCCGCAGATCGAGGTCTTGTGCACGCGGATCAGCACGTCTCCGTCACCCGGCTCGGGCAGCGGCACGTCCTGCATCCACAGGCCCGGCTCGGCCTTGGCCTTCACCAGCGCTCTCATCGCGGGACGCCACCCATCTCGGCCGCAACCTCCGTGAACGCCGCCACCGCGCGATCGATGTCCTCGTCGCTGTGGGCCGCGGACATCTGGGTGCGGATGCGCGCCTTGCCCTGAGGGACGACCGGGAAGCTGAAGGCGATCACGTAGATGCCCTTGGCCAGCAGGCGGTCGGCCATGTCGCCGGCGATCTTGGCCTCGCCGATCATCACCGGGATGATCGGGTGGCCGGCACCCGCGAGCGTGAAGCCGGCCGCCTCCATGCCGGCGCGGAACCTCGACGCGTTGCGCTCGAGCTGCCGCTGGAGGTCGTCGCCCGACCGCAGCATCTCCAGCACGCCCATCGTCGTGGCGGCGATCGTGGGCGCCAGCGAGTTGCTGAACAGGTAGGGCCGCGAGCGCTGCCGCAGCCAGTCGACGATCTCCTGCCGGCCACTGGTGTAACCGCCGCTCGCGCCGCCCAGCGCCTTGCCCAGCGTCCCGGTGACGATGTCCACCCGGTCGGCCACGCCGCAGTACGTCGGTGTGCCGCGGCCGCCCTCACCCACGAAGCCGACCGCGTGCGAGTCGTCCACCATGACCAGCGCGTCGTACTCCTCGGCGAGGTCGCAGATGGTGCCCAGGTCGGCGATGACACCGTCCATCGAGAACACCCCGTCGGTCGCGATCAGTCGGTAGCGAGCATCCGCGGCGTCACGCAGGCGCTGCTCCAGCTGCGCCATGTCGTTGTTGTCGTAGCGCATGCGCCGGGCCTTGCAGAGCCGGATGCCGTCGATGATCGACGCGTGGTTGAGCGCGTCGGAGATGACGCAGTCCTGCTCGTCGAGGAGCGTCTCGAAAAGGCCGCCGTTCGCGTCGAAGCACGACGAGTAGAGGATCGTGTCGTCCGTGCCGAGGAAGTCGCTGACGGCCGCCTCGAGTGCCGTGTGGACCGTCTGCGTGCCGCAGATGAAGCGCACCGACGCCATCCCGTAGCCGTAGGTGTCGAGCGCCTCGCGCGCCGCCTGCAGCAGCTGCGGATGGTCGGCGAGCCCGAGGTAGTTGTTGGCGCAGAGGTTGAGGACCTCGCTGCCGTCGGCCAGCCTGATGTGCGCGCTCTGCGGCGACGCGATCACCCGCTCCGCCTTGAACAGTCCATCGTCCCGGAGGCCGTCCGTGCGCTGGGCGAGGTCGGCGAGAATCGCGGTTCGCATGGAGCGACCTTACGGTCAGGTCAGGACTCCTCGACCAGCCGGATCTCCACCGCCGGGTGGGCCTCGACCAGGACCTCGGCGGCCTCGAGGAGTCCCTCCTCGTCGTCGCAGGTGACGAGGTAGAAGCCGGACAGCTGCTCGGCCGACTCGGTGTACGGCCCGCTGGTGACCAGGGCGGTTCCGTTCGGGCCCCGTCGTACGACGTGGGCGTGCCGCGAGGCCGCGAGCTCGCGGCCACCCGTGACCTCGCCGCCGCGCTTCTCGAGCAGGCGGGCGAACTGCATGTCGGTGTCGTAGACGGCCTGGTGGTCGGCCTGGGTGCCGGCGTCCCACTCGGCCTCGTTGTCGGCGGGGAACATGACGACGTAACGGCTCATGGGTGAGTCCTCTCTCGGTCGTGTGAGTCTGTCACCGCGGTGACGACCGGTGTCCGGTCAGATCGACGTTCGGGTCGCAACGGGTGCCGGGAAGAGCCTGATGAACCGTCGTGCGACCGATCGGAGGCCACCCACCGAGACGTTGCCGTCCGACTCGGCGTCGGCGAGGGAACGTCCCCGCCAGAGCACCGCGCGGAGCCCCGCGACGGATCCCTCGATCCGGGCATCGGGCTGGTCGGCCACGCCCCGGCGCAGCTCGAGCGTGCGGTCGTGCACCTCGACCACCAGAGGCTCGCCGTCGACGACCAGGGCGAGCGTGGTGTCGAGCCCGTCGGCCCGGCCCGGGTCGAAGACGGTGGAGAGTGCGACCGCGAACGCGTCGACGGTCATCTCGTGGGTCACCGCCTGGAAGCCCTCCTGGCTGCCCCACCGGCCCAACGCGTGCAGCACCGGCTCGAGGTCGCGGCCACGGCCGGTGAGCTCGTAGGCCCGGCCGGATCCGGGGGCCGTCAACGTGGTGGCCCGCAGCACGCCCGCCTGCTCGAGCTGCCTGAGTCGTTGGGACAGCACGTCGGTCGCGATGCCCGGGAGATGGGCTCGCAGATCGGTGAACCGCTTCGGGCCGAGCACCAGCTCGCGGACCACCAGGAGCGCCCACCGCTCGCCGATCACGTCCAGCGCGCGGGCGATACCGCACGGGTCTCCATAGGAACGTTTGCCCGCCATGCGGAAGAGGTTAGGCGAGGTAGACGGGTTTTCCAACTAATTACTTGGAATTTCCAACTAAAGGGTCTACGGTGCTGGGACACGACGACACGAGCGATGGAGGTTCCGATGAGTGAGCGCGACACCTACCCGGCCGGAGTCCCGTGCTGGGTGACCAACCTGCAGCACGACGTACCGGCAGCGACCTCCTTCTACCAGGAGCTGTTCGGCTGGGAGACCGAGAGCGGCCCCGGCGACGTGGCGCCGTACGCCCTGGGCCGGGTTCGCGGCCGAGACGTCGCCGGCATCGGCACGATGCCCGACCCCGTGGCCGCGCCGACGTGGGTGATGGAGGTGCGTGTCGACGACCTGGCCGTCACCGTGGACGCCGTGCGCCGGGCCGGTGGCACCGTCCTGCAGGAGGAGGTCGACTACATGCCCGTCGGCAAGCTGGGCGTCTTCGTCGATCCCGTGGGCGCGACCTTCTGTGCCTGGGAAGCCGGCGACCGCGAGGGCGCCCAGCTGGTCAACGAGCCGAGTGCGTGGTCGATGAGCGCCTTGCAGACCGCACATACCGACCGGGCCGCGCAGTTCTACGGCGAGGTGTTCGGCTGGGAGACCGAGGCGTTCGGGCCGGCCACGATGTTCCGGCTGCCCGGGTACGTCGGCGGCGAGCCCTCCCAGCCGGTCCCGCGCGACGTGGTGGCGGTGATGGTGCCGGCCGCTCCCGACGCGCCTTCCGCCTGGGGAGTGGACTTCTGGATCGACGACGTCGAGCGCGCCGTAGCCGAGGTACGGCGACTCGGCGGCTCCGTCCTGGCGGGGCCGTACGACGCGCCGCCGTCGTTCTCCCAGGCCGTCGTCGCCGACCCGGGTGGTGCCGTGCTGAGCCTGAGCCAGCTCAAGCGCTGATCGTCGGGGCCCGGCGGTCAGGTGCTGAGCTGTCGGGTGCCCGCGCGGTCAGCCGCCGAGCGCCCGGACCGAGGGCGGCACCTCGATGCCGTCGCGCAGGTCGGGCGCCGCCTGGGGGGCGTCGTACACCTCACGCACGGGGACGACGCCCGCCCAGGCAGGTCCGGCGATGTCGTCGTCGGTGTCCTCGGGCCAGCCGGCCGAGATCTTCAACGACCAGTCCTCGATCGGGAGGGCGAGCACCAGGGTGGCGGCGAGCTCGGCCTTGGTGGG
>JAICSK010000155.1 GCA_025936915.1 Nocardioides sp.
CAAGTCCACGCCCAGGAGCGCTGACCCGGCACAAGTGCACGCCCAGGTGGCGTGGCGTTTCTGCCGGGTCAGCGACGTACGGCGTGACGTTTCTGCCGGGTCAGCGATGGATGGCGTGACGTTTCTGCCGGGTCAGCTCAGTCGGGGGAGCCGCCGGGGAGGTCGAGCATCCGCTGGAGAGCGACCCGGGCGTGGTGCTCGGTGTCCGGGTCGACCGAGATCCGGTTGACGACGACGCCGTCGACGAGGGACTCGAGGGCCCAGACCAGGTGGGGCAGGTCGATCCGGTTCATCGTGGAGCAGTAGCAGACGTTGCGGTCGAGGAACACGATCTCCTGGTCCGGATGCTCGCGAGCCAGGCGCTGCACCAGGTTGAGCTCGGTGCCGATCGCCCAGCTCGAGCCCGGCGCCGCCGCCGCCACGGTCTTGATGATGAACTCCGTCGAGCCGACCAGGTCGGCACGGGTCACCACGTCGTGGGTGCACTCGGGATGCACCAGGATCCGGATGCCGGGCCTGGACGCCCGGAGCGCGTCGACGACGTCGGCCGAGAACCGGCCGTGCACCGAGCAGTGGCCCTTCCACAGGATCATCCGGGCGGCCGCCAGCTCGTCGCGGGCCAGGCCGCCCCCAGGCTGCCGCGGGTCCCACACGACACAGTCGCCGACGTCCATCCCGAGCTCGAGCACGGCCGTGTTGCGACCGAGGTGCTGGTCGGGCAGGAAGAGCACCTTCCCGACGGGCTTCTGCTCGAACGCCCACTCCAGGGCGACGGCGGCGTTGCTCGACGTACACACGGCGCCCCCGTGGCGACCGCAGAAGGCCTTGATGTCGGCCGAGGAGTTCATGTACGTGATCGGTACGACGGTCTCGGCGATGCCGGCGTCCACCAGCGCGTCCCAGCAGTCCTCGACCTGCGCGAGCCGGGCCATGTCGGCCATCGAGCACCCGGCAGCGAGGTCCGGCAGCACGACGAGCTGGTGGGGCGAGGTGAGGATGTCGGCCGACTCAGCCATGAAGTGCACGCCGCAGAAGACGATGTACTCCGCCTGCGGCCGGGCCGCGGCGTCGCGGGCGAGCTTGAACGAGTCGCCGGTGACGTCCGCGAAGCGGATCACCTCGTCACGCTGGTAGTGGTGCCCCAGCACGAACACGCGCTCGCCCAAGGCCTCCTTGGCGGCCCGCGCTCGCTCCACCAGGCCGGGGTCCGACGGCGCCGGCAGGTCACCCGGGCACTCCACGCCGCGCTCCGCGGTCGGGTCGGAGCCTCGCCCCAGCGGGAGCAGGGGCAGATCGACGGTCGTCACCGGGTCATCGTAGGGAGGTCACATCAACGCGCCGTTGGCCAGGTAGGGACAGGGCGGTCGCATGTGCCGCAGCGCGAGGTACCCCTCCTGGTGGAGCTCGAGCCGCGCCTCCATCCCGACGTCGACGGCCCACGCGTTCTCGGCGGTGATGTGGCCGATCAGGACGTCGTCGCTCGAGGCGATCGCCTCCCACAACAGTCGCGCCGCTGTACGACGGTCGGTCGCCGCGAGCAGGACGGTGCCCCGGTCGAGGTAGGCGTAGCCCTGAGCGGACGAGGTCTCGCTGACCACCAGCGGGTACTGGCCCAGCAGCAGCTGGTGGTCGGGTCCGTGGGCCGCGCCGCGCGTCTGCCGGTCGACCGAGTCCATCAGGTCGATGTCGCTCGCGCTGCCCTCCCGCACCTTCTCGACGACGGGGATGCGCGAACGGTCCGCCGTCCCCCTCAAGAACATCTGGGGGTGCAGCGTGAACCCGGCGTCGTGGTAGCGACGCAGCGCCTTCGGGTCGCTGGAGGCGTTGAACATGCCGCGCAGGCTCCCGCGTCCGTGCTCCAGGGCTGGGGCGAGGAGGGCCTTGCCCAGGCCCAGCCCCTGCGCCTCGGGCACCACGGCGTACGACGCCAGCAGCCACATCTTCTCCCGCACGAAGGAGACGACGATCCCGAGCAGCTCGTCGCCGCGCTCGGCCACCCAGCACCCGCCCGGATCGGTCCCGACCAGGTGCCGGCAGCGGGCGACCCAGTGCGCCCCGCGCTCGGGCGGCCGGATCTCGGGGTCGGGCCAGGAGCGCCGGAACATCCGCGTGTCGAGCTCGTGGAACCCGACCGCTGTCACCCGCTCGGCCCGGGGCGCGTCGTCGGCGGTCATCGGCCGGATGCGCACGTCGTCCACCCGTCCAACCTAGGGGTGTGGCGGAGGCCGCGAGAATGGTGGTCGTGAGCGTGCGCAAGGTCGGTGTCGAGGAGGAGCTGCTCCTCGTCGACCTGGAGACCGGCGAGCTCGCCAACGCCTCCGGCCACGTGCTGCACGAGCACCGCAGCGACCGCGGCGAGGCCCCACCACCGCGGGCGTCGCGCGACCTGGAGGGTGAGCTGCTCCGCCACATGGTCGAGACCCACACCGATCCCGTCGCCACCCTCGCCGAGGCGGCTGGCCAGCTGCGCGAGGCCCGGCGTACGGCGCTGACGGCCGCGCAGGGGTCGGGTCTCGGCCTGGCGGCCGTGGGGACCGCACCGCTCGGCTCGGTGGAGCCCGCGGTGAGCGTCGACCCGAGATACGAGCGGATCGTCAACGAGTTCGGCGACACCGGTCGCGGCGCGGGCACGCTCGGGATGCACGTGCACGTCGACATCGACGACGACGACGAGGGCGTCCACGTGGTCGACGGGCTGCGCCCGTGGCTCCCGGTGCTGACCGCGCTGTCGGCCAACTCGCCGTACGCCGCGGGCCGCGACACCGGGTATGCCTCATGGCGGCAGCAGGTGTGGACCCGATGGCCGACGGCCGGTCCGGCGGAGCCCTTCGGGACCGCGGCGGAGTACCGGCGGGTCAGCCGGATGCTCATCGACACCGGCGCGGCGCTGGACGCCGGGATGCTCTACTACGAGGCCAGGCTCTCCGCGACCTATCCGACGGTGGAGATCCGGGTCGCGGACACGTGTACCGACCTCGACGACGCCCTGGTGGTCGTCGCCCTTGCCCGCGCTCTCGTCGAGACCTGCGCCGGGGCGGCCACGCCGGACCCGTGGCGGAGCGACCTGCTGCGTGGTGCCTGGTGGCGCGCCGCGCGCTACGGGCTCTCCGGTGACCTGGTGCACCCGGTGACCGGCGAGCTCGTCGAGGCACGCGTCGCCGTCGCGGCTCTCCGCGAGGTGGTGGATGCCGCCCTGCGGCACGCCGGAGATGCCGACGTGGTCGACGAGGGGATCCAGCGCCTCGCGGTGACCGGGGCCGGCGCGCGACGTCAACGGGCGGCGTACGAGCGCACCGGCGAGATCCGCGGGGTGGTCGCCGACCTGGTCGCTCGCACCGCCGACTCGGTGAGCTGAGCTCGGGGGAGCCCCGGCAGGATGGGTGTGTGCGAGTGCTGATCGCCCCGGACAAGTTCGCGGGCACCCTCACCGCGGTCGAGGCGGCGCAAGCGATCGCCGACGGCTGGGCGCGACATGCCCCTGCCGACGAGCTCGACCTCGCCCCGATGGCCGACGGAGGTCCCGGGTTCGTCGACGTGCTGCACGCGACCCTCGGCGGCGAGATCTCGGGTGTCACGATCACGGGGCCGCACCACCAGCGTGTGCCCGGTGCCGTTCTCACCCTCGGCGACCGCGCCTGGGTCGAGAGCGCCCAGGCGTGCGGGCTGACGCTCACCGGAGGTGAGCGCGCCGAGAGTGCCACGACGTGGGGCGTCGGCGAGCTGGTGATGCACGCGCTCGAGGCCGGGGCCACCGACGTCGTGGTCGGTCTCGGCGGGTCCGGGACCAACGACGGCGGCGCGGGGCTGCTCGGCGCGCTCGGCGCGACCGCCGACCGACCCCTGGACGCGGGCGCGACCGGCCTCGAGGGGATCACCACCGTCGACCTCGGCCCCGCCCGCGCACGCGTCGCCGAGGCCACCCTCACCTGCGCCAGCGACGTCGACAGCCCGCTCACCGGCCTGTTCGGCGCGACGAAGACGTTCGGCCCGCAGAAGGGGATCGACGAAGACCGGCTCGCGATCGTCGACGCGCTCCTCGAACAGCTCGCCGCGGCGACCGACCGGCGGGTCGCGCTGGCCAAAGGGGCCGGCGCGGCCGGTGGCCTCGGCTTCGCCCTCCTCCTGCTGGGGGCCACGCGGCGCCCGGGGTTCGACGTCGTCGCCGACGCGCTCGACCTGGCCCGTCGCGCCCGGGCGGCCGACCTGGTGCTCACCGGCGAGGGCGCGTTCGACTTCTCCAGCCGTTCCGGCAAGGTGCCGTACGGCGTGGCGACGGTCGCCGCGGAAGCGCTCCGGCCGTGCGTCGCCCTGGCAGGGCAGGTGCTGGTCGGCGCGCGGGAGATGCGCGCGTTGGGGGTCGAGTCGGCCTACTCGCTGGTCGACCTGGTGGGCGAGGAACAGGCCCTGGGCGACCCCGCCGGCAGCCTGGCCCGTCTGGCCGAGCGGGTTGCCCGCACCTGGTCGCGGTGATCCACGGGCCGGGCGCGGATCCCCCGGAATAACCACCCCTGTGCGAGAATTGAGCCCGTCAGACGCGCCCGATCGCGCCTCAGGACACCGACGAAGGAGTACCGAGCATGACCGACCAGGTCACCGAGCGACGCACCGACCAGATCAACCTGAGCCCGGTCGCGGCCGCCAAGGTGAGGAGCCTGCTCGACCAGGAGGGGCGTGACGACCTCCAGCTGCGCATCTCCGTGCAGCCGGGCGGGTGCAGCGGTCTGCGATACCAGCTGTTCTTCGACGAGCGCGCGCTCGACGGTGACGTCGTGAGCGACTTCGACGGTGTCGCCGTCGTCGTCGACCGGATGAGCGTGCCCTACCTCAACGGCGCGATGATCGACTTCGTCGACACGATCGAGAAGCAGGGCTTCACGATCGACAACCCCAACGCGACCGGATCCTGCGCCTGCGGCGACTCCTTCCACTGAGCCGCCTGGGTCTACCGGACACCAGAAAGCCTCCGCGTCAGTAGTAGACGACTCCGCGGAGGCTTTCTGTCGAGCGAGACGCAGCGAGCTTGCTCGCGCGGCTCCTCTCAGTCCAGGTGCAGGTGCAGCGCATCGGCGAGACGCGCCGCGGCCTCGTCGACCGCGATCTCGCGCTTGACGACCTCGCGCGGGTAGTCGTCGTACTCCAGGCTCGGTGGCCCCAGCCGAAGCGCCCGGGCCACGACCGCGGCGTCCCGGCGCATGTCCGCGGGTGTGTCGATCTCGTCGTACGACGAGTGTCGGCGGCTCGGGACAGGTCCCATGCCAGACGACGCTAACGGCTACCGATCGGTACTCCCAGCCCGAAATCACCTAGTGTTGCCGAACGTGTCCCTGTTGATCTGCGGCTCGATCGCGACCGACCACCTGATGACCTTCCGGGGGCGGTTCCGGGACTCCCTCGTCGTCGAGCAGCTGGACAAGCTCGCCGTGTCGTTCCTGGTCGACGAGCTCGAGATCCGGCGCGGCGGCGTGGCGCCGAACATGTGCTTCGGCCTCGGCCGGCTGGGCCTGCGCCCGGTCCTGGTCGGCGCAGCGGGTGAGGACTTCACCGTCGACTACCGGAGCTGGCTCGAACGGCACGGCGTCGACTGCTCGTTCGTCCACATCTCCGAGTCCAAGCACACCGCCCGCTTCATCTGCACCACCGACTCGTCGATGGCGCAGTTCGCGTCATTCTACGCCGGTGCCATGGCCGAGGCCCGGCTGATCGAGCTCGCCCCGATCGTGGCCCGGGTCGGCACACCCGACTACGTCCTGATCGCCGCCGACGACCCCGAGGGCATGCTGCGGCACACGCGCGAGTGCCGGCAGCGAGGCTTCCGGTTCATCGCCGATCCCAGCCAGCAGCTCGCGTTCAGCGAGGGCGAGCTGATCCGAGACCTGATCGACGGCGCGACGTACCTGTTCTCCAACGAGTACGAGTCGCACATGATCGAGTCCAAGACCGGCTGGTCGGCCGAGGAGATCCTCGAGCGCGTCGGGATCCAGGTGACGACCCTCGGGGCCGACGGCGTACGCATCCTCTCCCGTGACGAGGGGTCGATCGAGGTCAAGGCAACGCCGGGCGTGACCGCCGTCGAGCCGACGGGCGTCGGCGACGGCTTCCGCGCCGGGTTCCTGGCCGGGCTCGAATGGGGCTTCGGCCACGAGCGCGCCGCCCAGGTCGGCTGCACGCTCGCGGCGTACGTCGTCGAGACGGTCGGCACGCAGGAGTACTCCTTCACCCCCGAGCAGTTCGTCGAGCGCGTCCGGGCCGCGTACGGCGACGACGCCGCTACCGACGTCGACTCCCACCTGCGCTGAGCGTCACCTCAGCCTCCGGACGACGTACCGCGGCAGGCCGTCATCGGCCCGCTGCTCGCCGACGTACTCCTGGCCGGTCATCCGGCACCACGCGGGCACGTCCACGCGCGCGGCGACATCGGTGGCCACGACGGCCAGGAGACCGCCGACCTCGACGTCGCTCACATGTCGGGCGAGCTCGATCACCGGGGCGGGACAGGTCTGGCCGCGGCAGTCCAGCTCGAGCATCACAACCGTGCCCGGAGCCGCTCGATGGCTCCCGGGAGGAGCTCGAGGAACCGGGCGACGTCGTCCTCGGTGGTCTCGCGGCCGACGGAGACGCGGACATTGCCGTGGGTGAGGGCGCCCATCGCGGCCAGGACGTGGCTCGGCTCCAGCATCGAGGAGGTGCACGCCGACCCGCTCGCCACCTCGAACCCGAGTCGGTCGAGCTCGGTCACCAGCGCCTCGCCGTCGACGTACAGGCAGGAGAAGGTCACCACGTGGGGGAGTCGCTGGACCGGGTCGCCGACCACATCGACGTCGTCGAGACCGTCGACGACGCGCCGGATCCAGCCGACGAGCGAGTGGCGTCGCACGTTCTCGGCCTCTCGCTCGCTCACCACCGCCTGGAGGGCGGCCGCGGCCGACAGGATCGCCGGGACGTTCTCGAACCCGCTCTCCCGCTCGCCCGAGCGCTCGTCGTCGGGGAACGGGTCCCGCCAGCGTGCGCCCCGTCGTACGACGAGGATCCCCACGCCCGGCGGCCCTCCCCACTTGTGCGCCGAGGCCGCGAGCGCCGACCACCCCTCAGGCAGGGGGAGGTGCCCGGCCGAGGCGCACGCGTCGACGAACAGCGGTACGCCGTCGAGCCTGGCGACCACGTCGTCCAGCGGCTGCAGCGTCCCGACCTCGTGGTTGGCCGACTGGCACGCGACCACCGCGGCGTCGAGGAGGTCGAGGTCATCGAGCCTCACCCTGCCGGTGGCGTCGACGGCCACGGCGCGTGTGGGGGCTCCCGACCAGGACGCGGCGTGCAGGACCGAGGAATGCTCGACGGCCGTGTGCAGGATCCGTGAGGCGTCGCGTGCGGCGCCACGGTGCAGGCCCAACAACCCCCGGTGGACCGCCTCGGTGCCGGACGCGGTGAAGGTGACCTCGTCGGGGCGCACGCCCAGCGCCTCGGCGGTCGCCGCCCGCGCGTTGTCCAGGACGAGCCGCGCGGCCCGGCCGGCGTGGTGCAACCGGCGCGGGTCGGCGTACGTCGCGTCGAGGGCGGCTCCGAAGGCCTTGCTGGCCGCCGGGTGGAGGGCCTCCCCGGAGGCGGAGTCCAGGTAGACCCGGCGCCCCGAACCGGGATGCGCACCGGAGCTCAGGCGGCTCGACACGCGGCCAACCTAGTCCGCCGTTCGCCCTCCGACTTACCGGCGACCCGCCCCGGCGACCGGCCACGGGTTCGGATAGTGTTCGCAGCGTCGGACAACGCTTTCGCAGAAAGGCTCGTTCGTGGGTCGGCAAGTCCCCGCTGCCGCGGCTGCGACACCTCGTCGCACCCCGGGTCGCAAGCCCGGTCTGGTCCGTCGTACGGGAGTCGCCCTGTCCGGGGTCCTGCTCCTGGTCATGCTCACCGGCTGCAGCGAGAAGGACCGCCACCAGTGGGCCAACCTCGCGATGCCCGACCCCGCGACCGAGCAGGCCCACCACACCTTCCTGCTGTGGCGCTGGGCCTGGGTGGCGGCCCTGGCCACCGGCGCCGTCGTCTGGGGGCTGATCTTCTATGCCTCGTGGCGGTTCCGCCGGCGCAGCGACGACGAGGTCCCGGTGCAGACGCGCTACAACCTGCCGCTCGAGATCTTCTACACCGTCGCCCCGATCATCATGGTCGTGGTGTTCTTCGTGCACACCGAGCGCACGCAGAACCTCCTGACCAAGGACGTCCCCAACCCAGACGTGACGGTCTACGTCGTGGGTCAGCAGTGGACCTGGACCTTCAACTACATGCCGGGGGGCGAGATCAACACCGCCAACCAGCAGGTCCTCTACACCGTGGGCCAGGCCGGCAACCCGCCGACGCTCTACCTCCCGGTGGGCAAGACCGTCGAGTTCAAGCTGCACTCACCCGACGTCATCCACGACTTCGGCGTGCCGGGCTTCCTGGAGAAGCAGGACGTGATCCCCGGCCCGCAGAGCCAGGACAACCACTTCCAGGTCACCCCGACCGTGGTCGGCAACTACGCCGGCAAGTGCTACGAGCTGTGCGGCGTCTACCACTCGCGCATGCTCTTCAACGTCAAGGTCGTCAGCGACGCCGACTTCCAGTCCTACCTCCAGCAGCTGCAGGCCCAGGGCGACGTCGCCAACCAACCACTCCTCGGGGGCGTGACCAGTCAGACGCAGGCCGGACTCCAGAGCGGAGGCTCCGAATGACCGCCACCACGCCGTCCACCACCACCACCGTCGTGCGCCCGCGTCGCGAGCTCGGGCACAAGATCGTCCGGGTCATCACGTCGACCGACCACAAGGTGATCGGCAACCTCTACCTCTGTACGTCGTTCGCCTGGTTCCTGATCGGTGGCGTGATGGCGCTGCTGATGCGGTCGGAGCTGGCCAACCCCGGCATGCAGTTCGTCAAC
>JAICSK010000099.1 GCA_025936915.1 Nocardioides sp.
CACCCACCGTTGTCTTCCCGACTGGGGTCGCCGGACGTCCTGGACGTGAGGGCGGCGTGGACGACCCCGTCCGCATGACGTCGGAGCCTTGCGCCCGGAGCCTGACGGCCGGAGCCTGACGCCCGGAGCCCGACGCCCGGAGATTCTGCTCGACCCCACCGGGCTCGCGACGTATGACTCTGCTACCTGGTGTCGGGCCAGGTGACGCGCGGGTGAGGGGCCGCACCGACCTGAGGGGTTACTCGTGTCATCTGGGTTTCGTGTCGTCCTGCCTGCTGCACTCGCTCTCGTGGCAGGAACGCTTCTCGTCGGCGCCGCCGCAGCCGCCGACACGCCCGTGCCGTCGGTGCTGACCGTCGACGCACCGTCGCAGGTGGCACGTGGCGCGCAGGTCGACGCCACCGGGGCACTGACCACCGATCCGGGCGGCGAAGCCGTCGCCGGTGCGACCGTCGACTGGCGGGCCGACTGCGTGACCACCGGGTACACACCCATCGACTCCGGTCGGGCGACCACCGCCGTCGACGGCACGTACGTCCTGACCTACGACCCGGCGTACTGCACCCAGGCCCGACTCACCGTGACGTGGGACCAGGCGGCGGCCGCCGACCTCGACCGGGTCTCGGCCGACACCGAGGTGCCCTGGCGTCTGGCCCAGATCATCGGCGACCTGCCGTCGCAGATCTACGTGGACGACGTAGCGATCGGTCACGCGGTCTACACCGTCGACGGCGTCCCGCAACCGGGGGTGCACCTGGACATGAGCGTGCTGGCACCGGGCTACAGCGGTTGGGTCCCGGCTCTTTCGCAGGACGACGTGACCGATGCGAACGGCGTGCTGTCGTTCCGGGTGCCGACCTACCTGCCGGGTCCCTTCCAGGTGCTCGTGACGGCGTCCCACACCGCAGACACGTCGCCCGCGAGCTGGCAGACGACCGGGACCTCCGACCAGATGCCGACTCGCATCAGCCTCGCCGCGAGTCCCGACGTGATCACCGTGGGGGAAGAGGTCGTGCTCTCCGGGGCGGTGAGTCGGGAGGACGCCAACTACGAGGGCGTCGATCTCGGGCTCGAGGAGGACGATCACGACGGGAACGGCTGGCATTCGGTCCTGAACGTGGGACCCCCCGACGCACAGGGGAACTTCACCGTGCACCAGGTCCTCCCGAATGCGAGCGTCGTCAGCTTCAGGGTGTCGAACGAGTCCGAACCGTCGACCCGCTACCTGTCGGGCCAGTCGCCCGTCGTCGACGTGACCGTGCGCCGCATCGTCCCCACGCTGACTCTCACCACCGACAAGGACACCTATCTCGCCGGCCAGACGGCGACGATCATCGCGGGGGTCTGCTGCAGCTCACCGACCGACCTGTTCCCGCTGTCGATGAGCGTCACGGCCACCCCGCCCTTCGGGGACAGCGGCACGCTGCTCTTCACCGGAGACGACACCGGTGATGGCGTCACACTGCACGCGGTGATGAATCAGACCAGTCGGATCACGCTGACCACGCCGGGTGACTCCAACCACGAGAGCGGGCAGCAGGACGTCGTCGTGGCCGTGCGCGAGGCGTTGACGTCGCACACCGCGGCCGCTGCGTACCCGGCCGGACGACGCCCGCGCCTGTCGGCCACCAACGGATCCGGCCGGTCCGGCGAGTGCCTCCACTTCGTGGTCCAACGACGCACCGCCAACGGCTGGGCGACGGTCACCACCTCGGGATGCCGAGCGACAGACCAGGCTGGGACAGCTACCTGGCACTCGACCGCGCGAAAGCCCGGAGCGCACTACCGATTCCGTGCGACGTTCGCCGGCGATGCCTTCGACCAAGCGGGACGAAGCGCGTGGACGCGCTACCGCATGACGTCCTCCTGATCGGGGCCGTCGGCGGGAACGGCAGGTACCGCGAGATCCGCCGGAGCCTCGAAGATCCGACGTATCGGGTGGTGTGAGGCTTCCAGTCCCGGGTTCATCAGGGACGGGCCGGGTCGATCCGTCGGCGGTGCGAGCGACGTCCGGGCCGCACGTCCGGCGCGGTCCCCGGGTTTGGGAGCCTCCACGACGGGGCACGCTGCCGCGGACGGACGGCGGCGGCGGAGTACCGATGCGTAACTTCTCGTCCTCGACGCCGTTGACCCCACTGGCAAGGCAACGGGCCCCGCGTTGGCCGGCTGACAATGGGAGGGCAGCAGACCCATGGGCGTGGAGATCCAGATCGAGGGTCTGACCAAGTCCTTCGGCGACCAGCTCATCTGGGGGGACGTGACGCTCACCGTCCCCGCCGGTGAGATCTGCGTGATGCTCGGACCGTCCGGCACCGGCAAGTCCGTGCTGCTCAAGACCCTGATCGGGCTGCTCAAGCCCGACCGTGGCAGCGTCGTCATCGAGGGCGTCGACATCACGACCTGCCGCGAGCGGGACCTCTACGAGATCCGCAAGCTCTTCGGCGTGCTGTTCCAGGACGGCGCGATGTTCGGGTCGATGAACCTCTACGACAACGTCGCCTTCCCGCTGCGCGAGCACACCCGGAAGTCCGAGTCCGAGATCCGCGACATCGTGATGGAGAAGATGGACCTGGTCGGCCTTCTGGGGGCCGAGGACAAGCTCCCGGGAGAGATCTCCGGCGGCATGCGCAAACGCGCCGGGCTGGCTCGGGCTCTGGTGCTCGACCCTGAGATCGTGCTCTTCGACGAGCCGGACTCCGGACTCGACCCGGTGCGTACGTCGTTCCTCAACCAGCTGATCGTCGACCTGAACGCCCAGATCGACGCGACGTTCCTGATCGTCACTCACGACATCACCACCGCGCGCACGGTGCCCGACAACATCGGTCTGCTCTACCACCGTCACCTCGCGATGTTCGGACCCCGCGAGATGCTCCTGTCGTCGGAGGAGCCCGTCGTGCGGCAGTTCCTCAACGCCCAGACCATCGGCCCGATCGGGATGTCGGAGGAGAAGGACGCCGACGAGCTGGAGGCCGAGCGGGAGCGCGGCGCGGAGCTGCCTCCCCTCCCGCCCATCCCGCTGCAGCTCGAGCCGTCCAACGGCATCCCGCGCCGCAGCCAGCGGGCGCCCGGCGAGTGGTGTCGGGACAACGGCGTGACGCCTCCGCCGGGCTCCTTCGAGGAGAACATGACGATGAGCACGGGCGGCTGACCGATGGCCAACCTGACCGCCTCGCGTGTGCTCGCTCCCGTCGGGACCGCGGGCAAGCTGTTCGCCTTCGGCCTCGACGTCGGTCGCGGCATGTTCCGCCGACCGTTCCAGTTCCGCGAGTTCATCCAGCAGGCGTGGTTCATCGCCTCGGTGACGATCATCCCGACAGCCCTCGTGGCGATCCCGTTCGGCGCGGTGATCGCTCTCCAGGTGGGCGGCCTGATCAAGCAGTTCGGGGCGCAGTCCTTCACCGGCTCGGCGTCCGTGCTCGCCGTCGTGCGCGAGGCAGGCCCGATCGCGACGTCGCTGTTGATCGCGGGCGCGGGTGGCTCGGCCATCGCCGCCGACCTCGGCGCCCGCAAGATCCGCGAGGAGCTCGACGCGATGATGGTGCTGGGGATCGACCCGATCCAGCGCCTGGTCGTGCCGCGCGTGCTGGCCTGCATGCTCGTCGCCGTTTTCCTCAACGGACTCGTCAGCGTGGTGGGCGTCGCCGGCGGTTACGTCTTCAACGTCGTCCTGCAAGGAGGTACCCCCGGCGCCTACATCGCCAGCTTCACAGCACTGGCGCAGCTCCCGGACCTCTATCAAGGCATGGCCAAGGCGCTGGTGTTCGGCCTGATCGCGGCCATCGTCGCGTCGTACAAGGGCATGAACGCCGGTGGAGGCCCGAAGGGCGTCGGCGACGCGGTGAACGAGTCGGTCGTCGTGACGTTCATGCTGCTGTTCGTCGTCAACTTCGTGATGAGCGCGATCTACTTCCAGCTCGTCCCGCCGAAGACGGGTTAGGCGGCGACGCATGGCCGACATCCGCGCCGTCTACCAGAAACCACTCCAGAGCCTGGACGACCTGGGCAGCGAGCTGGCCTTCTTCCTGCGCGCCCTCGCGTGGACCCCGAAGACGGTGGTCCGCTACAAGAAGGAGATCCTGCGGATCCTGGCCGAGGTCACCCTCGGCTCGGGCGCCCTCGCGGTGATCGGCGGCACCGTCGGCGTGATCACCGCGATGTGCTTCTTCACCGGTACCGAGGTCGGCCTGCAGGGGTACGCCGCGCTCAACCAGATCGGCACCGCGGCGTTCTCCGGATTCGTCTCCGCCTACTTCAACACGCGGGAGATCGCGCCCCTGGTCGCCGGGATCGCGCTGGCAGCGACGGTCGGCTGCGGCTTCACCGCCCAGCTCGGGGCGATGCGGATCTCGGAGGAGGTCGACGCTCTCGAGGTGATGGCAGTGCCGTCATTGCCGTTCCTGGTCAGCACCCGGATCGTCGGCGGCCTGATCGCGATCATCCCGCTGTACGTCGTCGGGCTGGTGTCGTCGTACTTCGCGACGCGGTTGACGGTCACGCAGTTCTTCGGGCAGAGCACCGGCACCTATGACTACTACTTCCACGCCTTCCTCCCGGCCCAGGACGTGCTGTGGTCGTTCGGCAAGGTGCTGGTCTTCGCCGTGACAGTGATCCTGATCCACTGCTACTACGGCTACAACGCCTCCGGTGGACCCGCCGGGGTCGGGGTGGCCGTCGGCAAGGCGGTGCGCACCAGCATCGTGGCGATCAACGTCATCGACCTGTTCCTCTCGATGGCGATCTGGGGCGCTACGACCACCGTCAGGCTGGCCGGGTGATGGGCGCCGCGCTGAAGCTCCGGGCCCTGGGCATCCTGTTCATCTGCCTCCTCCTGGCGGGTGTCTGGCTCACCTACGGTGTCTTCACCCAGAAGTTCACCCACTTCGACGAGGTCACTCTCGACGCGTCGACCATCGGGCTGCAGATGCCCGACCGGGCCGACGTGAAGATCCGCGGCGTGATCGTCGGCGAGGTGCTCGGCTTCAGCGCGACCGACCAGGGCGCGAAGGTGCGCCTCGGCATCTTCCCGAGCCAGCTGCACACGATCCCGAGCAACGTCACCGGGGCCATCGTGCCGAAGACGCTGTTCGGGGAGAAGTACGTGTCGCTCGTCGTTCCCCACGACCAGCCCGCCCCCACGTCCCTGAAGCCCGGCGCGGTGATCCCGCACACCGACGTACCGGTCGAGGTGCAGAAGGTGCTCGCCGACCTCTACCCCCTCCTGCGCACCGTCCAGCCGGCCGACATCAACCTCACCCTCAACGCGATCTCGACCGCGCTCGAGGGCCGAGGCCAGGCGCTCGGCCGCGACCTGGTCACCGTCGACCACTACCTGAAGCGGATCAACCCGCAGATCCCGCAGATCGTGGCCGACCTGCGGATGACCACCAAGGTCGCCAACACCTACGCCGACGTCACGCCCGAGATCGCACAGATCCTGCGCAACACCGTCAAGACCACCGGCACGTTGCGGGACCGGCACCAGCAGCTGCAGACCCTGTTCACCGACGTGTCGTCGTTCTCCGACACCGCCCACGGCTTCCTCCGGCGCAACGGCGACAACATCATCCGGCTCGGGCAGGTCAGTGCGCCGCAGGCCCAGATGCTCGCCCGCTACGCGCCCGAGTACCCCTGCCTGCTCGGCGGCCTGGTCAACGCCGGGAAGCGGGAGGCCGAGGCGTTCCGCGGCTTCACCCTCCACATCGTCCTCGAGTCGCTGCCCAACCAGCCGCGCGGCTACACCACCGCCGACTCCCCGGTGTACGGCGACAACCGGGGTCCCACCTGTCTCCACCTGCCCAACCCGCCGTGGAGCCAGTCCAACCCCGTCCGGCACCAGCCCAACTTCAAGGACGGCATCAACAGCCCGACCGGCAAGGGCACTGACCGGGTCGCGCCGCCCTACGCCCGCACGGTGGGCAGCGGTCAGGGCGGAGCGGGCTACGCCGGCAGCCCGGCCGAGGCCGACCTCCTCAAGAGCCTGCTCGGCCCGTCGCTGGGGGAGTCGCCCCAGGACGTGCCCGACCTCGGCGTCCTCCTCGTCGGGCCGATGGCCCGCGGAGCGAAGGTGTCGCTGCGATGAGCCGGCTCGACGCCAAGACCCTCTCCGCGCTGGTCAAGCTGCTGATCTTCATGGTCGTCACGGCGCTGGCCACGAGCGTGCTCGCGCTCATCATCGGCAACATCACCTTCGGCTCGAGCAAGACCTACAAGGCGGAGTTCGTCGACGCCACCGGCCTGGTCAAGGGCGACGACGTCCGCATCGCCGGGGTCAAGGTGGGCTCGGTCAAGAGCATCTCGATCGTCGACCGCACCCGGGCGCTGGTGACGTTCGACGTGCAGAGCGACACCGCACTCATGCAGTCGACCCACGCCGACATCCGCTACCGCAACCTCGTCGGCCAGCGCTACATCGCCCTGACCAACGAGATCGGCAGCACCGGTGTGCTCCAGCCCGGCTCGACGATCCCCGTCTCCAGGACCTCACCGGCGCTCGACCTGACCGTTCTCTTCAACGGGTTCAAGCCGTTGTTCGAGGCGCTCTCGCCCTCCGACGTCAACGAGCTGTCCTACGAGATCATCCAGGTCTTCCAGGGCCAGGGCGGCACGCTCGACGGGATGCTCGAGCACACCGCCTCGATCACCCAGACCCTCGCCGACCGGGACCAGGTGATCGGCCAGCTGATCACCAACCTCAACTCCGTGCTCGACCACGTGGGCCGACGCAACCGACAGCTCAACCAGCTGATCACGACGTTCCAGCAGTTCGTCGGCGGCCTGAAGAAGGACCGCGGGGCGATCCTGGGGTCGCTCGACCAGATCTCCAACCTCTCGGTGCAGACCGCCGACCTGGTCTCCGGCATCCGCGGACCGTTCGTCTCCGACATCCATCACCTGCGCGGCTTCGCCGCCAACCTCGACAAGGGCCGCCCCGAGATCGACCGCGCGCTCCAGGTGCTGCCGATCAAGCTGACCAAGGTCGGCCGCACGGCCATCTACGGCTCGTGGTTCAACTTCTACCTCTGCAACTTCACCGGCCAGATCCGCCTCGGCAAGACCGCCGTCCCGGTGAGCTACAACACCGGCTCCGACAGGTGCAACCTGGGATGAGTGCGCGATGAGTACGCCGTTCCGTGAGCGCAACCCGGTGGTGGTCGGGGCGATCAGCCTCGCCGTCGTGATGGGTCTGATCCTGCTCGCCTTCAACGCCGAGAAGCTGCCGATCATCGGCGGCGGCACCACCTACTACGCCGACTTCAGCGAGGCGGGCGGGCTCAAGGCGAACGACGAGGTGCGCATCGCGGGCGTCCGGGTGGGCAAGGTCGACTCGGTCTCGCTCGACGGCGACCACGTCAAGGTCGCGTTCCGGATCCAGAACGGCGCCGACTTCGGCACCGACACCCGTGCTGCGATCAAGGTCAAGACGCTGCTCGGTGCGATGTACCTCTCGCTCGAGCCCGCCGGGCCGGGCCAGCTGCCGGGCGGCAGCGAGATCCCCACCTCCCGCACCAGCTCGCCGTACGACGTGGTGCAGGCGTTCTCGGGCCTCGCCCGGACGTCGGAGCAGATCAACACCCACCAGCTGGCACGGGGCCTGACCACGCTGGCCGATCTGACCCGCAACACCCCCAAGAACTTCCGGCGGGCCCTCTCCGGTGTCTCCGCACTGTCCGACAACCTGGCATCGCGCAACGAGCAGATCGGGACTCTGCTGCAGAACCTCCGCAGCGTCACGACCACGCTGCACTCCCGCGACCAGGACATCGTGGGCCTGATGCGCGACTCATCGGTGCTGTTCGAGGCGCTGGTGAAGCGCCGACAGGCCGTGCACGACCTGTTGCGATCCACGAGCGAGCTGTCGGTCGAGCTGACCAAGCTGGTCAAGCAGAGCCGGGCCGACCTGAAGCCGGCGCTCACCCACCTGAACGCGGTCGTCGACGTGCTGAACAAGAACGCCGACAACATCGACCAGAGCATCCGGCTGCTCGGTCCGTTCTACCGCGTCTTCGCCAACACCCTGGGTGACGGTCCCTGGTTCGACACCTACATCCAGAACATGCCTCCCGTGCCGCAGGTGGGTGGCTGAGATGAATCTGATCGCCAAGCTCGCGGTGCCCGTCCTGATCGTCGCTCTCGTCGGGGCGGCCCTGGTGGCGTTCGTTTTCAACGGCGGCCACCAGAAGACCCTGACCGCCGACTTCCCCCGCACCGTCTCGCTCTACCAGGGCAGCGACGTCCGGGTGCTCGGCGTGCCGATCGGCAAGGTCGACTCGGTGACGCCGTCGGGCACCCAGGTGATCGTGAAGATGCACTACGACCCCCACGTGCAGATCCCGGCGAACGCCAAGGCCGTGATCATCTCGCCCTCGATCGTGGGCGACCGGTTCGTGCAGCTGACGCCGGCGTACACGAGCGGGCCCGTGCTCGCCGACGGTGCGACCCTCCAGCAGGACCGCACCGCGGTGCCCCTGGAGCTCGACCAGATCTACGGCAGCCTCGACAACCTCACCCGGGCACTCGGGCCGAACGGCGCCAACGAGAAGGGAGCCCTGACCGACCTGCTCGACACCACGGCCGCCAACTTCGGCGGGCAGGGCGCGAAGTTCCACCGGACGATCCAGAACTTCGGCCGGCTCAGCGGGACCCTGGCCGACAACAAGGACAACCTGTTCGGCTCGGTGCGCCAGCTCGAGGGCTTCGTCCGCACGCTCGCCCACAACGACCACACCGTGCGCCGGTTCAACCAGACGTTGGCTGGTGTCTCCCAGATGCTGAAGGGGGAGCGGGGCGACCTGGCGGCCTCGCTGCACAACCTCGGCATCGCGATGAAGCAGGTCTCGGGCTTCGTCCGTGACAACCGCGAAGTGCTCGGCAAGAACATCGCCGGCTTGGACGACGTCACCCAGATCCTGGTGCGTCAGCGGCATGCGCTCGCCGAGACCCTGCGCGACGCACCGCTGGCCCTGAACAACCTGGCACTGACCTACAACCCGCAGGCCGGCACCCTCGACACCCGCGCCAACATGGGCGAGATCGGGCACCAGATCACGTCCGACCCGGCGACGTTCCTGTGCGGCATCCTTCTCCAGGCCAACCAGGGCGGACAGACCTGTGACGTCGTGCGGCAGCTGCTCGGCAAGCAGCGCCCGGCCGCGTTGTCCGGCTCGGCCGGAGGCAGAGGTACGACGGATACCGACCTCACCGACCCGACCCTGGGCGGACTCGTGGAGGCCGGCCCGTGACCCGACTCCCCTTGCTCGCGAAGGCGCTCGTGGCCCTCCTCGGCGCTGCGCTCCTGCTGTCCGGCTGCTCCTTCGACCCCTACAAGCTCCCGTTGCCGGGCGGCACCGACGTCGGCAGCAACCCGATCACGGTGAAGGCGGAGTTCCGCGACGTGCTCGACCTCGTGCCCGACTCCACGGTGAAGGTCAACGACGTGACCGTCGGCAAGATCACCGACGTCTCGCTGGAGGGCTACCACGCGGTCGTGACCATGCAGCTGCGCAACGACACCAAGCTGCCCGACAACGCCGTCGCCACGATCCAGCAGACCAGCCTGCTCGGCGAGAAGTTCGTCGACCTGGCGGCACCGCCGTCAGGGGCGAGCGCCAACCCGTTGCGCACGGGCGACGTGATCCCGATGTCGCACACCGGCCAGAACCCCGAGGTCGAGCAGGTGCTGGGTGCGCTCAGCCTGCTGCTGAACGGCGGCGGGGTCGGCCAGCTCCAGACGATCACCCGCGAGCTGAACCGCACCCTGCACGGCCGCGAGGGCGAGGCCCGCTCGGTGCTGCACCAGATCAAGGACTTCAGCGGCCAGCTCGACCGGCACAAGCAGGACATCGTGAAAGCGCTCGACGCGCTCGACCGCCTCTCGACGCAGCTCAACCACCAGCGCGACACGATCGATGCCACCCTCGACGAGCTGCCCGGCGCCCTGCACTCGATCAACACCCAGCGGCACGACCTGGTGCGGATGCTCAAGGCCCTCGCGCACCTGAGCGGGGTCGGCACCCGGGTGATCAAGCTGTCGAAGGACTCCACGATCACGACCCTGCGCCAGCTGAGCCCGGTGCTCAGCCAGCTCCAGGCGTCCGGGAAGAACTTCGTCAACGCCTTCAACGTCGCTCTCACGTACCCGTTCGTCGACGAGGTCGTCGGCCGCGACCCGCAGGTCGCCCGCAACCTGCAGATGGGCGACTACACCAACCTGTCGATCAAGCTCGACATCGCCCTCGACCAGAACGGCAGCCTGCCGATCCCGACCGGGCTGCCGACGGGCCTGCCGACCGGCCTGCCGAGCCTCCCGACCAGCCTGCCGACGTCCGAGATCACCAAGATCCTCGGCGACGTGGCCCAGTGCCTGCAGAGCGGAGACATCACCAGCAAGGCCTGCAAGAAGGTGCTCGGCGACCCGCAGGAGCTGCTCCGCCTGATCGCGAAGTGCAAGAAGCACAAGCACCAGGACAACCCGGTCTGCCAGGTGCTCAACGCCCTGCCCAGTCTGCCGACCGGCGGCCCCCTGCCGTCGCTGAGCCTGCCGACGGGCGTGATCAGCAGCATCCTCGGCAACAGCGGCCCGGTCAGCGGCACAGGCGTCCTCGGACGTACGGCGTTCGGTCCACGGGGTCCGACGATGCGACAGCTGACGCGTCTGTACGACCCGGCCCTGGTCGACCTGCTGGTGCCCGGGATGGTGACCCCGTGATCGCGCGTCGTACCAAGGTCCAGCTGGCGATCTTCGCCCTGATCACGATGGTCGGGGTGAGCTTCGTCGGGGCGAAGTACGCCCAGCTCAACCGCCTCCTCTACACCACTTCGTACACGGTGGTGGCGCACTTCCGCGACTCGGGCGGGATGTACGCCGGGGGTCTGGTCTCCTACCGCGGCGTCCGGATCGGCGAGGTCGACAAGCTCGTGCTGACCGCCGACGGCGTCGACGCCTATCTCGACATCGACAAGGGCTGGGACGGCAAGATCCCCTCGGACACCCTCGCGGTCGTCGGCAACCGCTCGGCGGTCGGGGAGCAGTACGTCGACCTCGAGCCGCAGACCGACAGCGGCCCCTATCTCCACGACGGCTCGCAGATCGCCATGTCCGACACCCGCACGCCGCTGCCCACCCAGAAGCTGCTGGCCGACATCTCCAACACGGTCGAGTCGGTGAACCGGAAGTCGCTGCGCACCACCGTCCACGAGCTGGGTACGGCGTTCGCCGGCACGGGGCCCGACCTCCAGCGGATCATCGACACCGGCACGTCGTTCATCCACGAGGCCAACCGCAACTTCGACGTCACGACATCGTTGATCCGCGACAGCAACACCGTGCTGCACGGGCAGATCGCCTCCGCCGACGCGATCCGGTCGTTCGCCCGCGACCTGAGCCTGTTCTCCGGCACCCTCGCCGGCCACGACCGCGACCTGCGCCGGGTCATCGACAACGGGTCGGTGACCGCCACGGAGCTGCGCCGGTTCCTCGACGACAACCAGGTGCACCTGGCCGGCCTGATCAACAACCTGGTGACCACCGGCGACGTCGTGGTCCAGCACCTGCCCGGCCTGCGCCAGGTGCTGGTGCTCTACCCCTACGTGGTCGAGGGCGGGTTCACCGTCGTCTCGAAGTCGCCCGAGACCGGCCTGTACGACGCGCACTTCGGGATGGTGCTCACCAACAACCCGCCGGTCTGCCACAACGGCTACCAGAGCACCGACACCCGTCCGCCCCAGGACGGGTCCAACCGGCCGATGAACACCAAGGCGCGCTGTGCCGAGCCCGGGTCGCAGTCCAACCCGCGAGGCGCCCAGCACGCCCCCAGCAACCGGCCGGGAGCGGCCTACCGCGTCCCGGTGGCGTCGTACGACCCCACGACCAAGCGCCTGACCTGGGGATCTCGGGTCCCTTCCCGACTCGATGACGCGGGGAGCCCCGCCCCCGCCACGCTCGGAGAGGAGACATGGAAATGGCTGTTGCTCCAGCCCTTGACCGACGCCCGGAGGTGACAATGGGCGACGTGACTCCGTCGGGTCCGCCGCCTCGCTCCGCACTCTTCCGCCTCGTGCTGGCGGGCGTCCTCGTACTGGCGCTCGTCGGTGCCCTCGTCTGGGTGCAGGTGCTCCGGTCGCACCGTGACGGCAGCGCCGACGCCGTCCAGCGCGACCGCGAGGCGGCGATGGCGACGACCCAGCAGTTCGTGCTGCGGGTCAACACCTACGGTCCGTCCCTGCTCGACCCGCAGGGCCAGATGCCGCGCTACCGCTCCCTGGTCAAGGCCGTGATCACGCCGAAGTTCGCCGCGTCGTTCGACCAGAGCGTGCCGGTGGCCGAGCAGAGCGTGAAGAACTACGGGCTCGACCGCACCTGCGCGGTGTTCTCCACCGGCGTGGAGGTCATCGACAGCGACTCGGCCCAGGTGCTGGTCGCCGGGTCGATCAGCCAGACCGTGAAGAACCGGTCCGGGAAGCGCGTCTCGACCGGTGACCCCACGCCGTTCCGGCTGCGGGTCAGCCTGGACAAGATCGGCGGGAAATGGCTCGTCGACGACTACGCACCGGTCACGGGATCGTGAGACGGCCGTGAACCTCAACTGCTACGACGTGCTCGACGTCGAGCCGACCGCCACCCCCGACGAGATCCGGGCGGCGTGGCGGGCGGCGGTGGCCGACCTCGATCCGACCGACCGCCGGTTCCGCGTCTACAACCAGGCCGCGGAGGTGCTGCTCGATCCCGCCCGCCGGGCGGCCTACGACGAGGAGCTGGCAGCCGCAGCCCCGGAGCCCTCCGCTGAACCGTCGACCGAGCGGCAGCTGTCGACCGGGTCCGAGCCCGCCATCGAGCCCGCCGTCGAGCCCGCCGTCGAGCCCGCCGTCGAGCCCGCCGTCGGCCGCCGGCATGAGCCGTCGAGTGAGCTGGTGGAGACCACGTCCGGTCGATCCCTGCCGTTGGTGCCCGGCTGGGCGCTCCTGGTCCTGGCCGGGCTCGTGGCCGGCGCGCTGGTGATCGCCGGTGTCCTGGTCAGCCGTCCGTCCGACGCTGCCGTCGAGAGCGACACCCAGGCCGCGCAGGCCGCGGCCGAGCGGGCGATCGTCCCCCTGCTGTCCTACGACGCCCATCACCTCGATCAGAGCGCCGCCGCCGCCAGGCCCTACCTGACCACCAACGAGCAGCAGCAGTACGACAAGCTCTTCGCGGTCATCCGGCAGAACGCCCCCCGCACCGGCACCGTCGTCCGGGCCAAGTACGTCGCCTCCGGCATCGTCCGCTCCGGCACCGACGAGGTCGACGTCCTGGTGTTCGTCGACCAGGTCACCCGGAACAAGCAGCATCGCAAGGTGCCGGTGGTCTACAAGAACCAGGTGACCGTGACGATGGCCAAGGTCGGCGGCCAGTGGCTCGTCGACGACCTCAAGACCAACAGCTGACCCGGCAGAAGTGCACCGCCCGTGAGCGCTGACCCGGCAGAAGTGCACCGCCCATGAGCGCTGACCCGGCAGAAGTGCACGCCCCGACGTGGGTCACCGGCGAGATGCGCCCGCCGGGTCAGCGACGTACGTCGTGACACTTCTGCCGGGTCGGCGTCGTACGGCGTGACACTTCTGCCGGGTCAGCGTCTCTGACCTGGGAAAATGTGGGCGCGACGCGGCCGGGCTGTGCAGAGGTGCTTGACCTGGGAGCCGGTCGGGTTCACACTCGTGGGAACGTTCGACCAGCAGGTCGGACGCCGTTTGTGGTGCGCACCCATCTGCGGTACTCTCTCTCTTTGCGCCTGCCCTCAGATACTGATCGCCTGCCCGGTGGCTGATTGAAGTGGTGGACGGGCGACTCTCCGCAGCGTTCGTCGAAGGACAGATCTTGGCCGCGCGTACCACCGCCGACTCTTCCACCACCACACCGCAGCGCATCTCGTTCGCAAAGATCAGCGAACCTCTCGAAGTCCCCAAGCTCCTCTCTCTGCAGACCGACAGCTTCAACTGGCTGATCGGCAACGACGCCTGGCAGGCCGACATCGCAGCTCGCGAGGCCGGCGGCGAGGACGTCTCCCACAAGTCCGGTCTGCAGGAGATCTTCGAGGAGATCTCCCCGATCGAGGACTTCTC
>JAICSK010000093.1 GCA_025936915.1 Nocardioides sp.
GCCGGGGGAGGACTCTTGGTCGACGACGCCACGCTGACGCCCGACTGGATCGCCGCGAACGTCGTCCCCCTCCTCCGCGATCCCGCGCGGCTCGTCGCGTTGGGGGCGGCGGCCGCCCACCTGATCCCGCTCGACGCCGACGAGAGGCTGGCCCGGATGATCCTTGCGGCGGGGAACGGCTGATGCGGCTCCCGGTCCCCGACGTCATCCCGCCGGCGTCCGAGCTGGGCCGGGTGCACGTCGTCGGCGCCGGCGGCGCGGGGCTCTCGGCGATCGCGCGGATCATGGCGCAGCAAGGGGTCCCGGTCACGGGGAGCGACGACCAGGACACGCCGTTCCTCCCGGCCCTGCGCGAGGTCGGCGTTCCTCTCTATCCGTCGTACGCCGCCGAGCACGTCGGCGACGCCGACACCCTCGTGGTCACCACGGCCGCCCGCGACGACAATCCCGAGGTGCTCGAGGGGCGTGCCCGCGGGCTGCTGCTGCTGCCTCGGTCTGCGGGGCTGAAGTCGGTGATGGCCGGGCACCGGGTCGTGGCGGTCGCCGGGACCCACGGCAAGACGACGACGACGTCGATGCTGACCATGGCCCTGCGCGCCGCGGGCGCCGACCCGGCGTACGCCATCGGTGGGGTGCTCGCCGCGACCGGCCGCAACGCCGACGCCGGCTCGGGCGAGCTGTTCGTCGCCGAGGCCGACGAGAGCGACGGCGCCTTCCTCGTCTACCGGCCGCAAGCGGCGCTGGTGACCAACGTCGATGCCGACCACCTCGACGTGTGGGGGACCGAGGCGGCCTACCGCGAGGCGTTCGCCGAGTTCGTCGCGACCATCGACACCGCCGGGTTCCTCGTGGTGTGCGCCGACGACCCCGGCGCGGCCGTGTTGGTTCGGGTCGCGCGGGATCGGGGGCTGGACGTGCTCACTGTCGGTACCGGGTCCGGGCTCGACTGGACGGTGACCGACCTCGTCATCTCCGAGCTCGCGACCTCGTTCACGTTGCGCGGACACGACGTCAGCGTGCCGGTGACGCTGCAGGTCCCGGGCCGTCACTACGCGATCGACGCCGCGGGTGCGCTGGTCGCCGGGATGCAGCTCGTCGACGACGCACCCGGGCTCGCACGCGGGCTGGGTGAGTACACCGGGACCGGGCGCCGGATGGAGCGCAAGGGCGAGGTGGGCGGGGTCCGGGTGTACGACACCTACGCCCACCACCCCGCCGAGATCGCCGGCGACCTCGAGGCGGCCCGCATCCTGGCGGGGGAGGGCCGGCTGGTCGTGGCGTTCCAGCCCCATCTCGTGTCGCGCACCCGGGTCTTCGGCGAGGCGATGGGACGGGCCCTCGGCGCAGCCGACGAGGTGGTCGTCCTCGACGTGTACGCCGCCCGCGAGTCGCCCGATCCGACGGTGACCGGACGGCTCGTGGCCGACGCCGTACCGCTGTCGTCGGAGCATGTGCACTACGTGTCCGGTCTCGACGACGCCGCGACAGAACTTGTCCGGCACGCCCGGCCCGGTGACCTGGTTCTGACCCTCGGCGCCGGTAGCGTCACCGACATCGGGCCACGCGTGCTGGCCCTCCTGGACGACGGGCACGAGGAGCACCTGTGATCACCCTGCCGCGCAATCCCCTGAAGGGGACCGAGCGGCGCGACCCGGCGGCCCGATCGCGACGTAGGTTCGCCCGTCGACAGTGGCTGCGGCGCTGGCTGGTCTGGCGCTACGTGATCGGCTCGGTGCTGCTGGTGGTGCTCACGGTCGTCGGCGTCTGGCTGGTCTTCTTCAGCACGACCCTGACCGTCAAGCACGTCGACGTGCAGGGTGAGTCCCTGCTGAGCCGGCAACGGATCCTCGCGGCCGCCGAGGTGCCGATGGGTGGCCATCTCGCCCAGCTCGACCTCGGCGCGATCCGCACGCGGGTCGCCGGGATGGCACCGGTCAAGCACGTCGACGTCTCCCGCGAGTGGCCCGACGGTGTTCTGATCAAGGTCACCGAACGGCAGCCGGTCGCGGTGGTGCAGATCGCTGGCCGCTACCAGGCGATGGACTCCGCCGGCGTGCTGTTCCGCAGCTACGTCCACCCGCCCACGACCATGCCACGCGTCGTCTCGCCGGCGACGGTCAGCAGCGGCGCGCTCGCCGAGGCGGCGCGGGTGATCGCGTCACTGCCGTCCGGATTGGCCGCGCGGGTCGACCATGTCGGCGTCCGCGGCATCGACGAGGTGACGCTGACGATGCGTGGGGGTGCGACCGTGATCTGGGGGAGCGACGCCCAGTCGTCGTTGAAGGCCGAGGTCCTGGTCCGGCTGCTCGCGCATCCCGCCCACACCTATGACGTCAGCGTCCCGGGTCAGCCGGTCACGAGTGCTCGGTGACCGTTTCGGTGGGCCGACCGGTTCATCACGCTGAGTGGGTGAACCCCTCCCTGGCGTGCGGAACTCCACTGGCCGAGCGATGCTTCGTCCACTCAGCGTGATGAACCGTCCGACGCCCGGCGTGTCTGCGGAGTTCCGGGCGCACGAGTCCCTAACGTCGTCGCCAACGCGAGGTTGACATAACTATAACCCTCCACTTGAGGGTGACGGTTAAGACACACCGAGCGACTTCCCCAGAACCTGACAGCCGTCCGTCGTACCCAGACGGAACGGGACGACCAGTCGTCCGGCCCGCCGGCCGGGTGCGACCACCGGAGGCGCAACCGTGGCAGCAGCGCAGAACTACCTGGCCATCATCAAGGTGGTCGGCATCGGTGGCGGCGGCGTGAACGCCGTCAACCGGATGATCGAGGTGGGGCTCAGAGGCGTGGAGTTCATCGCGATCAACACCGACGCCCAGGCGCTCCTGATGAGCGACGCGGACGTCAAGCTGGACATCGGGCGCGAGCTCACCAGGGGTCTCGGCGCCGGTGCCAACCCGGAGGTCGGCGAGAGGGCAGCGGAGGACCACGCGGACGAGATCGAAGAGGTGATCAAGGGCGCCGACATGGTGTTCGTGACCGCGGGCGAGGGCGGCGGCACCGGAACCGGTGGGGCCCCGGTGGTGGCGCGGATCGCGCGCAGCCTCGGTGCCCTGACCATCGGCGTGGTGACCCGGCCGTTCGCGTTCGAGGGCCGTCGACGGGCCAACTCGGCCGAGGAGGGCATCGCCAAGCTCCGCGAGGAGGTCGACACCCTCATCGTCATCCCGAACGACCGGCTGCTCTCGATCAGCGACCGCAGCGTCAGCGTCCTCGACGCCTTCAAGCAGGCCGACCAGGTGCTGCTGCAAGGTGTCAGCGGCATCACCGACCTGATCACCACGCCCGGCCTGATCAACCTCGACTTCGCCGACGTGAAGTCGGTGATGGCCAACGCCGGCTCGGCCTTGATGGGCATCGGCTCCGCGCGCGGGGACGACCGCTCGGTGAGCGCGGCCGAGATGGCTGTCTCGAGCCCGCTGCTCGAGGCGAGCATCGACGGCGCGCACGGCGTCCTGCTGTCGATCGCCGGCGGCTCCGACCTCGGTCTCTTCGAGATCAACGAGGCGGCTGCCCTGGTGTCGCAGGCCGCGCACCCCGACGCCAACATCATCTTCGGCGCGACCATCGACGACGCGCTCGGCGACGAGGTCCGGGTCACCGTGATCGCGGCCGGCTTCGACGGCGGGATGCCCAAGCGACGCGAGCACGAGTCGGCTCTGCGCCGCACCCCGCAGCCCCAACAGAGCCAGGAGGAGACCCGGAAGGCCGCGCAGGCCGCGGCGGCGAGGAAGTCGGAGCCTGCCCAGTCCGCGCAGGAGCGCGAGCCGGTCGGCGCCGGTGCGCGTCAGCCGCAGCAGCCGGCTCCGCGCCCGCAGCTGCAGTTCGACGACGACGACCTCGACGTCCCCGACTTCCTCAAGTAGCCACCGGCGAGGTACGCCCTGTCATCATCAAGGAGTTGTACGCCGCACGTCTCACCCACGGCCCCGTCGAGCTGGCCTTCACCGACCGGCACGGCGGGGTCAGCGGCGCGCCCTTCGACACGCTCAACCTCGGCTGGTCGGGCGGTGACGAGCCGTCCGCGATGGCGGAGAACCACCGGCTGCTGATGGCCGACTTCGCTCCCGGGGACGGGGTCGACCGGCTGGCCGAGCTCGGTCAGGTGCACGGCCGCGACGTCGTGCGGGTCGGCCCCGGGGGTCCTCGGCACGACGTGCACGGGCACCTGCACGGCATCGGCGACGGCCTCGTCACCGCCGAGCCCGGCATCACCCTGAGCGTCCGGGCCGCCGACTGCGTGCCGGTGCTGTTCGCCGACGAGGACGCCGGGGTGGTCGGCGCCTGCCACTGCGGTCGGCAGGGCGTGGTGGCCGGGATCGTGCCGGCGACGCTGACCGCGATGCGCGAGCTCGGCGCCGCGGACGTCACGGCCTGGGTCGGCCCGCACGTCTGCGGGCGCTGCTACGAGGTGCCGCAGGACCTGCAGGACGACGTCGCCGCCATCGAGCCGATCACCCGCGCCACCACCTCGTGGGGTGCGCCGTCGCTCGACGTCGGCGCGGGGGTCCGCGCCCAGCTCCAACGCGAGGGGGTCGAGGTGGTCGACCTCTCCCGGTGCACGCGCGAGTCGGCCGACCTCTTCTCCTACCGCCGAGAGGGCCCCCGCTCGGGCCGCCAGGCGGGCCTCATCCGGAGAAGGCCATGATCCGCCGCGACGAGATCGCGGCCGGGCTCGACGACGTACGCCGGCGGATCGCCCGGGCTGCTCAGGCCGCCGGGCGGGATCCCGACGACGTGACGCTCGTCGTCGTGACCAAGTTCTTCCCAGCGTCCGACGTCCACCTGCTCGCCGAGCTCGGCGTCACCGACGTCGGCGAGAACCGTCACCCCGAGGCCGCGGACAAGCTCGCCGAGTGCCGTGCATACGGGGACGTCGCCCTGCGCTGGCACTTCATCGGCGGGATGCAGAGCAACAAGGCCGCCGCGGTCGCGTCGTACGCCGACGTCGTCGAGTCCGTCGACCGGGTCAAGCTGGTCAACGCCCTCGACCGCGGCGCCCACCAACGCTCCCACGAGGTCGACGTGCTCCTCCAGGTGAGCCTCGACCCACCCGGGCGGGAGGGTCGCTCGGGAGCCGACGAGTCCGAGCTGTCCACCCTGGCCGACGCCGTCGACGCCGCGGGGATGCTGAGGTTGCGGGGCCTGATGGCGATCGCACCTCTCGACGAGGACCCTCGGCACGCCTTCGACCGACTGGCCGAGGTGCGGGCGAGGTTCGTCGCCGCGCGTCCGGAAGCGTCCTGGCTCTCGGCGGGCATGAGCAACGACTTCGAGACCGCGATCGCCGCGGGTGCGACACATGTGCGTGTCGGCTCGGCAATCCTCGGTGCGCGTCCCTCGATCAAGTAGCGTCACAATCACACCAGGAGCCTGGAGGATGGACCCATGAGCGGCGCGATGCGCAAGATCGGCGAATACCTCGGCCTGCTCGAGGACACCGGCGTCTACGACGACGAGTACGACGAGCAGGGGTACGCCGAGGCTGTGTCCGACCGGCCTCGACGCGGTTCCGTGCCGTCGAAGGCGCAGCCTGCCCCGGTGGCCGACATCTCGCAGCGCCGTCGCGGTCACGCGCCGGCACCCGCGCCGGACGTCGTACCCGAGTTCTCCCGCATCACCACCCTGCACCCGCGCACCTACAACGAGGCGCGCACTGTCGGCGAGAACTTCCGCGACGGCGTGCCGGTGATCATGAACCTCTCCGAGATGGACGACGCCGACGCCAAGCGGCTGGTCGACTTCGCGGCCGGCCTGGTCTTCGCGACCCGGGGCACCATCGAGCGGGTGACCGCCAAGGTCTTCCTGCTCTCACCGCCCAACGTGTCGGTGGCGGCGGAGGAGAAGCAGCGCATCGTCGAGGGTGGCTTCTTCAACCAGAGCTGACCCGACACCCCCTGCGACCTGCACGGACGCTGCAGTCCGGCTTCGCGGATCCCGGCCGACGGTGAGTCACCGTCCGGACTGGTGAGGGGCTATTGTTCGACCGAAGACTTGTCAGTACACCGCGAAACTAGGAATTGGGTGAGGTCATGCCGCTGACGCCTGAGGACGTGAGCAACAAGCGCTTTACTCCTGTCCGGCTCCGCGAGGGCTACGACATGGGTGAGGTCGACCAGTTCCTCGACGAGGTGGAGGCCGAGCTCGCCCGGCTCACCCGAGAGAACGACGACCTCCGCGCGAAGCTCTCCGCGGCGCAGAGCGGTGCCGTCGACTCGGCGTCGGCCCCGATGCCGGAGCCACCCGCCCCGGAGCCCGTAGCCGCCACGCCCGAGCCGGAGCCGGAGCCCGTCCCCACCCAGCAGACGCCCGCCGTCGGCGCCGTCCCGGCCGGGGTCGAGACGATCCGGGTCGAGACCGTGGGCGACGCCTCCAATGCGGCCGCGCGACTGCTGGAGCTCGCCAGCCGCAACGCCGACCAGCTCGTCGAGGACGCCAAGAGCGAGGCCGACAAGATCGTCGGCGAGGCCCGCACCAAGGCCGAGCGACTCGAGGGCGAGTCCAAGGCGAACGCCGACAAGCTCGAGGCCGACGCGCGTGGCCGCGCCCAGTCGCTGGACGCCGAGACGGCCGAGCGGCGCGCGCAGCTGTTCGGCGACCTCGAGCGCGAGCGGGACACCCTGTCCCACGAGGTCGACAACCTGCGGGCGTTCGAGCGCGAGTACCGGTCGCGCCTGAAGACCTACTTCAGTCAGCAGCTCGAGGCCCTCGAGACCTCCGGCTCGGCCGATCCCACCACGCACGAGTCGGGCCTCGCCCAGCCCAAGCGGCTCCGCTCAGTCCTTGGGGACGACGAGGGCTGAACACAGCCACGACCTCGGTCTGACAGTCTCTCGGACGGCCGGCGCCTGCGGGTGCCGGCCGTCCGTCGTACTCCCCCCGAGGGGTGAGTCGTCGCCGGACCCTCGTACCCGGCTGGCGTGCCTGCTTTGAGTGTGTCGGTTCGGGGCTATACCCTCCGGTCGCACGGTGACACCCACTGGCGCCCCGCAGACCGCTACATCCGTCCGCTCGCGCGCTTCACGGCCCCGGAAGGTTCCCATGGCTCGCAGCACGACCCGGTCACTGGCCGGCAAGGCCGCCTCTGCCGCGCGCAAGGCGGTGTCGCGGCGTTCCTCGGGCTCGGGTACGACGGCGAAGGGCGGCGCCGCGGCGCCCACGAAGAAGGCGCCGGCGAAGAAGACGGCGCCCGCCAAGACCGCGACGAAGAAGACCCCGCCGGCCAAGAAGGCCCCTGTCAAGAAGGCCGCACCTGCCAAGAAGGCGCCTGCGAAGAAGTCCGTGGCCACGAAGGCCACGCCCGCGAAGAAGGCGCCACCGATGAAGAAGGCCGCACCAGCCACGAAGACACCCGCGAAGAAAGTCCCGGCGAAGAAGGCGGCGCCCGCGAAGAAGGCGGTGGCGACGAACGCTGCGTCGGCGACGAAGGCGCCGGCGAAGAAGGCCGCGCCCGGCAAGAAGGCGGTGGCGAAGAAGGCGCCCGCGAAGAAAGCGGTCGCGAAGAAAGCGGTCGCGAAGAAGGCGGCCCCTCCCGTCCAGGCCGCCGTCGCCAAGGCCGCCCCGCCCGCGAAGCAGGCGCCCGCCCGGGCCCGTCGTGGCGGGGTCAATCCCGCGAGCCTGCCGGTCCTGCCGAGAGAGAAGCCTTGGACCAAGGCCGAGATCGACGAGGTGATCTCCGACCTCAACGACGACCGCGCCCGCGTCAGCCGCACCCTCGCCGCGCAGGAGGAGGAGCTCGCCGGGCTGATGCGCGACGCCGGCGACGGCGCGGGTCACGACCAGGCCGACATGGGTGCCACCAGCTTCGAGCGAGACCAGGAGCTGACCCTGGTCAACAACGAGCGCGAGAAGCTGGCCCAGATCGACCGCGCCCTGGCCCGCATCGCCGACGGCACCTACGGGATCTGCGAGTCGTGCGGCAACCCCATCGGCAAGGGCAGGTCCATGGCATTCCCGCGTGCCACACTGTGCCTGACATGCAAGCAACGCGAGGAACGTCGCTGAGTTCCACCGATCCCGCCGAGCACCCGACCACTTCCACCTCCCGGCACCGGCTGCTGTTCATCGTTGTCGCCGTCGCCGCATACGCGGTCGACCTGGTCACCAAGCTGCTCGCCGTCGCCCGGCTCACCCCGGACGACCCGGTCAGGGTCGTGGGCGGGTTGCTGCAGCTGGACCTGGTGCGCAACCCGGGTGCCGCCTTCAGCACGGGCACGTCGTACACCCTGATCCTGTCGGTGATCGCCGTGGTCGCCGCGGCGGTGGTGCTCCGGTTCGGGCGGCGGCTGGGTGACCCCACGTGGGCGGTGGCGCTCGGCCTGCTCCTGGCGGGCGTCTGCGGCAACCTGACCGACCGGGTCTTCCGCGAGCCCGGCTTCCTCCGAGGTCACGTCGTCGACTTCCTCGAGCTGCCGCACTGGCCGGTGTTCAACGTCGCCGACATGCTGATCGACGCCGCGGT
Organism: Nocardioides sp.; assembly: GCA_025936915.1. GTDB lineage: Bacteria > Actinomycetota > Actinomycetes > Propionibacteriales > Nocardioidaceae > Nocardioides. The sequence goes on from JAICSK010000093.1 coordinate 8,474, forward strand.
CCTCCTCATCATCGTCCAGACCTGGCGGGGCATCGGCATCACCGGCATCCGTCACGCACGGTCGTGAGCGGCTCCGCCGGCGCCGAGCAACGCGTCGTGTCGGTCCCCGAGGGGTTGGCGGGAGAGCGTGTCGACGCCGCCATGGCGCGGATGTTCGGGGTCTCGCGCACCCGGGCCGCCTCGTTGATCGCCGATGGGCTCGTCTCCGTGGACGGTGAGCCCGCCGGCAAGAGCGACCGGGTCCACGCCGGGTCGCTGCTGGAGGCGACCTTGCCGACCGTCGGCGACCGGCTCGAGGTCAAGCCCGAGCTGGTCGAGGGGATCCGGATCATCCACGACGACGACTCGATCGTCGTCCTCGACAAGCCCGTCGGGATCGCCGTGCATCCCTCGCCCGGGTGGTCGGGCCCGACGGTGGTCGGTCACCTGGCAGCCGCCGGTTTCCGGATCGCGACCAGCGGCGCGTCGGAGCGGCAGGGCATCGTGCAGCGCCTCGACGTCGGAACGTCCGGTGTGATGGTGATCTGCAAGGGCGAGCGCGCCTACTCCGTGCTGAAGAACGCCTTCCGGCACCGCACCGTCGACAAGGTCTACCACGCGCTGGTGCAGGGACACCCCGACCCGCTCGCCGGCACCATCGACGCGCCGATCGGGCGACACCCCAGGGCCGACTACAAGTTCGCGGTGATGGCCGAGGGCAGACACAGCGTGACCCACTACGAGACCCTCGAGGCACACCGGTTCGCGTCGCTGCTCGAAGTGCATCTCGAGACGGGCCGCACCCACCAGATCCGGGTGCACATGAGCGCTCTCAAGCACCCCTGCGTCGGCGACCTGACGTATGGCGCAGACCCGACACTCGCCCGCCGGGTCGGTCTCGAGCGGCAGTGGCTGCACGCCGTACGCCTCGGCTTCGAGCACCCCGACTCGGGGGAGTACGTCGAGTACGAGTCGCCCTACCCACCCGACCTGGGGCATGCCCTGGACGTGATCCGTGACTCGCACTGAGCTCGCCGAGGTCGTCGTCCGAGAGGCGACACCCGACGACGCCGAACCGATCGCCGACCTCTACACCCTGGCCCGCATCCATGCCGTCCCGATGATGCCGGCCGCGTTGCACACCAACGCCGAGGACCGTGCCTACGTCGCCCGCCGGATCCTCGAGCCGGAGGTCACGATGTGGGTCGCCGAGTCAGAAGGGGCCGTGATCGGCTTCGCCACATGCACCCCGACGTTCCTCGACAGCCTCTACGTCCGTCCCGGCCACACCGGTCAGGGGATCGGCTCGCTCCTGCTGGACGTCGTCGAAGCGACCCATCCCGACGGGTACGAGCTGTGGGTGTTCGAGTCCAATGTCGGCGCGCGTCGGTTCTACGAACGCCGCGGTCTGGTCGAGGTCGAGCGCACCGACGGCTCCGGCAACGAGGAGAAGGCCCCGGACATCCGGATGGCCTGGCGAACGGCGCCGTCGTGACCGACTGGAATGAGGTGTGTCCCGCTGCCTGGCAGGCCCGGGTGGTCCGGACCGCCGTGGTCGTTCTGCCCGGCACGCCCGGGGTCGTCGCGGCGTGGCTCGGGGGAAGCCTGGCCACCGGGTATGCCGACATCCACAGTGACGTCGACCTCAACGTCGCCGTGGCCGACGACCGACTCGCGACCTGGCGCGACGCGTGGCCGACCGTCGTCGAGCGGTGTGCGGGGCCCCTCGTGCTGTCCCAGCCGATCGGTGGCGAGGTGGTCGGCGGGTTCTCCCTGACGAGGAGCTGGGAGCACGTCGACCTCGTCGTTCATGCGCTGTCGGGGCTGGGCCGGCCGGCCCCCTGCCGGATCCTGCACGACCCCGGTGGGTTGCTCGAGGATCGCCGTGACGTCGTACCAGCCGGAAAGCCGTGGTACCCCGCGGGCGACGTGACGCTCTTCCTCTACTTCCTGGGCAACCTCGTCGTCACCCTCGGGCGCGACGAGCTGGTGCTCGCCCATGGGGGAGTCGGCGCGCTGCGCGACCTGCTGGTCCGACTCATGCTGGCCGAGAACGGCGTCCACAAGACCGACGGCCAGAAGCGGCTCAACCCCTACCTCACCGATGACCAGCGCTCGGAGCTGGCGTCGCTGCCCACCGCGGCGCTCCGCGCGGACGACGTGATCCTTGCCTGCCAGGCGATCCGTGATGCCTTCGTCGCGCGTGCGCGGCGCCTGGCCGAAGCCGTCGGCGAGGACTTCCCCGAGGGCCTGTTTGTCGCCACCGACGAGCACCTGCGCCGCGAGCTCGGTGAGGTCCGGACGTCTGTCGGACGTGGGTGATGGTCCGCGTGTGCTCCCGAAGCTGCGCGGGAAGCAGCAGTCAGGATCAGGTTGACTCGTCGGCGACCCAGAGATCGCGCAGCCGGGCGACGTAGGCAGCGACGGCGGACGTGTCACCGCGTGGGGCCTCGGGCCACTCGTCGACTCGCGTGCCGCGATACTCCGTCGGGGCGTCGGGGTACCGCCCGATCAGGTGCACGTGCAGGTGTGGCACCCGGTCGCCGAAGACGAAGGCGTAGACGTGGTCGTGACCGGCGGCTCGCAGGGTCGCGGACGCCCGCTGTATGGCCCGGCCCACGGCCGATCCCTGCTCCGTGCTGAGGTCGGCCAGCCCGGGCCGATGCTCCAGCGGCTCGACGAACAGGTGCCCGAGATACGCGGTCGGGGTCGCCGGCAGGTGTCCGACGTACACCATGCCGTCGCGCCAGACCTCGATCCCCGGGTCAGCCGCTGCGTGCTTGTCGCAGATCAGGCAGTCTCCGGAGGCGGGCACGGTCCGAGGGTAGGCGGTGGCGTGCATGAGGCCCCGCCTGTGGTGTACATCGACGGGGTGTGGGCGTGGTCGCTACCGGTCCGGCGGGTCGTGGAGCGACGCGACGGGGAGACCGTCGGTGACGTCGCGCGTGCCGGTGTGGTCGCGCAGGAACCTGAGCCCGGGCGGAGATCGCCAGAGGATGGTCGTCGTGGAACCGACACAGCGGTGCGAGGTTGCAGTCGCACGTCGGGCCGCCGGCGTCGTAGGGGACGCCGTGGTCCTTGTCGCAGCGGCGTGGAGGTCTCGTGCACCACGGGAAGACGCACGTGGAGTGGATCAGGCCGCCCCGCTCGTCCAGCCGGTCGGGGACTTCGTAGGCGTCGGTGCTGATGTGATCTGCGAGGTCGATCACCGGCTTGACCAGCACGTGGGCGCTACGCGTACGGAGGTCCTCGCCGTCGATGTCTCAGGAGGATCCGACCGGGAGGAACTCATCTCCTACCAGCCCGGAAACTGACCGTCCATCGCGGAAGCGCACTGATATGAGGAACCGCTCATCCAGCTGCATCCGCTGCACCCGAGCGAGCAGGTCGGCTCGCTCCCCTGATAGTGGGTGCGATCCACCCCGGATCGTGTCACAGGAAACGACCGCCCATGGCTCCGCTCTGCGTCAAGAAACTCCCGGAAGCGATGACGCCGGGCCATCAACACGACGTGCTCGGTGGCGGTCGAGGGCCACAGGAGACCTGGAGATCTGTCAGTGCCGTGACAGACGGCCGGCCCTGGGAGCGGGAGGGTGAGACCACGTTCCACCGAGGAACCCACCGCAACACCGAGCAGAACGGACAACGGACATGGTCTCCTACGACACCACCCAGATGGCGCTCTTCATCTCACTGGTCCTGACGCTCGCAGCCATCGGCACCGTCCTGGTGCTCGGCCTGGGCGTCCAGGCGCTGGTCCGCAGCCGGCGCACTCGCCCGGCCCGCCAGGAGTCGCGGCACGGGTTCCACCCGAAGCTGGCCTTCCACCACTGAGCCTGGTGGCTCGCGGAGGAGATGACGCGGCCGACACACACGAAGATCCGACGTACCCCGGTACGTCGGATCTTCGTCTGTGTGGAGGGATCAGCCCACCGCCCGCTTCACCAGCTCGGCGATCCGCTTCTCGTCGTCCTGGGTGAGCGTCGTGATCGCGTACTCGGTCGGCCAGACGTTCCCGTCGTCGAGCTCGGCCTGGTCGCTGAAGCCCATGGTCGCGTAACGGGTCTTGAACTTCTCGGCCGCCTTGAACCAGCACACCACCTTCCCGTCGCGGGCATACGCCGGCATCCCGTAGTAGGTCTTCACGGCCAGGGAGGGTGCGGTCGAGGTCACGATCGCGTGGATCCGCTCGGCCAGCATCCGGTCCTTCGCCGGCATCTCCGCGATCTTGTCGAGGCAGGCCCGGGCCTCCTCCGCGGTCTTCGCGGCACCCTTGCCGCTCGCGCGCTTGAGCTCGTCGGCGTGCGCCTTCATCGCGGCGCGTTCCTCGTCGGTCCAGCCCGTGGCCTCCCCGCCCTGACCGGTCTGCTTCGTCGCCATCTCGTCTCTCCTTCTCGAACCGTCTGTGGGCTCGACCCTAGGCAGGCCCGGAACGGCGCGCTTCTCGGATCCTGATCAGTTGCGCGGCACCTCGTTTCGGGACGCCCCGCCTGGGTACGTCGGGAACCTGACGACGGGAGGTCGGACATGGCGCGCGAACGGCGGAGGCACGGGCAACAGCGGGACAGGGGCGAGGACGACCTGCACGCCCAGGTCCTCGAGCGGATGATGGATCTGGTGCGCAACGACACCTACCCGTCCACCACCCACCTCGACATGATCGAGAGCATCCTGCGCGACGACGAGACCGACGAGTACGCCGAGGTGCTGATGGAGAAGATCCGGAGCGAGAGCTACCCGAGCTTCGACCACCTGCAGCGCCTGATGAAATTGGGTTGATCTCACCTCGACCGGCAACCCCCACGCGACTGTCACCGTCGTGGTCACTTGCCGTGGGTGCGCTCGGGGTCGGCACCTCGGCGGTCTTCCTCGACCTGTCCGGCAGCAGCCCGGCGACGGCCACCCTCTACCGGTGTCTCTTCGCCGTGCCGATGCTGCAGCCCCTCGTCCTGGTCGAGCGCCGGCACGAGCGAGGACCGGATGGCCGCCAGGTCTGGTACGCCGTTGCGGCCGGGATCCTCTTCGCCGGCGACGCCCTCTGGTGGACCCAGGCCATCGGCGAGGTCGGTGCCGGGCTGTCCACGGTCCTGGTGAACGCGCAGGTCGTTCTCGTGCCGTTGCTCGCCCTTGTCGTGGACCGGGAGCCCCTGGCACCACGGTTCCTGGCCCTGCTCCCGGTGATGTGCATCGGGATCGTGCTCGCCGGTGGTGTGTGGGAGAAAGGAGTCGGGGGTTCGGACCCCGAGGCCGGCACGGTGCACGCCCTGCTCGCCGCTGTGTGCTACTCCGGCTTCCTCCACCTCCTCCGACGTGGGGGAGGCGCGGGGCGTGTGGTGCAGAGCTACCAGGTGGTCATCGGCTCGGCGGCGGTGACCGCATTGGTCGTCGGACCGTTCTGGGGTCACCTCGAGCTCCTGCCGGGATGGCACGAGATCGGCTGGCTGGTCCTGGTCGCCGCCGCCGGGCAGGTGGCCGGGTGGCTCCTGGTGGCCCTGGCCACGCCCCGGCTCCCTGCAGCTGTCGGTGCAGCCCTGTTGCTCCTCACCCCGGTCGGTGCGCTGGTGCTGGCGGCGGTCGTGCTCGGGGAACGCCCGAGCCCGCCGCAGCTGCTGGGATGCCTGCTCGTGCTGGTCAGCGCCTACCTCGTCTCGGGCCGCGGCGGGCACCCGGGTCGTCGGGCCTGACTGTCGGCGCGTGGTGACAGACTCCGCCGCGTGGTCGCGTAGGCTGGCGTCCTTCCCCCAGCTGGTCCGTCCAGGCCGTCCGTCCTGCCTGCCCGACCGCTGCCAAGACGTTCGCTCGTGCCGCTGAGGAGGACCTCCCCACCCATGTCGTCCGGGTCCGCGTCCACCTCCGGTGGTGACTTCGTCCACCTCCACGTCCACACCGAGTACTCCATGCTCGACGGCGCGGCCCGACTCGACGACCTGTTCCGGCGTACGTCGGAGCTCGGGATGCACAGCATCGCGATGACCGACCACGGCAACGTGTTCGGGGCCTACGACTTCTACAGCAAGGCGACCGCGGCCGGGATCAAGCCGATCATCGGCATGGAGGC